>CADEEA010000019.1 GCA_902826245.1 uncultured Alphaproteobacteria bacterium | reverse complement strand
CTTGTCTCGGCTACAGGAGGCGATTGAGTGCACCAAGCCAAACGCGGACGAGACGCGGATTGAATGCGATGCGGACTTGGGGCGGCGACGCTCATGAGGCCGCAGCTTCGGGAAGCGAAAGGAAACCCGAAGGCCCCGGCAGAGAGTTTGGTGCTCTCGCCGCGCATCGACCGGGAACGCAGACAAGGCGCTAAAGCCGGCCCGGAACCCCAGCGTCGCGGGGATGATCGAAGGGGAGGAGACCCTGATCATCGAACTCCCGTCTCCGAAACGTATGGCCCCCCGGGCGGTTCTCGAACGCCTCTCGGCTGCGCCGGACGAACAACATTCCGCGTGGGGCGTGCGACAAGCGCAAACCAAAATTCTCTACTCGAGCGCTCAGCTTGCAGCGCGCCCCGCTCTCCTGAATTCGAGAGCCTGGAAAAAAGCCGAACCGGAAGCGCCAAGCCGACCGGGATTTTGGCGCGTCTACATCATGGCGCCGTAGCTCTGCATCCCCAGCAGTACGATGCACGCCAGCAGCGCCAGCATGGTCAACGCCGCACCGAAAAAGCGCGCGGGGCTGGAGACGCTGCCAATCCCAAACGGGTGCGCGATTCGCGCAGCCAGCAGGCCGCCGCCTATCGAATGCAGCCAGCCCGCGCCGGCGCCGTTCAATTCGAGCAGCGCCATCAGCACCAGGATCAGCGGCACATATTCGGTGTAATTCGCGTGCGCGCGGGCGTTCTGGAGCAATTGGTCATGGCCGCCGTCGCCGACGGCGATTTTCAGTTTGCCGCGTTGTGCGCCGGCGCGCGCGGCGAGCACGAGGCCGACAAGCGCGAGCGGAGCGGCGTAAAGCGCAGTGATAGGTACAAGCATGGAAATCCTCCCTAGTGTGGCGAATCTGAAATTCGCAAGATCATGATGGCAAGCGCTGAGCGAATTTCAGATTCATCAGCCACACTATAACGCGCCTCCGCTACCGGTTGCAGCGCGGCGCCGCCGCCGACGCATGGGGCTTAGCCGGCGCCACGTCAGGGCGAGCTCGGCTTCCGCCCAGCAATGAGATAATTGACGTCCGTATCGCCTGATAGCGTCCAGCCCTTGCCCAGCGGGTTGTACGTGATCCCCACCGGCGCCTCCCACAGAATGTCAGGCGACCCGGCGCGAATTTCCTCCGGCTTGACGAGCTTGTCGTAATCATGGGCGCCTGCGGGCGCCCATTGCAGAATGCGCTCGGCCCCGACAATCGCAAGCGCGCGCGCCTTGGGCGTGCGATTGATGGTGGAGAGCACGATCAGTCCGCCAGGCTTCACCAGCGCTGATGCGGAACCCAAAAAAGCGCCCACATCCGCCACGTGCTCGATAATCTCGAGCGCCGCCACAAGATCGAAGCGTTCGCCTCGTGCGGCCAGGGCCTCAGCCGTCGCGCACTCGAAGTCGATGGGTAGCGTAGCTTGCTTGGCATAAGCGCGCGCAGCGCCGACCGCCTCGGGCGAAGCGTCAACTCCGGTTACCGACGCGCCCATGCGCGCCAGCGGCGCCGAAACCAGGCCGCCGCCGCAGCCGAGATCGAGCGCCCTCAGACCCGCGAGCGGTTTAACAGCGTTTGTGGAGAAGTGTCGACGTGCGAGATCGCGGATGAAGCCGAGGCGCACCGGGTTGAGCCGGTGTAAGGCGCCAAACGGGCCGGCGGGGTTCCACCACTCGGCAGCCAAGGCGCTGAATTTCTTGATTTCGACGGGGTCGAGGGACGCATCCGGCATGGGTCACATCTCGGGGCGGGCACGGCGCCGGTCAAGCCATATCGCCTTTGGGCGGAGCATGCTAAGGGCGCGCCGAAATGTCTCGACTGGTCATGAAATTTGGCGGCACGTCCGTGGGCGACGTGGAGCGGATAGCCCGCGTCGCGCGCCTGGTGGCGGCCGAACGCAAGCCGGGGCGTGGCCTGGCTGTCGTGGTGTCGGCGATGGCCGGCGAGACCGACCGGCTGGTGGCGCTCGCGCGCGCGGCGGCTGGAGAAGGCGGCAATAAGGCGCCGCTTGCGGGTGACGATTTCAACGACGAGTACGATGTGGTTGTCGCCAGCGGGGAACAGGCAACGACTGGGCTGCTCGCTCTGGCGCTGCGTCGCATCGGCGTGCCAGCCCGCTCGTGGCAGAATTGGCAAATTCCATTCCGCACCGACGCCGCTCATTCGAAGGCGCGTGTCCTCGACGTTGAAACCGAGGCGCTCGCGGCATCCATCGACGCTGGGTGCGTCGCCATCATTCCAGGGTTCCAAGGCGTCACCGCGGAGGGGCGCATCTCGACACTCGGGCGCGGGGGATCGGACACTTCAGCGGTCGCGGTTGCAGCAGCACTCGGGGCTGAACGATGCGACATCTACACCGATGTGGATGGGGTCTACACTACCGATCCGCGCATCGTGCCGAAGGCGCGGCGATTGGACAAAATCTGCTACGAAGAGATGCTCGAAATGGCGTCCCTCGGCGCCAAAGTGTTGCAGACGCGTTCCGTCGAACTCGCCTTCGCCCGGCGCGTACCAGTGCGCGTACTTTCCAGCTTCGCCGAGCCAGGCGCGGCGAATCCAGGAACTTTGCTTTGCCCTGAGGACCAGATCGTGGAAAAACAAATCGTATCCGGCATCGCCTATTCGCGCGACGAGGCGAAGATTTCGCTGCTCGGCGTCGCCGATCGCCCCGGCGCTGCGGCAGAGATTTTCACAAAATTGGCGGACGCCAATATCAATGTAGACATGATCGTGCAGACCGAGGCGCGCCAGGCTGGACGCCAGAACATGCTATTTACCTGCCCCGACAGGGATGCTCAGCGCGCTTCCGAAACGATCGCTGAGGCGCGCGAACAGATCGGCGTTGAGGAAATCCACCTTCGCCGTGATGTCGCCAAAGTCTCGGTCATTGGCATCGGCATGCGCAGCCAGGCGGGGGTTGCGCGCACAATGTTCGCAGCGCTTGCACAAAAAGGCGTCAATATCGAAGCCATCGCCACTTCCGAGATCAAAATCTCGGTTTTGATCGACGCCGCCTACACCGAGCTTGCGGTGCGGGCGCTGCATAGCGCCTATGGGCTGGACGTGGCGTAGGAGGAAGAAAGAGGCGAATGGTCGGCCCAGCAAATCTCGGCGGGTCTCGGATACTGCTGCGCAAATTGCGCGAGATCATGGGGGCGGCGGATTCAGCGCAAATGCGCCTGGATCAGCTGGTCGCCATGATCGCCTCGACCATGGTCGCCGACGTGTGCTCCATCTACCTCACGCGCGGGCCCTTCCACGAATTGTTCGCCACCGAAGGGCTCGAACGCCAGGCGGTGCACAGGACCCGACTGAAGCTAGGAGAAGGTCTCGTCGGCATGGTGGCGGAAGCAGCGCAGCCGCTGAACATCGCCGACGCCCCCGCCCACGAGCGCTTCGCCTACCGCCCGGAGACCGGCGAAGAGGCGTTCCACTCGTTCCTCGGCGTCCCGATCGTGCGCTCGGAACGAACGTTTGGCGTGCTTGTTGTGCAAAACCGTGTCGAGCGCCTTTACGGCGACGACGAAGTGGAGGCGCTGCAGACCATCGCCATGGTGTTGGCGGAAATGGTGGCCGCGAACGCGTTCGGCGACCTTTCCGAGATCGCCGAGGTGGAAGCCCGCCCGAGCCGACCGGAGCTTAGTCTCGGCAAGTCGCTGTCGGAAGGGATCGTCATTGGCGTGGCGGTGATGCACGAGCCGCACGCGCCGCTCGGCCGCGTTATCGCCGACGACCCTGCCAGGGAGGAGGAGCGTCTCGCCCACGCGCTCGCCCAGGTGCGCGGGACGCTGGTGCGCATGTTGGAAGGAGAGGCGGGCCGCATATCCGGGGTATCGCGCGATGTGTTTGAGACGTTCGTGATGCTGGCCAATGACCCAAACTGGGAAGCGAAGTTGCGCCACGGCGTCGGCGCGGGCCTCGCGGCGGAAGCAGCGGTTGAGCGCGTGCGCGGCGAACACCGCGCCAAGCTGAACGCTGCACGCGATCACCACTTCCGCGAGCGCATGCAAGACCTCGAAGATCTGGACAACCGCCTGTTGCGCGCGCTCGCTGGCGAGGACGAGGGCGGGCCTCGAAGCCTGCCTGACAACGCCATCCTGATCGCGCGTGACCTCGGGCCTGCAGAATTACTTGATTACGGCGCAGGGCGGCTTGCCGGCGTGGCGCTTGAGGGCGGGGGCAGCACCTCGCACGCTGCAATCGTGGCGCGGGCGTTGGGCTTGCCAATGGTGGGCCTATTGCCGGGATTGCTGTCGCGGGTGGAAGCGGGCGATGCTGTCATTCTGGATGGCGAGCGCGGCGAGGTGCGGTTGCGACCCGAACGCTCGGTGGTGAAGGCTTACGAGCAGCGTCTCGCCCTGAGATCGGAACGCGCGGCGGAATTCGCGCGCTTCAGGGACACGCCTGCGATCACGCACGACGGCGAACGGATTACCTTGCTGCTCAATGCCGGCCTTGCGCTTGACGTGCATCATCTCGACGAGGTCGGCGCCGAGGGCGTCGGCCTGTTCCGCACCGAGTTCCAGTTCATGGTTTCCGAGACCATGCCGAGGCTCGCAAGCCAGGAACAACTCTATTCCGACGTCCTGAAGCAAGCGGGCGAGCGCCCCGTCACCTTCCGAACGCTCGACCTCGGCGGGGACAAAGTGTTGCCCTACGTGGAGGCCGAACGCGAAGAGAACCCGGCGCTGGGCTGGCGGGCGCTCAGGATCGGGCTCGATCGTCCCGCCTTGCTGCGATACCAGCTCCGCGCACTGATCCGGGCAGGCGCCGGGCGACGCCTGCGGATCATGTTTCCGCTGGTCACCACGGTTGCCGAGTTCGACGCCGCGAGGGCGCTCGTCGAACTTGAGTTGTCCTGGCGCACCCGGCGCGGCGGGGAGGCCCCGGCCAAAGTGGAGGTTGGCGCCATGGTGGAGGCGCCTTCGTTGGCTTGGGCTGTGCCGGAACTGAAGGGCCGCGCCGACTTCCTCTCGATCGGCACCAACGACCTGATGCAGTATTTTTTCGCCGCCGATCGCGGCAACGAGCGCGTGGCTGACCGCTACGATATCCTCAGCGCGCCGGCCTTGCGGTTCCTGCGCCGCATTCGCGAGGACGCCGACGCTGCCGGCCTGCAAATATCCATTTGCGGCGAGGCGGCTGGCAAGCCACTGGAAGCGTTGGCGTTCATCGCCCTCGGGTTTCGCCGGCTTTCCATGCCGGCCAGCGGCGTCGGCCCGATCAAGCGCCTTGTGCTCTCAATGGACGCTCGCGCCGCCGCGCGCGCGATTGAGCCTATCCTTACCGGCAGTGGCGCCAGCGCGCGCGGTCAGCTTGTTGAAATCGCCGAAAAGCACGGTTTTTCGCTGTGATTGCTCGCCCGTGCGCGTTGAGGACGGCGGGATTTCAGCTTATGCTTAATCGTGGCTTAAATCTTGCCTTCCACAAGCTGATCCCAAAGGAGCGGCCCCGATTCGATGCTGCAACAACTTCCATCCGAGCCAATATCCGGAAATGAGACTGCCTCCGCTCAACCGCGTGCGTTGCAAGCGGTGAGCGTCGATCCGAATTTGAGGGCGGGGCAGAAGCTTGCCCATGCGCGCCTGCAGCGCGGCTGGAGCCTGGACGAAGTGGGCGAGCGCATCCGCGTCCGGCGGGAATTCCTCGAGGCGCTCGAGGACATGAACATTAAGCTCCTTCCCGGGAAGGCGTACGCCATCGCGTTTTTGAAGTCCTACGCCCGCGAACTCGGGTTGGACGAAAAGGCCATCGTCGAGCAATTCCAGATCGAGAGCGCGCTGGTGCGGCAGGATGCGCAAAAGCAATTGCGTAGTCCCGCCTCGAAGCCCCATCGCGAGCGGCCCTGGATGGCGGCAGCGCTGCTGGTGGGCTTGGCGGCCGCTTTTGTCGCCTGGCGGGCCTTACCCTCGAAAACTGAAACCCAGACCCAGGCAGACATAACGCCCTCTGGCCAGTCGCCGTCAGCCTCCGCGCCCTGGGTGGAAACAAGCCACCGGATTGTCGAAATCCGGGCGGTCGCCGATGCCTGGATTGAGGCCCGAGGGCCCGACGGGACGGTATTCCTGTCGCGGACCCTTCGCGCCGGCGACGTCTATCGCCCGGATCCAAGCCCCGGCTGGACGCTGCACGCCCGCGATGGCGGCTCGTTTGAACTCTATGTCGATGGCGTCTCGGCAGGGGCGCTCGGCGCGGCCGGCATGCCGGTGCTCGGTCGCCCGCTCGACGAGGTCAAACCGCTGACCCAGGCGGAACTGGCCGCGCCGCGCAGCTGAAACGCGCTCGACGCATGATATTTACTAACCGCACCAAGTGCTGTTGACTCAATTCGAGCCGTCATTCCGGGGCGGCGAAGCCGAACCCGGAACCCAGGTGCGACAGCCACGCGGGTTGCCCCTGGGTTCCGGATCGCGCTCCGCGCGTCCGGAATGACGCCGGGGTATTGACGTTCCCTAAGGCTCTCCATGCAAAGCGACGACGCCGATCTCCATCACATCCGCCCGTGGCGGCGCATAGAGCGGCGCCGCTCGCGCAAGATCCGCGTCGGCGCGGTCGAGGTTGGCGGCGATGCGCCGATCAGCGTACAATCCATGACCAATACGCCCACGGCGGATGCGTCGGCGACCATCGCGCAAATCCGCCAATTAGAAGAAGCCGGCGCCGACATCGTGCGCGTGTCGTGTCCAGATGAAGATTCAACCGCCGCCTTCAGCAAGATCGCCCGCGCGGCGAAGGTTCCGCTCGTCGCCGACATCCACTTCCACTACCGCCGCGCCATCGAGGCGGCGGCGGCGGGCGCCGCGTGCCTGCGCATCAACCCGGGCAATATCGGCAACGCCCAGCGTGTGAAGGACGTGATCCAGGCGGCCAAGGATCATGGCTGCTCGATACGCATTGGCGTCAACGCCGGCTCGCTAGAAAACCATCTGTTGGAAAAATACGGCGAGCCGTGCCCGCAGGCGATGGTGGAGAGCGCGCTGTTCCACGCGGCCTTGCTCGAGGAACATGATTTCCGCGAATACAAGATCAGCGTGAAGGCATCCGACCTGTTCCTTACCGCCGCCGCCTATCAGCAACTCGCGGAAGCCACCGACGCGCCCTTGCATCTCGGCGTCACCGAAGCGGGCGCGCTGCGCAGCGGTACGGTGAAATCCTCCATCGCCATGGGCTCGCTGCTCTGGGCCGGCATCGGCGACACTATCCGCGTCTCGCTCGCCGCCGACCCGGTCGAGGAGATCAAGGTCGGCAACGATCTCCTGAAGAGCATGGGCCTGCGCCAACGCGGCGTCACCATCATCGCCTGCCCCTCCTGCGCGCGCCAGGGCTTCAACGTCATCGCCACCGTCGATGAACTAGAACGCCGCCTCGCCCACATCGCCGAACCGATCACGCTGTCGATCATCGGCTGCGTGGTGAACGGACCTGGCGAAGCGCTGATGACCGATTTGGGCTTCACCGGCGGCGGCAAAGGCGCGGGCATGGTGTACGTCGCTGGGAAGCAGGATCACAAGCTCGAGAACGACGCGATGGTGGAGCATATCGTGGCGCTGGTGGAGGAGCGGGCGAGGCAGGGGCGGGCGCCCGACGGCTAAGCCTATCGGCCGCGTCCAAAAAAACCGGACTTTCGGAGAACTCGATGGGGGGGGGCGATGCTGGTATCGGGGCGGCATCGCAATATAACACTCGCGAAAGCGCGGGGCGAGCCCGCCAGATTTTCCCAGTTTGTTCCGCCTACGCATCAGCGTCTCGCCCCCGTCACCCGCGCCTTTCCGCCCTCTTGCGGCGACGCAATAAATCGTCCATGCGCGGTGTTCAAAAGTTGACCGCTTCCTGGTCGGAAAACCGCGTACACTTTTCCGGGAAGCGGTCGAAAGCGGAACTTTCCATGACGAAGATTCTCGTCGACGGCGCTGAGGTCGACGTTCCCCCGGACTATACTCTGCTGCAGGCGTGCGAAGCCGCCGGCGCCGAGATTCCGCGCTTTTGCTACCACGAGCGGCTCTCGATCGCCGGCAATTGCCGGATGTGCCTGATCGAGGTGAAGGTCGGCGGCAAGCCAGGGCCGAAGCCGGTCGCTTCCTGCGCGCAACAGGTGAAGGATTTGCCGCCGCCGCGCGACAACCTGCCCAACGAATTGGTGACTAAATCCCCCGCGGTGACGAAGGCGCGCCAGGGGGTGATGGAATTCCTGCTGATCAACCATCCGCTGGATTGCCCAATCTGCGACCAGGGCGGGGAGTGCGATCTGCAGGACCAATCGGTCGCCTACGGCCGCGGCGGCACGCGCTTCGATGAAAACAAGCGCGCGGTCGAAGAAAAGTACATGGGCCCGCTGGTCAAGACCGTGATGACGCGCTGCATCCAGTGCACGCGCTGTGTCCGCTTCGCCACCGAGGTCGCCGGCGTGCCCGAGCTCGGCGCCACGGGTCGCGGCGAGGACATGGAAATCACGACTTACCTGGAAGCTTCGCTCACAAGCGAGCTTTCAGCCAACGTCATCGATCTCTGCCCCGTGGGCGCGCTTACGTCCAAGCCGTATGCATTCAACGCTCGTCCCTGGGAGCTTACCAAGACGGAATCCGTGGATGTAATGGACGCGCTGGGGGCCAATATTCGAATCGACGCACGCGGCGACGCGGTGTTGCGGATATTGCCCCGGGTCAACGAAGGCGTGAACGAGGAGTGGATCTCGGACAAAACGCGCTACGCCGAAGACGGGCTATCGCGTCAGCGGCTCGATCGGCCGTACGTTCGCGAAAACGGCGCCTTACGCGCGGCGTCCTGGGATGAAGCGCTGGCGGCCGCGGCTAAGGCGCTATCCGGCGACGCGAAGAGGATCGGCGCCATCGCCGGCGATCTCGCCTGCGCTGAGAGCATGAAGGCGACGCTCGATCTCTTCCGCTCACTAGGTTCGCCCAACACGGATTGTAGGCCCGATGGCGTGAAATTGGGTGGCGCCAGGCAATCCTATTTGTTCAATTCCACCATAGCCGGCATCGATGATGCCGACGCGATCCTACTGATCGGGAGCAATCCGCGCCTGGAAGCGCCGGTGCTTAATGCACGCATTCGCAAGGCGTGGCTGCGCGGCGCTGAAGTGGGGGTGATTGGCGAGCCCGCCGATCTCACCTACCGCGCTGTGCACATAGGCGCCGGGGCGCAGTCTCTGAACCAATTAGGCGCGTTCGGCGATGTAATAAAGAACGCGCAGCGGCCCATGATTATAGTCGGCCAGGGTGCGCTGACGCGCGCCGACGGCGCCGCAGTGTTGCGCGCCGCCGGCAAGCTCGCAACGCAACTTGGCGTGGTCAAGGATGGCTGGAACGGTTTCAATGTGCTGCACGTTGCTGCGGCGCGCGTCGGCGGTCTTGACCTGGGCTTCTTACCCGGCCACGGCGGCAACAACGCCGAGGAGATGCTGAAGGGCGGCATGGATGCGCTCTTCCTGCTCGGCGTGGACGAAGCAGCGCTGCCCAAGGCGGGGACGGTCATCTATCTCGGCACACACGGCGATGCGGGCGCGCACCGGGCTGACATTATTTTACCCGGCGCGGCCTATTCCGAGAAGGACGCCACTTGGGTCAACACCGAGGGCCGGGTGCAGTTCGGACGTCGCGCTACCTTCCCGAAGGGCGACGCCAAGGAAGATTGGAGCGTTCTGCGCGCACTCTCCGCTGTAATGGGCAAGACGCTGCCCTATGACTCGCTCGATCAGCTGCGCGCGAAGATGATCGCCGATCACCCGACCTTCGGCCACGTGGATTACGCTCCGGGCGCGGCTGGCGGCGATTTCGATCCATCGCAGATTGGCGCAGATGGGCAATTACTGTCTGAACCGTTCCGGTGTCCGATCGCGGATTTCTACCTCACCAATCCGATCGCCCGCGCCTCGAAGACGATGGCGGAGTGTTCGCGCTTGAGATCGAGCGCGCACAAGGTGGCGGCCGAATGAACCCCGCTCGCGATTACATTCCCTGGTTCGACTGGCCGGTCGAGTTCGAGTGGGGCCTGATGAAGACGGGCCAGGTGCTCGGCATCGTGATCCTGCTTTTGCTGACTCTGGCGTTTATCCTGTTGTTTGACCGCAAAGTCTGGGCGGCGGTGCAGCTTCGGAAGGGACCGAACGTCGTTGGTCCGTTCGGGCTGCTGCAATCGTTCGCCGATTTTTTCAAATTTGTCTTCAAAGAGATCGTGATCCCGGCAGGCGCAAACAAGACGGTTTTCATCCTGGCGCCGTTGATTACGTTCGTGCTCGCCTTCGTCGGCTGGGCGGTGATCCCCTGGTCTAGCGGCGTCGTGATCGCCGACCTCAATGTCGGCATCCTCTACCTGTTTGCGATATCGTCGCTTGGCGTCTACGGCATTATTATCGGCGGCTGGGCTTCGAACTCCAAGTATCCGTTCCTTGGCGGCCTGCGCTCGGCGGCGCAAATGGTGAGCTACGAAGTTTCGATTGGCTTCGTGATCATCACGGTGCTGTTGCTGGTGGGCTCGCTCAATCTTGGCGACATCGTCGAGAACCAGCGCGACGGAATCTGGATGTGGCACGGGTTCCGGCTGCTCAACTTTGCCGAATTTCCTGACAATCTTCTTGTCGGGATCACCATGTACGCCATGCTGGTGGTCTTCTTCGTCTCGGCGCTGGCCGAAACCAACCGCCCGCCGTTCGATCTGCCGGAAGCAGAGTCTGAACTGGTGGCGGGCTACCAGGTGGAATATTCCTCCACGCCTTATTTGCTATTCATGATCGGGGAATATCTGAACATCGTGCTGATGTGCGCGATGACGAGCATCATGTTCCTGGGCGGATGGCACCTGCCATGGGGAGCGGTCGACGATCCCTGGCTCGGCTTTGTCATCCTTTATGGCAAGATTTGGTTCGTCTTCTTCTTGTTTGCGATGGTGAAGGCGATCGTGCCGCGTTATCGCTATGACCAGTTGATGCGGCTGGGGTGGAAGATTTTTCTACCTACCTCGCTCGTGGCCGTCGCCGCCATCGGCTATTACGTCACCTTCTTGGCGCCGCCCGCAAGCGCGGCGTTGGCGGGAGGCTAGCAATGCGCCGCATCCTTCAGGCCGCCAAGGGCGCCATGATGCTCGATATGCTGGGCGGCTTTGCGCTCGGCATGAAATATTTTTTCCGCCGCAAGGCGACGGTGAATTATCCGTTCGAGAAGGGGCCTCTCTCTCCGCGTTTCCGCGGCGAGCACGCGCTGCGGCGCTACCCGAACGGCGAAGAGCGCTGCATCGCCTGTAAATTGTGCGAGGCGATCTGCCCGGCGCAGGCCATCACCATCGAGGCTGAAGAGCGCGCCGACGGTTCGCGCCGCACCACGCGCTACGACATCGATATGGTCAAGTGCATCTATTGCGGCTTCTGCCAAGAGGCGTGCCCGGTGGATGCGATCGTCGAGGGGCCGAATTTCGAATTCGCCGCCGAGACCCGCGAGGAATTGTACTACGACAAGGAACGTCTGCTCGCAAACGGCGACCGCTGGGAGCAGGAGATCGCGAAGAATCTGGAGCTGGACGCGCCTTATCGTTGAGGGCGACGTAAAGGGGAAGAGGATGCTGGCGGCTGTCGCCTTCTATGTTCTGGCCGCGATGACGATCGCGTCGGCGTTTGCGGTAATCAGCGTGCGCAATCCCGTGCACGCTGTGTTGTTCCTCATTTTGGCGTTCTTCAACGCGGCAGGGCTGTTTGTGCTGCTGGGCGCAGAGTTCCTGGCGATGCTGCTGGTGGTCGTCTATGTAGGAGCGGTCGCGGTTTTGTTTCTGTTCGTCGTGATGATGCTCGACGTTGACTTTGCAGAGCTGCGGCAGGGCTTCCTCTCATATCTTCCGGCGGGGCTCGTCGTGGCGGGCGCGCTGTTCGCCGAGCTCGCGCTGGTCGCCTATGCCGCGACCTCTGCTGACGGCGCCCCGATCGCGCTTGCGCCTGCAGGAGAAGGCGGGGTCACCAATGCAGAGGCCATAGGGCGCGTTCTCTACACAGAATACTTGCTCGTGTTTCAGTTGGCGGGACTGATCCTCTTCGTGGCCATGATCGGCGCAATTGTGCTGACTCTGCGCCACCGTCCCGGCGTGCGTAGACAGGACATCGCCGCCCAAGTGGGACGCAAGCGTTCGGAAGGCGTGGAGTTGAAAGACATCCGCCCAGGACAGGGGCTCGGCTGATGGCGATAACGCTTACCCACTACCTCGTCGTCGCCGCCGCCTTGTTCACGATTGGCGTGTTCGGCATTTTCGTGAACCGGAAGAACGTCATCATAATCCTGATGTCGATCGAACTCGTACTGCTGGCGGTCAACATCAATCTAGTGGCGTTTTCCGCTCACCTACAAAACATCCAAGGTCAAGTTTTCGCGATGTTGGTGTTGACCGTGGCGGCTGCGGAGGCCGCGGTAGGGTTGGCGATCCTCGTCACCTATTTCCGCAATCGCGGCGGCATCGCCGTTGAAGACATCAGTCAGATGAGGGGTTGAGCTGGTGGCGTTTTCACCTGAAATCCTCATCGTCCTCGGGCCTCTGTTTGCGGCCGCTTTCGCGGGGCTGCTGCAAAAGCAGATCGGCGATCGTCTGGCCATGGCGATCACAACCGGCTCAGTAGGCCTATCGCTGGCGCTCTCGATCCCGATTTTCGCAAGTTTCGTCTGGGGCGACGGCGAGAAGCATGTCATTGAACTCTTCGACTTCATCGACGTAGCTGGGTTCTCATCGACCTGGAGCGTGCGCATCGACACGCTCTCGGCGATCATGCTTGTGGTCGTGAACACGGTCAGCTTCCTCGTGCACGTCTATTCCATCGGCTATATGGCCGAGGACCCTCACCGAGCGCGTTTCTTCTCTTATCTCTCGTTCTTCACCTTCGCGATGCTCGCGCTGGTGACCGCCAACGATCTCCTTCAGCTCTTCTTCGGTTGGGAAGGTGTAGGCGTAGCGTCGTATCTGCTGATCGGGTTCTGGTATCACAAGCGCAGCGCCAACGATGCGGCGATCAAAGCGTTCATTACAAACCGGGTGGGTGATTTCGGCTTCGCGCTTGGGATCATGGCGGCGTTCTTCTTCTATGGCACCATCCAATACGATGAGCTCTTTGCGGCCGCTGCGGCGCAGCCAGACTTGATGTTCAGCGCCGGCGGGTTCGAGACGAGAGCTGTGGAATTAGTGGCGTTCCTCCTGTTCATCGGCGCGATGGGCAAGAGCGCGCAATTCTTTCTGCACGTGTGGTTGCCTGACGCGATGGAAGGACCGACGCCGGTTTCTGCCTTGATCCATGCGGCCACCATGGTGACGGCAGGCGTTTTCATGGTGTGCCGTTGCGGATCGCTCTATGAAATGGCGCCTTATGCTGCGGGGTTCGTCACCGTGATCGGGGCGACGACGGCCTTGTTTGCGGCGACCGTCGGTCTTGCTCAAAACGACATCAAGCGCGTGGTTGCCTATTCTACCTGTTCCCAGCTCGGCTACATGTTCTTCGCCGCTGGCGTGGGCGCCTATAACGCGGCGATGTTTCACCTTTTCACCCATGCCTTCTTCAAAGCGTTGCTATTCCTCGGGGCAGGTTCGGTGATCCACGGCCTGCACCACGAGCAGGACATGCGCTACATGGGCGGCGTGCGAAAGCCGATGCCGATCACCTGGGCGATGATGACGATCGGGACGCTGGCGTTGATCGGTTTTGGAATCCCAGGCCTTGGCGGCTTCGCCGGGTTCTATTCAAAAGACGCGATTATCGAGGCGGCGTACGGCGCCCACGGCATCGGCGCACAATTTGCCTTCTGGTGCGGGATCACGGCCGCGCTGCTCACAAGCTTCTATTCCTGGCGTCTCGCCTTCATGACTTTCGAGGGCGTGTTTCGGCCCAACCCGCATGCACATCACGCTGACCATGCGCACGAGGGGGAGCATGCCCACGAAGAGCCGGCCGATGGCGTGGCGCCTGCGCATGAATCGCCATGGGTCATGCTCGGCCCGCTGGTTGTGCTGGCTATTGGAGCGGCATTTGCGGGCGTTGTCTTCGCGCCATATTTTTTGGGCGGCGCGAACGATTTCTGGCGTCACGCAATTCCGTTTGCGCACGGCGAGCACCATGAATTTCCGGCCTGGGTGATTTGGGCGCCGCTCACGGTCACGTTGATCGGCTTCTTCGGCGCAGTTGTGTTTTACCTCTGGAAGCCTAAAGTCCCGCGTCGCCTCGCCGGCGGCCCGGCGCATTCGTTCCTCTACAATAAGTGGTTCTTTGACGAGATTTACGACTTTATCTTCGTCAAAGGAGCGCGCGCGGTCGGCGACTTGTTCTGGAAAGTCGGCGACCAGAAGATAATCGACGGATTGGGCCCTGATGGCGTTGCGAGCTCGTCCCGCTTCTTCTCGCGCATGGTCCGCAAACTGCAATCGGGCTATGTCTATCATTACAGCTTCATCATGCTGATCGCCGCGGTCGGCTTCGGCGCCTATGCGATCTTCGCCGGCATCGGAGGCGGGCGATGAATTGGGCGGACATCGTCGTCGGCCTGCGGGAATTCCTGCGCGATTGGCCGCTCCTTTCGATCGTGACGTTTCTGCCCGCGGCCGGGGCGCTGCTTGTGCTTGCCGCGCGCGCCACGCTTCCGGGCGAGAACCCTGGCTTTGACCGCGGCGTACGCTTCATCACGTTGATCTTCACGATCGTAACGTTCGCGGCCTCGGTGTTGGCTTTCGCGGTGTTTGATCCGACGAACCCAGGCTACCAAATGGTGGAGAATACACCTTGGGCGTTCGGCCTGGCCTATCGTTTGGGCGTTGACGGATTGGCGATGTCGCTGATCCTGCTGACAACCTTTCTGACGCCGCTGTGCATCCTGGCGAGTTGGAGCATCGAGAAACAAGTCGCCAGCTATATGGTGCTGTTTCTCATTCTCGAGACATTGATGATCGGCGTGTTCTGCGCGCAGGACATCGTGCTCTTCTATTTTTTCTTCGAAGCTGGCCTCATCCCGATGTTCATATTGATCGGGGTGTGGGGCGGCGCGCGGCGCGTCTACGCCGCATTCAAGTTTTTCCTCTACACATTGCTGGGCTCGATCCTGATGCTGGTGGCGATCATCGCGATGATCGCGACGGCGGGAACCAGTAACATCGAAGCGCTGACCGCGTTCGCGCGCGGGCCTGGGTTCGACCCGCAGATGCAGACTTGGCTTTGGTTGGCTTTCTTCGCCTCGTTTGCGGTGAAGTTGCCGATGTGGCCGGTGCACACGTGGTTGCCTGACGCGCACGTCGAGGCGCCAACGGCGGCCTCGGTCGTGCTTGCGGCGGTGCTTTTGAAGATGGGGGGGTATGGCTTTCTGCGGTTCTCGCTGCCGATGTTCCCGGACGCCTCGCATCTGTTCACGCCGATGATGTTTGCATTGTCCGTGGTGGCGATCGTTTGGGCATCGCTGGTGGCGTTCCGCCAGCTCGACATGAAGAAGCTGATTGCGTACTCGTCGGTGGCGCATATGGGATTTGTGACGCTTGGGATTTTCTCCGGCACGATGCAGGGCGTGCAGGGCGCGATCTTTCAGATGCTCTCGCATGGTATTATCTCTGGAGCGCTCTTCCTCTGCGTTGGCGTCGTCTACGACCGCATGCACACGCGCGAGATCGCGTTCTATGGAGGACTGGTGAATCGGATGCCGGTCTATGCGGCGGTGTTCCTGTTGTTCACCATGGGCAATGTTGGGCTGCCTGGTACGTCTGGCTTTCCCGGTGAAATTCTCACGATGGTCGGCGCTTTCCAGGTGAGTGTATGGGCGGCGGCCGGCGCCTGCCTCGGCGTCATCTTTTCTGCCGCATATGCGTTGACCCTGTATCGCAAAGTGACGCTAGGCGTTGTTGAGAACCCAAAGCTTGAGGGCATCGTTGACATGGATGCGCGCGAATGGGCGACCTTCGTTCCACTCGTGCTCGCCACTCTGATTATGGGTCTGGCGCCAGGCCTGGTTCTGAACTTCACCGACGCATCCGCGCGCGCGGTGGCGACAGCCTTTACCGGAGGCGCGCCATGATGCAGCCGATGCAGGATCTCGTGGCGAGCTTGCCGCATGTGCGGCCGGAATTGCTGCTTGCCGGCTTTGCTTTGGTCGGGGTGCTGATCGGCGCCTGGGGCGGGGACCGTTTGTTTGGCTTGCTGTCGGCGTTGGGAGTCGCGGCGTTGGCCGGGGCGGGCGTGTTGGCGGTCATAGACGCTCCGGTAGCGCCGGTGCGCGTGCTGCAGGGCGCCATGGTGATCGATGGGCTAGGCGTGTTTGCGAAAGTCCTGATCGGTCTCTCCGCCGCCGCGGCGCTTGCGCTTGGCGCCGATCATTTTGCGCGAGACAAGGACCCGCGTTTCGAATTCCCGATTATGCTGACGCTCGCCGCGCTCGGGATGTTCGTGATGGTCTCGGCGCAGGATTTGATCAGCCTTTACGTCGGCGTCGAGTTGCAGAGCTTGTGCGCTTATGTGCTGGCGGCGTGGCGGCGCGACGATGCGCTTTCTTCGGAGGCGGGGCTCAAATATTTCGTGCTGAGCGCCATCTCATCCGGCCTGCTATTGTTCGGCGCGTCATTCGTCTACGGCTTTACCGGGGCGATCCACTTTGATGCGATTGCATCTGCCGCCGCCGAGGGCGGGGGCGTCGGCTTGTTGTTCGGCCTGGTGCTCATGCTTTGTGCGCTTGGCTTTAAGATGTCGGCGGCGCCGTTCCACATGTGGACGCCGGACGTCTATGAAGGCGCGCCCACACCGGTGACGGCATTCTTCGCGGCAGCGCCAAAGGTGGCGGCCGTCATACTGATGGCGCGCGTTCTTTATGAACCGTTCGCGAGCTTCGAGCCGCAATGGCGACAGGTGGTGGTGGCGCTGTCGGCGATCTCGATGGTGTGGGGGGCGGTCGGCGCGCTGCTGCAGACCAATCTGAAGCGGCTGATGGCGTATTCGTCGATCGGCAATATGGGGTTTGCGCTCATGGGCCTCGCCAGCGGCGTGGCGGAGGGCCCGGTCTCGGCGTTGATCTATCTGGCGTTTTATCTGCCAGCGAATATCGGCATTTTCGCCCTCATCTTAGCGATGCGCCGCAATGGCGCGCCGGCGGAGACGGTGGCTGACTTGGCCGGCCTCGCCCAAACCCGGCCTTGGATGGCGGCGCTTCTGACCATGCTTTTATTCTCGATCGCGGGGATACCGCCATTCGCCGGCTTTCTGGGCAAATTCCTGGTGTTCCGCGCTGCGGTGGACGCGGAATTGGTTTGGCTTGCCGTACTGGGCGGCGTCGCCGCTGTTGTGGCGGCGGCCTATTATCTCCGGCTGTTGTCGTCGGTGTGGTTTAGCGCGCCGGCGGCGCGCTTTGAGCCGGCTTCCTTCACGATCGCGGCCACAGCTGTCGCCGGCGCGGCGCTGACCTTCCCTGTACTGGTGTTGGCGCTTGGTTCGGTGCAGAACTGGGCTGAGGCAGCCGTGCGGATGAATTTCTGAGAGACGCGATGATAGACGCTGGGGCGTCGGTTGAGGTTTTTGAGGAAATAGACTCCACCAATCTGGAGGCGCGACGCCGCGCCGAAGGAGGCGCGTATGGACCGGTTTGGCTTTTAGCGAACCAGCAGAGTGCGGGGCGCGGACGCCGCGGGCGCGCCTGGGTTTCGTTCGAAGGCAATCTTTTCGCCACCTATCTTTTCGAGACCGCGCGCCCGCCAGCGGAGGTTGCATTGTTAGGCTTCGCCGCCGGCATAGCGATCGCTGAGACCATGGATGCATTTGGTGTTTCCGGTGTCGGGTTGAAATGGCCCAATGACGTGTTGATCGGCGGGGCGAAAGCGGCCGGCATCCTGATTGACAGCGGGTCTGGCCCTGATGGTCGGATTTGGGCGGCATTGGGATTGGGCGTCAATGTAGCGGTCGCGCCACGCGCTCTGGATCAAGCTACGACCTCTGTGCGGGAGAAATTGCCGCGCGGCGCCGAACTGCCATCGGCCAACGTGTTTTTCGCCGGCCTGAGGCCTCGACTCGAAACATGGGCGGATCGGCTGGACCATGAGGGGTTCGAACCGTTGCGGCGTGCGTGGCTTGCGCGAGCGCACGGGCTTGGCGGCGCGGCGCGCGTTCTCCAGGGCGCGGAGGCGATCGAGGGCGCCATCGCCGGGCTTTCGCCGCGTGGGGAGCTGGAACTCGACACGGCAAGCGGGCGAAGGCTGATCGCCGCTGGCGACGTACTCATTGCAAACGTGGCGTAATCCAAATGCTCCTGGCCATCGATGTCGGCAACACCAACACAAAATTCGCCGTGCACGACGGGGCCGGCTGGCGCGCGCAATGGCGCGCCAGCACAGACTCGAGCCGCACCGCGGACGAATATGCGCCGTGGCTGGCGCAATTGATGGAGCTTGGCGGTTTCAGTTTCGCCGAAATCAAAGCTTGCATCATCTCCACTGTGGTGCCGCAGGCTCTGTTCAACCTACGCAACTTGTCGCGCCGCTATGTCGGCGCTGAGCCGATGGTGGTTGGCGAAGCGGGCGTACAGCTTGGCATAGAGGTGCGCATCGACAAGCCAAGCGAGGCCGGCGCCGATCGCCTTGTCAACGCTGTCGGCGCGTTTGTCGAATATGGCGGCCCTGCCATCGTGATCGACAGCGGCACCGCGACCACGTTCGACATCGTCGCCGCTGACGGCGCGTTCGAGGGCGGCATCATCATGCCCGGCATCAATCTCTCGCTGCAGGCGCTGCACGACGCGGCAGCACGCCTGCCGCGCGTGGAAATTCGCGACCCTGGCCGCGTCATCGGCAAGGACACTGTGAGTGCTATGCAATCTGGAATTTATTGGGGCTCAATTGAAATGATCGAAGGACTCTGCCGTCGCATCCGCGCCGAGTACGGCAAGCCGATGCAAACCATCGCCACAGGCGGCGTCGCGGCGATCTTTGAGGGCGCGTTTCCCGCCATCGATCATTTCGATCAGGACCTCACGTCGCGCGGCTTGCTTGAGATATTCAAGCGCAATGGCGGCGTGCTTTGAAAAAGCCCAGAAGCGAAGACGAGCTTGTGTTCCTGCCCCTGGGCGGGTCCGGCGAAATCGGGATGAATCTGAATGCTTACGGCTTTGGTCCCCCCGGCGCCCGGCAATGGATCATCGTCGATATCGGCGTCACCTTCGGGCGCGAAGATTCAACGCCCGGGATCGATCTCATTCTTCCCGATCCCGCGTTTCTCGTTGAAGAACGCGACAATATCCTCGGTATCGTGCTGACGCATGCGCATGAAGATCACATCGGCGCGTTGGCGTGGCTTTGGCCGGATTTGAAGGCGCCAGTGTACGCGACGCCATTCACGGCTGCGTTGGTGCGGGAAAAACTGAAGGAGCGCAATTTGCTTGAGCGCGTGCCGCTCACTGTAATTCCACTTAAGGGAAAGCTTACGCTCGGGCCGTTCGATATTGAATTTGTAACGCTCACGCACTCGATCCCCGAGCCCAATGGGCTCGCCATTCGCACCCCGTTGGGCATGGTGTGGCACACTGGCGATTGGAAGATCGATCCTGCGCCCATGATCGGCGACGTTACCGACGAGACGACGCTCAAAGCCATGGCCGAGGAGGGTATCCTCGCCATGGTGTGCGATTCTACCAACGTTTTCGTGGAGGGGACTTCGGGTTCAGAGTCCGACGTACGAGAGAAATTGGCCAAAGTCGTCGCCGGCTGCACTGGGCGCGTGGCGGTGACGGCGTTCGCCTCCAATGTCGCGCGGGTGGAGTCGGCGCTTTACGCAGCCCGCGCGTGCGGGCGCAAGCCGTGCCTGGTCGGCCGCTCGATGCACCGCATCGTCGGCGCCGCTAAGAGCGTGGGGCTGCTTGCGGACGCGCCGGCAATTATCGCCGAGGACGAGGCCGCCAATTTGGCGCCGGACAAAGTGCTTTATCTTTGCACCGGCAGCCAAGGTGAAGCGCGCGCGGCGCTTTCACGCATCGCCCGCGGCGAGTTTCGCAATGTCTCGCTTCATGCAGGCGACACCGTGATATTCTCGTCACGCGTCATCCCGGGCAATGAGATGGCGATCCACGGGCTCTACAATGCGTTCCTTTCCCGCGGGGTGGACCTGATCACCGCCGATGACGCGCCTGTGCACGTCTCCGGCCATCCCGCGCGCGATGAACTCAAACAGATGTACCAATGGGCGCGCCCGCGCATCGCTGTGCCGGTTCACGGCGAGCGCCGGCACATCCTGGAGCACGTCAAGCTCGCCAAGGAACTCCAGGTTGCTGAAGCAATCGCCCCCAACAATGGCGATCTCATCAGGTTGGCGCCGGGGCCGGCTGCTTTGATCGATGAGGTTCCTGCGGGGCGTCTTTACGTCGATGGCGGCGTGATGATCGAAGCCGAGGATGAGGTTCTGCGCGATCGTAAGCGACTGGGCGCTGAGGGGGCCATCAATGTATCGCTCGTAGTGGGCGACAAGAAGAGTACGATCGTAGCCGGTCCCAACGTCTCGCTGCGAGGGCTTTCTATGAGCGACGCGGATCGGCTGGATGATGCTCTCGATGAGCTCGCGAGTGCTGCTGAGGCCGCGTTCGGACGTTTGGGGCTGGAGGAACGGCAAGGCGACGAGGCGGTTGAGGCCGCGATCGTGCGGGGCGTACGCAAAGCGGCTGAGCGGCTCTGGGGCAAGCGGCCGCTGGTCGATGTCAGTGTGCTGCGGGTTTAGGTATTCCAGAAAGGAAGGGTGATGATCGGCAGGCTCAATCATGTCGGAATCGCTGTGCCCTCAATCGAGGCGGCGAAGGCGAATTATCGCGATCTCTATGGCGTGAGCGATAGCGCGATCACGGAGACGCGTGAGTTGCCGGCGCAGGGCGTGCGTTTCGCCTTCGTCAATTTGCCCAATAGCCAGATCGAGCTGATTGAGCCTTTGGGCGATGATGCCCCCATCGTGAAATTCCTGGAGCGCAATCCCAAAGGCGGCCAACACCATGTGTGCTTCGAGGTCGCCGACATCTACGCCGCCCGCGACGAAATGGTGCGCAAGGGCGCAACGGTGTTGAATGAGCCTCGTATTGGCGCACACGGTACGCCGATCATCTTTGTTCACCCAAAAAATTCCGACGGCGTATTGGTCGAACTGATGGAAACCCCGAAAGGCGCGCATCCATGAACCCGATCATGGGCGCCGCGATTTATTTCATACTCTGGTGGCTCTCGTTTTTTATGGTGCTGCCCATGGGCGCACAGAGCCTGCACGAGGCCGATGAGGCGGCCGCTCCGGGGGTGGAACGCGGCGCGCCTCGCGTCCCCAATCTTGGCCTGAAAGCGTTGATCGCGACCGGCATTGCGGCTGTTCTGTGGCTGGGGGTCGCTTGGGCGATCTCGGTCGATATTTTCCGCATGCGCGGCTGAGCCGGGCGCGTTGCCCGCCGCGCCGGCTTACTCTATCCAGCCCTGAAGAAAGGACGTTTCCGCTCATGCATGCGCTCAAGGTCACGCGCGCCGAGGATTTCCCCGAATGGTACCAGGCGGTGGTGCGCGAGGCCGACCTCGCGGAATTGTCGCCCACGCGCGGCTGCATGATCATCAAGCCGTGGGGCATGGGGATTTGGGAGCGCCTGCAGGGCGAACTTGATGCGCGCATCAAGGCCAGCGGGCACGAGAATTACTATTTCCCGTTGCTCATCCCGATGAGTTTCATCGCCAAGGAGGCCGAGCACGTCGAGGGCTTCGCCAAGGAAATGGCGGTGGTGACCCACCATCGGCTAAAGGCCTTCGACGGCGTGATGAAGCCTGACCCAGAGGCCGAGCTGGCGGAGCCGCTCATCATCCGCCCGACCTCGGAGACCATCATCGGCGACGCGTTCAGCCGCTGGATCAAATCGTACCGCGACCTGCCGCTCAAGCTCAACCAATGGGCAAACGTGATGCGCTGGGAGATGCGCACGCGGATGTTTCTGCGCACCGCGGAGTTTCTTTGGCAGGAGGGCCATACCGCCCACGTCGATGAGGCCGACGCGATGGCGGAGACCATGCTGGCGCTCGAAATTTATCGCAGCGTCTCGGAGGATTTTCTGGCTATGCCGGTAATCGCTGGCGAGAAGCCTGAGAACGAACGCTTCCCGGGCGCGGAACGCACCTACTCGATTGAAGCGATGATGCAGGACGGAAAAGCGCTGCAGGCGGGCACCTCGCATTATCTCGGCACCCATTTCGCCGAGGCGCAGAACATCCGCTACCAGGACAAGGAAGGCGGACAAACACTAGCGCACACCACGTCGTGGGGTGTTTCTACCCGGCTGATCGGCGGCGTGATCATGACCCATGGCGACGATGACGGCCTGCGCACGCCGCCGACCATCGCGCCGCGCCAGATCGTTATCGTGCCGATGCTGCGTGGGAAGCCGGAGGATACGCAGCTTCTGGAGTATTGCGTGTCACTTTGCGCGGAGCTCAGCGCGACCAGCGCCCTCGGCGCGCCGGTGCGAGCATTTGTGGACATGAAGGACGCTCGCCCCGCCGACAAACGTTGGGATTGGGTCCGCCGTGGCGCGCCCTTGATCTGCGAAATTGGGCCGCGCGACGCCGCTGGAGGGCAAGTGAGCTATCTGATCCGCAATGCGCTGCGCGAGGGCGATAAGATCAAAACCCACACATTGGCGCGCGCCGAATTCGTGCGGGAGGCGCCGATGCTGCTCGAGCAAATGCAGCGCGCGCTGTTTCGGGAAGCCAAGGCGCGGATGGATGGCGCCATCCGCGACGACCTCAAGACGTTCGAGGACGTCGCCGCGTATTATGGCGCGGACGAGGGTGCGGAATTCAAAGGTTGGGCGCGGGTGCAATGGGCGAAGCCCACGGGGGCCGCCCTGGAGGAGGTCGGCGACCGGCTCAAGGCGCTGAAGCTCACCATCCGCAACGCCCCGCTTGCGCAGCCGGCATCGTTCGGCAAGTGCATCTTCACCGGCGCGCAAGCGGTGGAAGAAATCCTGATCGCGAGAGCGTATTGATGAATTGGGCTGAAATACCTTCTTGGACCGCCGGCGTCCTCGCCGGCGTACGGCGCCCGCCAATACCCAGGCCTGGGCGAGCTGAAACACAGATGCCGGCGGGGACGCCGGCGGTCCAAGAATTGGCGCTAGCATGAGCGGAAATTCCCAACCTTTCGGCCTTTTCGAGCGGATGCTCGCGGGCCGCTATCTGCGCGCCAAGCGCCAGCACGGCGGCGTCGCGCTGATTTCGGTGATTTCGGTGATCGCCATCGCGCTCGCGGTGATGGCTCTGATCATCACCATGTCGGTGATGAACGGATTTCGCGAGACTTTGCTCTCGCGAATCCTTGGCGTTGAAGGGCACGTTTATGTCGATGTGCAATCCATGCCGCGCGAGCAGATTGACTTGTTAGCGGATCGCGCGCGGGGCGCGCCCGGTGTAACCAGGGTGACGCCCATTATCAGTGAGCAGGCGTTGGCAACCGTCGATGGCCGCGCGGCAGGCGTCCTGGTGCGCGGGTTAACCCGCGCCGACTTAGAGGCGCTGCCAATCGTGCACGACAATATTCGAAACGGCGATCTCGCAAATTTTGAGGGTATTGATGATCCAACGATTCTGATTGGGGATCGTCTCGCCGCATCACTAGGCGTTACTGTCGGCATGCGGGTCTCAATCGTGGCGCCGCAGCCCGCGATGACGGCATTCGGGCAGACGCCGCGGCGCAAATCGTTCGAGGTGGGCGGCATATTCAGCGTGGAGATGGCGCAGTTCGACAGCGTGTTTGTCTACATGCCCCTTGAACAGGCCCAAGTCTTGTTCAATCGCGGCGGCGGCGCCGACAAATTGGAAGTGCGGATCACGAATCCGGATCGTTCCAACGCGGCGAAGCTCGCGCTCTATGATCGACTTGGGGAGCGATACTTGATCTACGATTGGCGCGACCAAAGCCAGGGCTTGGCGGACGCGTTGGTGGTCGAGCGCAACGTGATGCGATTGATCTTGATGATTTTGGTGGCGATCGCCGCGCTCAATATCGTCACCGGGCTGATCATGCTGGTAAAAAACAAGAGCCGCGATATCGCCATCTTGCGCACCATGGGCGCCACCAAGGGTGCGATCCAACGCGTGTTTTTCATGTCGAGCGCCAGCCTTGGCGTAATCGGATTGTCTCTCGGCTTGGTTCTTGGAATAGGGTTCTGCCTCAACATCGGCGCTATTCAGAACGCCATCGAGAGCCTGACTGGCTTCGATCCTTTTCCCGGCACCGTGTATTCTCTCGAGACACTCCCCGCGAGGGTGGAGTGGAGCGAGGTGGCGTTGATCTCGACGTTCACGATCATCGTCACGTTTGCTTCTACGCTGGCCACCGCTTGGTGGGCTTCCCGTTTCGACCCGGTGGAGGCGTTGCGTTATGAATAGCGCGCCTGTGCTTTCCATTTCTGGGCTCGAGCGGCGTTACAAGTCAGGCGCAGGCGAACTCGCCGTGCTTGCGGGCGTCGACCTTCAGATCATGCCGGGAGAAATCGTTGGCCTCGTCGGCCCTTCGGGCTCCGGCAAGTCATCGCTCCTGCACGCGGCTGGCCTGCTTGAGCGGCCCAATGCGGGCGAAGTCTACATCGACGGAGAGCCGGTTTGGTCGCTTGGCGACGAGGGCCGCACCGCGGTGCGCCGCAACCGCATCGGCTTCGTCTACCAATTCCATCACCTCTTGGCCGAGTTCGACGCGCTCTTGAATGTAGCGCTTCCGGCGCTGATTGCAGGTCGTAAGCGCAAGGAGGCCTACGCGGAGGCCGAACGCTTGCTCGGCATCATGGGGCTAGGTGATCGTATCCGGCACCAACCCGCGCAGCTTTCCGGCGGTGAGCAGCAGCGTGTCGCGATCGCGCGCGCCATGATCAATCACCCAATTCTGATCCTGGCCGATGAACCCACCGGCAATCTCGATCCCGACACCTCCACCACCGTGTTCGGCGTGTTGTCCGATCTGGTGCGCAAGGAGGGCGCAGCGGCGCTGATTGCGACCCACAATTTTGAGCTGACCAAATACATGGATCGCGTCATGGCGCTCGATCATGGTAAATTGGTGCGGCGGAACTGAAGCGACGCGGACGTTAATCGGGTGCGGCCTTCGACAGGCTCAGGCTGACGCAGAATGGCGTAGCGCTGAGGAGAAATGGCGTCACGCTGAGCTTGTCGAAGCGCGACGCCGAGCACCGCATTTGCTGCACTTTCGGGCGACCTACTGGGCGCTGGCGGCGCCGCCGCAGCGGGTCCATATTAGGAGCTAGGAATCACATGGCTCCCTTTATCCACCTCCGCGCGCGCTCGGCCTATTCGCTGTTGCAGAGCGCAGCGCACGTGAAGGATCTGGTCAAGCTCGCGGCCAAGCTCGATATGCCCGCCCTGGGCTTGACAGATTCCAACAATCTCTTCGGCGCGCTCGAATTTTCGGAAGCCGCCGCGGAGGCTGGCGTGCAACCAATCGTGGGCTTGACCCTGAACGTGCGCGACGAGGGCGGCGTTTCCGGCGCCCTGGCGCTGTTTGCGCAAACCGATGAAGGCTATTCCAATCTGATGCGGCTCTCTTCGGCCGCCTACCTCGACGGCGCCGCTCATGGCGATCCGCATGTCCAGCTGGCGCGGGTCTTGGAACTCTCGGGCGGGTTGATCGCGCTCACTGGCGGCGGCGAAGGCGCGGCGGCGAACCTCATCACGGCGGGTAAGCACGAGTCCGCCGAGGCGCTGCTCAAGCAACTCTCCGACGCTTTCCGCAACCGGGTCTACGTTGAACTGCAACGCCATGGCGAGAGGGCGGAAGCTGAAAGCGAGGGCGCGCTCGTCGATTTCGCCTACGCGCTAGGGCTGCCGCTGGTCGCCTCTAACGACATCCGCTTTGCTAAACGCAGCGACCACGCCGCCCACGATGCGCTCATGTGCATCGCTGCGTCATCTTATCTGGGCGAGGAAGATCGACCGCGCGTAACGTCTGACCATTATTTCAAATCCCAAGCGGAGATGAGCGCGCTGTTCGCCGATCTGCCGGAGGCGATCGCCAATACAAGCGAGGTCGCGCGCCGATGCGCCGTGCGCGTGGAAAAACGCAAACCGATCCTGCCGCGCTTCGACACCAAACGCGGTCGCGACGAGCCGGCCGAGTTGAAGGCGCAAGCCGAAGCCGGCTTGAAGGCGCGTTTGAAGGCTCTCGGCGACCGTCGCGCAGCGCCGGAGGAAGAATACTGGAAACGCCTCGAGTACGAGCTGGGCGTGATCACCCAGATGCAATTTCCCGGGTATTTCCTGATCGTCGCGGATTTCATCAAATGGGCGAAGGCGCAGGACATTCCGGTTGGACCGGGACGCGGCTCGGGTGCGGGCTCGGTAGTCGCTTGGGCGCTCACCATCACCGATCTCGACCCGCTGCGATGGGGACTCCTGTTCGAGCGTTTCCTCAATCCGGAGCGGGTCTCGATGCCTGACTTCGACATCGATTTTTGCCAGGAGCGTCGCGGCGAGGTCATCGATTATGTAAAGAATAAGTACGGCGAAGATCGTGTCGCCCACATCATCACTTTTGGCACGCTGCAGGCGCGCGCGGTGCTGCGCGATGTCGGTCGGGTGATGCAATTGCCGTTCGGCCAGGTCGATAAACTCGCGAAATTGGTTCCGGCGAACCCGGCGAACCCGGTGACATTGGCGGAGGCGGTCGAAGTTGAGCAACGCCTGAAGGATGCACGCAAGGAGCCCGAAGTACGTGCGTTGATCGACACGGCGTTGCAGTTAGAAGGGCTTTACCGCAACGCCTCGACGCACGCGGCCGGCGTGGTGATCGGCGACCGGCCGCTGATCGAGCTGGTGGCGCTCTATCGCGATCCGCGCGCCTATCTGCCGGCGACGCAATTCAACATGAAGTGGGTTGAAGCTGCTGGCCTGGTGAAGTTCGACTTTCTCGGGTTGAAGACGCTGACTGTCATCGATCGTGCGCTCAAATCCCTGAAGCAGCGCGGCGTCGAACTCGATATCAACGCGCTCGAATTCGATGATGCAGAGACCTATGCCCTCATGCAATCCGGCCTCACCTTCGGCGTGTTCCAGCTTGAAGGCCAGGGCATGCGCGATACCCTGCGCAAGGTGAAGCCGACCTGTTTGGAGGACGTGATCGCGTTGATCTCCCTCTATCGGCCAGGGCCGATGAAGAACATCGACCGGTTTGCAAACGTGAAGCACGGGCGCGAGCAGCCGGATTATCTCCACGAGATGCTCAAGCCGATCTTAGAGGAGACCTACGGCGTCATCGTCTATCAAGAGCAGGTGATGCAAATCGCCCAGGTGCTCTCCGGCTATTCGCTCGGCGAAGCCGATCTGTTGCGCCGCGCCATGGGCAAAAAACAGCCCGCGGAAATGGCCAAGCAAAAATCGCGGTTCATCGACGGCGCAAAGGAACGCGGCGTCACCGAGGGGCTGGCGTCGCATATTTTCGATCTTGTGGAAGAGTTCGCGGGCTACGGCTTCAACAAGTCCCATGCCGCAGCTTACGCCGTCATCGCCTACCATACCGCCTATCTCAAGGCGCATTATCCGGTGGATTTCATCGCCGCATCGATGAGCCTCGACCTCTCCAATTCCGACAAGCTCGCGAGTTTCCATCAAGACGCGCGCCGCATTGGCGTGACAGTTCTGCCGCCGGATATCAATTCCTCGAGTGCGGACTTTGAAGTGCAGGCGATGGAGGGCGGCTTGGCGGTGCGCTATGCGCTCGGCGCGGTGCGCAATGTGGGCCTGGCGGCTATGGGCGCAGTGGTCGCCGAACGTGAGCAGCGCGGCGCGTTTAAGGCGCTGTACGATTTCGCCGAACGGCTCGATCCCAAGGCGATTAACAAGCGGCAATTGGAGAATCTCGCCAAGGCAGGCGCGCTCGATGCGTTGGAGCCTGATCGCGCACGTGCGTTCGCCGCCTGCGAGACGATCGCCGCTTACGCGCAGCGGGCGGCTGAAGAGCGCGCGAGCTCGCAAGCAAGTTTGTTCGGCGCAGAGGAGCCGAGCGCGCGGCCGAGTTTCCCGAAAGCGCCGGCATGGTCGTCGCAGGACCGTTTGGATGCAGAACGCGAGAGCGTGGGGTTTTACTTGTCCGGCCACCCTTTGTCGGATTTCTTCACTGATGCAGGCGAGCGTTATTCGAGCATTGCCGACATCATGGAGGAGGGTGAGACAGAGCCGCGCGCCTACCTGATGGCGGGCGTCGTTCGGCGTATCCAATACCGGACGGGGCCCTCTGGCGATACGTTTGCCTATGTTTCGATGTCCGATCCCACCGGCGATTTCGAACCGGCAGTGATGCCGGAGGGCGTGGCGCATGTGCGCGAGGCTGTACAGGTCGGCAAGAGCTACGCTTTCCGGTGCCGCGTGCGTTATCGGGACGGGGATATGCGTATGTCTGCGGATGCGTTCGAGCCCATCGAAGCTGTGGAGGCGCGCACCACCGAGGATTTGCGCGTTGTGTTGAAAGAAGGCGCGCCCATTGCTTTGCTGGCGCAGACAATGAGCGCCCTGCCTAAGCCGCAAGCAGGGGAAGCAAGGCCGCTGCGACTGGTTCTGCGCTTGAACGACGGGCGCGAGGTTGAACTGGCTACCAAAGCCATGGTGACGGCAAGCCCGGCTGCGCGGGCGGCGCTGAAGGCGGCGCGGGGCGTTGAACGGGTGATCTGACCCGCGCTTCGTCGCAGATTTCTCCCGAAACGCGTGCATGGGCTTGTCCCGTCAAGTCCAGGCCGCTCAAATGCGGGAAGCGAGGGGACTTCCATGCGACCGCAATTCTTGAGATTCTTGGCGCTTGCCGCGGCTTTGGGAGCATCCAGCTGCGCAAGCGTCGCCGCTGACGATACGAATGAGGCGACAGCGCGGGCGGCCTATTCCTCTACCTACGCGCCGCGCGCCTCTTCGCCCATTTTGATCCGCGGCGCGACCGTTCTGGATGGCCTCGGCGGCGAATTGACCAATTCCGACGTGTTGATCCGCGATGGCCGGATCGTCTCCGTCGGCCAGGGCGCCGCAGCACCGGAGGGCGTCACAATTGTTGACGGCGCCGGAAAATTCGTCACCCCCGGCATTATCGACGTGCATTCCCACATCGGCGTTTACCCCTCGCCTGGGATCGACGCGACCTCGGACGGAAACGAAGCCACCGATCCCAATACCGCTGAGGTTTGGGCGGAACACTCCGTATGGCCGCAAGACCCGGGCTTCGAGCGTGCCGTAGCGGGCGGCATCACTACGCTGCACATCCTCCCGGGCTCGGCGAATTTATTCGGAGGGCGCGGTGTGACGCTGCGCCCGGTGCTCGGCGCGCGGACGGTGCAGGAAATGAAATTTCCCGACGCCCGGCAGAGTCTGAAAATGGCGTGCGGCGAGAACCCCGCACGCGTCTATGGCGGGCGCAATTCGGCGCCGTCGACAGGCATGGGCAATGTCGCGGGTTATCGCGCCGCGTTTGCGCGCGCTGCGGAGTACAATCGCCGCGTCCAGGCGCAGCGCGAAAGCGGAGAGGGCGATCCGCCGGATCGAGATCTGGAGTTGGAAACGCTGGCTGGCGTGCTCAACGGCGAAATCCTGCTGCAATGGCATTGTTACCGCGCCGACGAAATGGCCAACGCCATCGAGATATCCCACGAATTCGGCTTTCGCATCGCCGCCTTCCACCATGCCGTTGAGAGTTACAAAATCCCCGACCTGCTGGCGCGCGAGGAGATTTGCTCGGCGATGTGGGCAGATTGGTGGGGTTTCAAGATCGAGGCCTATGACGGCATCCGCGAGAACATCCCGTTCGTGCACGCGGGCGGCGCCTGCGCAATCGTCCACTCCGACAGCGAAGTCGGCGTGCAGCGTTTGAACCAGGAAGCCGCCAAAGCGCTGTCTGACGGGCGTCGCGCAGGTCTGAGCATCAGCCGAGGGGAAGCATGGACTTGGTTGTCCCGCAACCCGGCGCGCGCCTTGGGGATCGAGGAGGAGACTGGCTCGTTGCAGGCCGGACGGCGTGCGGATGTCGTGATCTGGTCGGGTGACCCGTTGTCGACTTACGCAGTGGCGGAGCACGTCTACATGGACGGCGCGCTGATCTATCGGCGCGGCGATGCGCGCGAACCGCATTCCGATTTTGAGTTGGGCCAGACTTATCGGGAGCGCGGACAATGAGAGCGACAATTCTTGCCGCGGCACTGCTAGCCATTGCCGCACCCGCGGCGGCCGAGACGGTGCTGATCCAGAACGGGCGCGTCGTCACCAACGGCGCGGCGGGAATCATCGAGAGCGGCGACGTCCTGATTGTCGATGGGCGCATAAGCGCCGTGGGCGCCGAGATCGCCGCGCCCCGCGGCGCGCGCGTGATCGATGCGCAAGGCCGCTACGTTACGCCCGGCGCCTTCGCCGCAATGAGCGAAGTGGGCCTTAACGAAATATCCGGTTCAGGAGCGCCCAACGACGCCGACATCGAAGGCGAGCTGGCGGCAGCCGCAGCCGACGCTGGACGGGCCTTCAATCCGGGCGTCACAGCGGTGGCGGTGACGCGCATGGAGGGTGTCACCCGCGCTGCGATAGCCCCCTCGGAAACGCCTTCCATGTTCGGCGGCCGCGGCGCTTTGGTGGCGCTCGGCGGGCGCGCCGACAGCGTGTTTCGCGCCAATGCTTTCATGGTGGTCGAGTTGGGCGAAACCGGCGCGACGCGCACTGGCTCGTCTCGCGCGTCGCTGTGGCCGGCGTTCGAGGCGGCGTTGCGCGATGCGCGTGAGTATCCGGGCCGCTATCGTTCGGGTCAGGGCGGCGCTGTGTTGAATGAGCTCGATGCAGAAGCGCTGGCGCCGTTCGCGCGCGGGCATGGCATGTTTCTGGTGCGCGTCGAGAGCGCGGCTGATATTCGTCGCCTTATTGCGTTCAAACGCGCCAACCCGAGCTTGCGGTTCGCGATCCATGGCGGAGCTGAGGCTTGGCAGGTGGCGGATGAATTGGCGCGGGCGCAGATTGCGGTGATCCTCGACCCGCTTTCGAATTTGCCGGATCGATTCGAACGTCTATCGGCTCGTCTCGACAACGCCGCGCTGTTGCAGCGCGCAGGCGTGCGCATCGCCATTGCGCCGCAGCCGGGCTCGATCGATGCGCATCAGGCGCGGTTGGCGTTGCAGCTGGCTGGGAACGCGGTCGCCAATGGATTGGACTGGAACGACGCGTTTGCGGCCGTCACTCGCGGTCCCGCCGAAGTGTTTGGCGTGGGTGAACAATTGGGGCGGCTTGAGCGTGGCTATTTCGCCGACGTTGTGATCTGGGACGGCGACCCGCTCGAAGTGATGAGCGCGCCGGTAGCCGTGTTCATAGAAGGCGCCGAACAGCCGCTGGTTTCGCGTCAGACCCGCCTGCGGGACCGCTACCGGCCCCGTTGAACGAAGCACGGCGGCAACTGGTCGCTCAGTCTTTGAGATCGGCTTGCCTTTGGCTGCAGCTTGGGCTGTGTTCCGCTGTGCGGAGGGTCTCGGCCATGGGTCGTTTTCTGATTTCCTTGCTCGGAATGCTGGCGGCTCTCACGTTGGGCGCCTCAGCTCAGGTCCCAGCGGCGCAATTGGCGCAGCCCCCTGCCGACGCCGAGCTCTGGGTGATCACCTCCACCAGCGCCATCCACGGGCATTCCTACCGGTGGGCCACGCCGGATGGAGCGCGCCACTCAAGAGAAAACCTGCTCTTGCGCGGCTTTGCTACCGACATCGACCAGGAGCTCAGTTTTGGCGCTGACGGCGGATTGATCACGCAGACTGTACGCGGCTCGACGCCCGCGGGGGATGCCGCTGAGTCATTTCAGCGGAGCAGCGCCGGCTACGAGTATCGTAGCCCGGTCGATAATGGCGGTGGCGCCGGTACGGGATATTACGTTTCCTTCGGAGGCACGCTCGACTCCACCATTGGATTTACCGACGCCCTGATGCGGGCGCCCGACCAAACCTTGGCGCTTCTGCCTTCCGGGCAAGCGCGCATGGAGCGCCTGGCGACGCTGGAAGTGAGCAATGGCGCCGAGACGAAGACGCTGACGGCTTACGCCATTCTGGGCGTTGGGCTCTCGCCATTTCCGGTCTGGTACGAGGGTGAGCGGTTCTTCGGAACGGCAGGTTTCTTGAGTTACATGCCCGCCGGATGGGAAGGGGTCGCGCAACAACTGAATCAGGCTCAGGACGCGGCGCTTTCGGCGCGCAGCGCGGAATTGGTCGCCCGTATCGCGCCGCGGCCGTCAACGCCTGTCGTATTCCAAAGCGTGCGTATCTACGATGCCGAGCAGCGAGCATTTCGTGACAATATGACGGTCGTTGTCGATAACGGCCGGATTGCGAGCGTAACGCCTGCCGGGGAGGCGTCGCTGCCGGCGCAGGCAATTGTCTACCAGGGTGCGGGGCGTACGCTGGTCCCAGGCCTGTGGGACAATCACCAGCATTATGGCGGCGACGACACCGGCCCGCTGCTCTTGTCGCAGGGCATCACCAGCGTTCGCGATCCCGGCAACAATCCCGCGGTGGCGCCGGCGCGGCGCGCGCGTATCGAGCGCGGCGAAATTTTGGGCACGCGCATCGTGGCGTCCATGCTGATCGACGGCGAAGGGCCGAACTCGGCGCAGGTCGCGGTGATCGTGCGCACGCGTGCGGAGGCGGTCGCTGCCGTGCGGAGGGCCAAGGCCGAGGGGTATTTCGGCATTAAGCTCTACGGCTCGCTCAACCCCGCATGGGTGCGGCCGATGGCGCAGGAGGCCCATCGCCTTGGCCTACGGGTGAGCGGTCACATTCCCCAGGGGATGCGCACGCTAGAAGCTGTGCGTGCCGGATATGACGAGATCACCCACATCAATTGGGTGATCATGCAGGCCATGCCGGAGAGCGTCATCCAAACCAATAACGGCCTGCCGCGGTTTTACGGCCCTGGCCGCTACGGCGCCGATGTCGATCTGCGATCGCCGGCAATGACGGCCTACCTTGATGAATTGCAACGGCGGCGCGTGGTCGTCGACCCCACGCTGTCGACGTTTGAGCCGCTCTACGTACCAGACCCGGGCGAGATGGCGGCGCCCTACGCTCCGTTCACGGGGACCATGCCAGTGCAGGTTGAGCGCGGCTTCCGCGGCGGGGGCCTTTCGCCGACGCCGGAAATCTCGCGCGCACAGATGCGCCGGAGCTTCGCGGCGATGGTGGCGCTTGTCGGCGAGCTCCACCGACGCGGTATCACGATCGTGGCCGGCACGGACGGTTCGGGGTTGGAATTGGTGCGTGAGCTTGAACTCTACGTGGAAGCAGGAATGAGCCCGGCGGAAGCGCTCGCCACTGCCACCATCGTGCCGGCGCGCGAGTTTGGCGCAGGCGATGTGTCGGGCGCGATCAGCGTAGGGCGGAACGCCGAACTGTTCCTGGTGGAAGGCGATCCGAGCCGGAACATCGGCGATCTGCGCAATGTGATCGCCGTGATGCGGGAGGGACGGCTGATGCAGGCAAGCGATCTGCGCGCGGCGGTAGGCATCTCGGGGCCGGCGCACCGGCCGAATTGAACCGGCTCTGGTCGCTCAAACGTCGAATTTTACACCTTGGGCGAGGGGCAAATCCGTGCCGAAATTCACGGTGTTGGTGGCGCGCCGCATATAGGCTCTCCATGAATCCGAGCCGGACTCGCGGCCGCCGCCTGTTTCCTTTTCGCCGCCGAACGCGCCGCCGATCTCGGCGCCTGATGGGCCGATATTGACGTTGGCGATGCCGCAATCGGAACCGTTGGCGGCCACGAAGCGCTCGGCCTCGCGCATATCAAGTGTGAAGATCGATGACGACAGCCCGTGCTTGGCGGCGTTTTGCAGTTCGATGGCTTCTTCGAGCGTGCGGTAGCGCATCACATAGAGGATTGGCGCGAAGGTCTCGCGAAGCGCGACTTCGGTCTGCCGGTCGAGTTCGACCAGTGCCGGGCGAACGTAATACGCATCCGGCGCGCCAGGCGTGTCCACCCGCTCGCCGCCGGCGACAGTCCCGCTGGTGCGCGCGTCGCCCAGAGCCTTTTGCATGTTCTCATAGGCGCTCACGTCGATCAGCGGCCCGATCAGAACGCCTTCCTGACGTGGATCGCCAACCGGAACTGAACCGTAAGCAGACTTCAGCCGCGGCACGAATTGGTCATAGATGCTCTCGTGCACGAATAGGCGCCGCAAGCTGGTGCAACGCTGGCCCGCTGTGCCCATTGCAGCGAATGCGACGCCGCGCAGGGCGAGGCCTTGGTCGGCGCTCGGTGCGATGATTGCAGCATTGTTGCCGCCGAGTTCGAGCAATGAGCGGGCGAAGCGCGCGGCGAGGCGTTGGCCTACTTTGCGACCCATTTCGGTGGAGCCTGTGGCGGAGACGAGCTGTACGCGGGGATGATCGACCAGCGCTTCACCGACGCCGCGACCGCCGATGATGACGTGGCTCAGCCCCGCGGGGGCGAGGCCGAAGCGATGCGCCGTGCGCTGCATGATCGCATCGACCGCGAGTGCGGTGAGCGGCGTCTTCTCCGATGGCTTCCAGACGATGCTGTCGCCGCACACGAGAGCGAGCGCTGCATTCCATGCCCACACCGCGACCGGAAAGTTGAACGCCGATATGATCCCGACAACGCCAAGCGGATGCCAGCTCTCCATCATGCGATGGCTCGGGCGCTCGGTGGCGATGGTCAGGCCGTACAATTGACGCGACATGCCAACGGCGAAATCGCAGATGTCGATCATCTCCTGCACTTCGCCCAAGGCTTCGGACTTGATCTTGCCGGCCTCGATGGTGACGAGTTCGGCCAGCTCCGCCTTAGCGGCTCGCAATTCTTCGCCGAGCAGACGCACAAATTCGCCGCGGCGCGGGGCAGGCAGCAACCGCCACTCAAGGAAAGCGCGATGCGCCGCTTCGATGGCGGCGGAAACTTCGCTGGGCGTCGCCTCGCGAAGTCGTCCGATGGTTTCCCCGGTGATGGGCGAACGCGCGATCACGCTTCCGTCTTTGACGAATGCCAGTTTTGCGCCCAGCTTCTCAAGAACGGCCAACGCGTCGCTGCTTGCCGAATTCAGTTCAAGCGCCATCGCACACCCTATTTGCTATAAATTCGTGGTCGCAATGTCATTTGGCGTAATAGCGGCCGAAGCGATTGTCGAGAAAGTCCGCGAGTTTGACCTCCTCTTGTTTGACGAAGCCCTTGTCCTTCACCTTGCCGTCTGAAAGCAGGTCAAGCACGGCGCAGATGCCTGCAGCCGTTGTGATTTGGATGCCAGTGTATTGCTTGTCGGAAATTCGCATTGGCCGGACTTTATTCACGTAAGTCTCTTGCTCGAACCGACCGGCCCTCTCGCCAGTCGCGGTAACGAAAATCACAACTACGTCCTGCTCGGTCCGGGGCAGCGCGCGATTGAAAATTCTGACGAGTTCGTCCTGGTATCGCTCCTCGCGGAAGCGAAGGTCGTTTAGCAGCACCTTCATGATCGCCGCATGACCGGGGTAACGGAGCGTGCGGTAATTCATATTCCGTACGCGTCCCGCCAGCGTTTCGCACAATGTGCCCAGGCCGCCTGAAGTGTTGAAGGCTTCATAGGTGACGCCGTCGATGGCAATCGTCTCACACTCCTCAAGCGAGGTCGTTGGCTGCAGTTTTCCGTCGGCGATCGCCTCGCCAGGGACGCAATATTCATGGATCACACCGTCGGTGCTCCAGGTAAGATTATAGCCGAGCGCGTTTGCGGGAAACTCAGGCAGGGCGCCAACGCGCATGCGTAGGTCGGAGACCCTTTCGAAACGCCCGAAAAGATCGTGGCCAACAATCGAAATGAAGCCCGGCGCCAGACCGCATTGCGGGATGAAAGCTCTGTTCGCTTTCGTCGCCAGCTTTCGCACAGCCTGGGTTGTCGCCACATCTTCGGTGGGGTCGAGGTAGTGCACATCGGCCGCCAGCGAAGCCTCTGCCACCGCAAGCGTGTATTTATAGGGTAGGGCGCTGATCACGGCGTATGAGCCGGTGATCGCCGCGACGAGGGCGGAATGATTTCCGGCGTCCAGGACCTTGGTTGTCACGCGAGCAGCGACGTCTCCGCTGACTTCTGATTTCCATTTCTCGATCGTTTCGAGTTTCGTGGAATCGATGTCGGTCACTAGAATTTCGTAGGGCGCGCCGGTTTCCGGGTTGGCCAGCAACGCTGTGACGGTAGGCCCAATATTGCCCGCTCCAATGATGGCGACCTTTTTCACGCGCGCAGACCTCTCTCGACACCGGAGAACCAGCGCCCAGAAGTGGGCTCTCCCTCGCCGGCGAGCAAGGGCAGTTGCGCGACGGGAGTCCTGCCCTTATACCCCGCGCCTTACTTCGCACGCGGGTAGGGCGGGGCGGTCTGAAAGCGGCCGTTTCCTCCTTCCGGTCTTAGGAAATAATTCCTAAGTCACGCCCGCGGCGGCAAACCGGAAAAGGAACGAAACTAATGGCGCTGCCTGATTTCAATATGCGTCAGCTCCTGGAAGCTGGCGCGCATTTTGGACACCAGACCCACCGCTGGAACCCGAAGATGGATCGCTACATCTTCGGCGAAAAGTCCAACATCCATATCCTCGACCTGTCGCAGACGGTGCCGTTGCTGCACCAAGCTCTGATGAAAGTACGCGAAGTGGCGGCCAATGGCGGGCGCGTGCTGTTTGTGGGCACCAAGCGCCAGGCCGCCGAGCACATCAAGGCGAGCGCGCAACGCTGCGCTCAGTATTTCGTGAACTCTCGCTGGCTCGGCGGCACGATGACGAACTGGCAGACGGTCTCAAAATCCATCGCGCGCCTGCGCGAGCTGGAGCAAACCATCGCCGGCGGCGCGGTTGGATTGACGAAGAAGGAAGTCCTGAATTTGACCCGCGAGCGCGACAAGCTCGACCGCTCCCTGGGCGGCATCGCATCCATGGGCGGGGTGCCTGACCTCATGTTCGTGATCGACACCAACAAAGAGGCCATTGCGATCAAGGAAGCCAGAAAGCTCGGCATCCCAGTAGTGGCGGTGGTGGATTCCAATTGCGATCCTGACGAGGTCACTTTCCCGATCCCGGGCAATGACGACGCCGCGCGTGCGATCCAGCTCTATTGCGATCTGGTGGCAGATTCGGTGCTCGACGGGCTGACTGAAAACCAGGTGCGCGGCGGCGCCGACATCGGCGCTTCGGCCCGGCCTCCAGTTGAACCGGCGTTGCACGAGCCGGCGCCTTATGTACCGGCGGAGAGCCCGATCGATGGCCCCACTGGCGCCAATTACTGAGCACACCCAAGTTAGAGCGCGCCCGATGCGTCGAACGCGCTCGGAGTAGTGAGGAGTACGGAAATGGCGGAAATTACCGCGGCGCTGGTCAAGGACCTGCGCGAGAAGACCGGCGTTGGCATGATGGACTGCAAAAAGGCGCTCGCCGAATCCGGCGGCGATCTTGAGGCTGCGGTCGATTGGTTGCGCGCCAAAGGGTTGTCGAAGGCCGCACGCAAAGCCGATCGTGCTGCCGCGGAAGGCATCGTGGCCATCGCGCTGGGCGTCGATCATGGCGCGGTGATCGAACTCAATTCCGAGACCGACTTCGTCGCCCGCAATGGCGACTTCCAAAAGGCTGCGGGTGATTTCGCAAAAATCGCTCTCAAGGCGGACGGCCATCAGGCGCTCCTGGACGCAGCCCATGGAGGCGCCAAGGTGTCGGACGCGGTGACGCAGCTGATTTCCACCATTGGCGAGAACATAACTTTGCGCCGCTCGGCCAAGCTCAACGTCCAAAACGGGGCGATTGCTGCTTATGTCCACTCCAAGGTCGATGGCGCGGACCATTTGGGTCGCATCGCGGTGCTGGTGGCGCTTGAATCGACCGGCGACAAGGCCGCCGTCGAGAGCTTCGGCAAGAAGATCGCCATGCACATCGCTTCGGCAAATCCGTTGGCGCTCAGCGAGGCTGAAATTCCGGTCGACCGTGTCGAGCGCGAGAAGGCGGTTCTGCTGGAACAGCTTAAGGAAGATCCCAAGGCGCAAGGCAAGCCGCAACAGGTTCTGGACAAGATGCTCGAGGGGCGCATGCGCAAATTCTTCGAGGAATCGGTGTTGCTGAAGCAAGCGTTTGTCCTCAACCCGGATCAAAGCGTCGAAGCCGCGGTGGCGGAAGCGGCCAAGGCTGCCGGCGCCCCGGTCAAGGTGACGGGCTTTGTCCGCTTCGCCGTCGGCGAGGGTGTGGAGAAAAAGACCGGTGATTTCGCCGCCGAAGTGGCGGCGATGACCAAGAAGGACGATTGAGCGCTTCGACGCCCGGACAAAAACCGCCGCCGTTAGCCTTTGCGCCGACGGCGGCGGTCGCGTTATGGTGGGTGCGAACCGCTTGCCCGGACGGATCGCGCCCATGAGTCTCGCCGAAACCCTGCCCAAATCTCACCCCACACGCCTCTACAAGCGCGTGTTGCTCAAGATTTCGGGCGAAGCGCTGATGGGGGATGCCCAATACGGCATCGATCAGGGCGTGTGCGAGCGTATCGCCGGAGAAGTGGTGGAGGCGGTCAAGGGGGGAGGCGAGTTGTGCCTTGTCATCGGCGGGGGCAACATCTTCCGCGGCGTGCAGGGCGCCGCCAAGGGCATGGAGCGCGCCAGCGCCGATTATATGGGCATGCTGGCTACCGTGATGAATGCGCTCGCCATGCAGAACGCGATCGAAGCCGTCGGCGGCCAAGCGCGGGTGCTGTCGGCGATCCCCATGGTCACGGTTTGCGAACCCTATATTCGCCGCCGCGCCATGCGTCATATGGAGAAGGGCCGGATCGTCATTTTCGCCGCCGGCACCGGCAATCCATTCTTCACGACCGACACTGCCGCGGCACTTCGCGCGGCTGAGATGGGCTGCAACGCTCTGCTCAAGGGTACACAGGTCGACGGCGTCTACACCGCCGACCCGAAGAAAGACCCCAGCGCCACGCGTTACGACAAGCTCTCTTATCACGAAGTGCTTGCGCGCGACCTGAAGGTGATGGACGCCTCCGCCATCAGCCTGATGCGCGAGAACGGCATTCCGATCGTGGTATTTTCAATCCACACCCGCGGCGGTCTCGCCAATGTTCTGGCGGGCCGCGGCATTTGCACGACCATCCGCGACTAGTAACGAGGATCGACCAATGGCTGCGCCAGCGCCCTTCAATCTTGAGGATTACAAGAGACGCATGCAGGGGGCGCTCACAGCGCTTGCCCATGAATTCTCCGGTCTGCGTACGGGACGCGCGTCGCCGGCGCTGCTCGACCCGATCACGGTCGAGGCCTACGGGGCGGTTTCCCCGCTTAACCAGGTCGCCAGCGTCAGTGTGCCGGAACCGCGCATGATTTCGGTGCAAGTGTGGGATAAATCGGTGGTCGGCGCAGTCGACAAGGCGATCCGTTCCGCCAATCTCGGGCTCAACCCGATCGTCGATGGGCAATCTTTGCGCATCCCCATTCCTCCGCTTACGGGCGAGCGCCGCACCGAACTCTCCAAAATTGCGGGCAAATACGCCGAACAGCAGCGCATCGCCGTGCGCAATATTCGCCGCGACGCGATGGAGCATCTCAAGAAGCTCGAGAAGGAGCACGCCATCAGCGAGGACGAACACAAACGTCATGGCGGCGAGGTTCAGAAGGCCACAGACGATCACATCAAGAAAATTGATGACGCATTCCGCCACAAGGAAGAGGAGATCATGCAGGTCTAGGCAGTCGGCAGTTGGCAGTAGGCGGTTGTGCCTCGCTCTCACTGCTCGCTTCCGCCCGCCACCCATGGCCGCCCCGCTCCCCGCCCCGATGCCGCAACACGTAGCCATCATCATGGATGGCAATGGGCGTTGGGCGAAACAGCGCGGGCGCCCCCGCACTTTTGGTCATGCGGAAGGCGTGGAGGCGCTGCGGCGCACGGTGGAGGCCGCCGGCGATCTCGGCGTACGCTTTCTCACAGTGTTCGGGTTCTCGACCGAAAATTGGCGCAGGCCTGCCGAAGAGGTGAATGCGCTGTTCGATCTGCTGCGTCTCTACGTGGCGAGGGATTTGGACAAGTTGGCGAAGGAAGGCGTCCGCGTGCGCGTGATCGGCGAACGTCACGGCCTGCAGCCTGACATCGCCGGCATCATCGAGGACGCGGAGTCCCGCACCGCGCACAACGACAAACTCAATCTCACGATCGCCTTCAATTACGGGGGCCAAGATGAAATCACGCGTGCAGCGCGGATGCTGGCGCAGGAAGCGGTCGCCGGACGTATCGCACCGAAGGACATAAGTCCGGAAATGTTTGAGGCCCACTTGGACACGGCTGGCTTGCCGCCGCCGGATTTGTTGGTGCGTACTTCCGGAGAGTCACGGCTTTCCAACTTCATGTTGTGGCAATCCGCTTATGCGGAGCTTGCCTTTATGGATGTGCTCTGGCCTGATTTTGACCGCGCCGCACTGGAGGAGGCGATCGCCTTTTATTCGCGGCGAGAGCGCCGTTATGGCGGGCACGGCGCTTGATGACAGGAGATGGCGCAGAACGCCGCGATTGGTCGGATCTGCGCTCGCGCATTGCGTCAGGTCTGGTGCTCGCGAGCGCCGGGGCGAGCGCGGCTTGGTTCGGCGGTCCTTGGCTTGCCGCCGCCTGCGGCGCCGCTGTAGTGGCGATGAGTTACGAATGGGCGCGCATGAGCGAGCCATCGTCGCTCAACCAGGCGTTCATCTTTGCGCTTAGTGGATCGCTCGGCGCGGTGTTGATCTCAAGCTGGGGGCATCTTTGGCTGGCGGCCGCGTGGATGGGTGTGTGCGCCGTCGCGTCTGCGCTGCGCCGGAAGAAGCTCGCGGAGGTGCTGGAGACCGCCGCGGGCGCTCTCTATGTGGGCTTGCCGCCTGCGATCTTTCTTTGGCTTCGCGATCGTGGCCCCGAAGGACGCGACACCATTCTCGCCATGTTCGCCCTGATCTGGTCTGCTGACATTTTCGCCTATTTCGGCGGCAAGTTGCTCGGTGGGCCGCGCATCGCGAAGGGGCTTTCACCGAACAAGACATGGTCTGGAATCGTCGCCGGTACGCTGGCCGCTGCAGCTACCGGCTATGCAATCGGCGCCGCCATCCACCCAGTTGAAACGTTGCAGCGCCTTTGGTTTGCCATCGGAGCGCTGGTCGGCTTTACCGGGCTGATGGGCGATTTGTTTGAGTCCTTCCTGAAGCGCCGTTTCGGCGTAAAGGACGCCAGCCGGCTGATCCCGGGGCACGGGGGCGTCCTCGATCGCATCGATAGTCTTATGGCTGCCACCCTGTTGGCAGGAACCGTGTTCGCGTTCTGGCCGCGCGCTGCAGCCTCGCTCTTCGGCGCCGGCCAATGAGCGCGCACGGCCGCACCGTTTCGATCCTCGGGGTTACCGGGTCGGTCGGGCGATCTACCATTGAGGTGATCTTGGAGCTGCGCCGCAACGGCGCCGAGATTCCTGTCGAAGCCATCACTGCGGGCGCCAACGTGGAAGCGCTGGCGCAGGCATGCGCCGCCTTGAAACCGAGATTTGCGGCGATCGCCGATGAATCGCTGCTGGGCCAGGCCCGTGACGCGCTGGCGCAGTTCGATGTGGAGGTCGGCGCCGGAGCAGCCTCCTTGGTGGAGGCGGCGTCGCGTCCTTCCGATTGGGTCATGTCGGCTATTGTGGGCGCTGCGGGGCTGCAGCCCACCCTGGCGGCGGTGCGACGCGGGGCAATGGTGGCGCTCGCCAACAAGGAATGCCTAGTCTGCGCCGGCCCCCTGTTCCTGGACGCCGCCAAGACCGGGAAGGCGACCCTGCTGCCGGTGGATAGCGAGCATAACGCCATCTTCCAGGTCATGACCCACCCGCAGAGGGTGGAAAAGATTACGCTGACGGCTTCCGGCGGCCCATTTCGTACGGCCGGCCCCCAAACCATGGCCGCCGCCACGCCGGAGCAAGCGTGCGCGCACCCGCGCTGGAATATGGGGCGCAAGATCTCCGTGGACAGCGCGACCCTGATGAATAAGGGGCTCGAGCTCATAGAAGCTTGTTATTTATTTGATATCAAAGAAGAAAAGATTGACATCTTGGTCCACCCTGAGAGCGTGGTGCACAGTTTCGTGCATTATATCGATGGCTCGGTCCTTGCTCAATTGGCGGCGCCGGACATGCGGGTGCCGATAAGTTACGCCCTCGCCTGGCCTGATCGGGCGCGTGTTTCGACCGCCAGACTCGACCTCGCTTCGCTGGGAACCCTCAGCTTCGAGGCGCCGGACACGGCGAAGTTCCCGTCTTTGCACTTGTGCCGGGAAAGCCTGAGCGCGGGAGCTGGCGCCACGACGGCGCTGAACGCGGCCAACGAAGTGGCGGTTGGGGCCTTCCTCTCCGGGCGAATTCGCTTCCTCGACATCTGTCGCGTGGTGGAAGAAGTCATGGCCGACGATGCCGGCAACGCAAAATCGCCTTCATCTTTCGCTGAGGTGGCAGTGATCGATCGGACTGCGCGTCGCACGGCCACGGAGATTGCGGACCGGCTGGCGTCAGCCTAAGCCCCGTTTGGGCGAACAATATTGGCGAACGCCAGAAAAGAAGAGCGCGGGAGGAAAACGGCGAATGCCGGAATTGCTGCAGAACACTTTGCTCTATGTGGGCTCCTTTGTGCTGGTGCTCAGCCTCGTCGTGTTTGTTCATGAGTTCGGTCACTTCCAGGTCGGTCGCTGGTGCGGCATCGGGGTCAAGAGCTTCTCCATCGGCCTTGGGTCGGAATGGTTCGGCTGGACCGACAAGCACGGCACCCGCTGGAAAATCTCCAAGATTCCATTGGGCGGTTTCGTGTCATGGATCGATGACACAGACGGCTCGAGCACGCTCCCCGCTTCAGAGGAAAACCAGGCGCTGAGCATGGAGGAGGCGCGCCGACGCGGGCATTTCCGCGCGATGCCGATATGGAAACGCGCGGCTACTGTGGCTGCCGGGCCTGTGACCAATTTCGTTTTCGCGATCTTTGCGTTCGCATCGGTGGCGTTCCTGGCCGGCCGGGACGTCACTGATTACGGCCAGGTTCCTGCACGCATAGGCGGCGTTGTCGCGGATACGCCTGCCGCCGCCGCCGGACTCCGCCGCGGCGAGGTTGTTGTTGCAGTCGATGGTGCGCCGATATCGGGCTGGGCGGGATTTCAAGACCGCATTCTGGGCAGCGGCGGCCAGCCCTTGAGGCTCAGTCTCGAGGACGCCGATGGAACCGCACGCGAAGTGTCGGTGACGCCGCGCCTGACCTCACGCCCAGGGCCTGATGGCGCCACTGAACAGGCTTGGGCGCTCGGCTTGCAATTGGGCGTGCACAACGTTGAGCGGACGGTGGAGCCAATAAATTTGCTTGAGGCGCTCAATCTGGGCGCTGGGGGCACTTGGGCCATTGTGGCGCGGACGGGGGCCTATCTGGGCGGCATCCTGACCGGCCAGAACTCAGGGGGCGATATCGCAGGCCCGCTCGGTATCTTTAAGGCCTCGGGCCAGATCGCCACAGTCGCGCTGGATGCCTCAGCCGACGATTTAGGATCGCGAATCGCGAGCTTGGCTCTGGCGCTCCTGGGCTGGGCGGGAATGCTGTCCGTGGCTGTGGGGATTGTGAATTTGCTGCCGATTCCGGTTCTGGATGGCGGTCATTTGCTGTTCTATGGGATTGAAGCGGTGCGCGGGGGCAGGCCGCTGCCGCCGACCGCGCAGGAATGGGCTTACAGGGCTGGATTCGCCGTAATGGCGAGCCTTTTCCTGTTCGCTACGTGGAATGACATTACGCGGCTCTTCCCAGGGGCGCGTTGAACAGCGCCTCGTCCTTGTCTTTCGAGACGGGATGGGGTCTTACAAACCAGGCGCTGGGGAGCGTCGGAGCGTCGAGGGCTTGATGAGACAAGTTCTACGAGAAGTCGTGCTCGGCGCAGTAAGCTGCGTCGCGACGGTGAGTGCGGGGGCGGGCGTATTGCTCGCCACGGCGGATGACGCCTATGCGCAGGATGCCGGAGGGCAAAACGCGGCGCCGACCGCGCAGCCGGCCGGCGTTGCTATCCGGCGTATCGTTGTCGAAGGCAATCAGCGCATCGAACCGGCGACGATTACGTCCTACCTGCAAGTGCGCCCCGGCGACATGTTCGACCCTGAACGCGTCGATTTGTCGATCAAGACGTTGTTCGCGACGGGCCTATTTTCGGACGTCCAGATCGAGCAACGCGGCGGCGACCTCGTGGTTTCGGTCAACGAGAACCCGGTGATCAATCGCGTGATCTTCGAGGGCATGCGTACGCTGGATGAGGAAGACCTCGAGGAGGAGGTTCAAGCTCGTCCGCGCACAGTGTTCACCGCGGCGCGGGCGCAGGGCGATGTGCAGCGTATTATCGAAGTGTATCGGCGCGCGGGCCGCTTTGCTGCGCAGGTGACGCCGCAGGTGCGCGAACTCGACCAAAACCGCGTCGACCTCATATTCGAAGTTGATGAGGGACCGATCACTGGCGTTCGCGACATCAATTTCATCGGCAACAATGTGTTCTCCGACCGTCGCCTTCGTGACACCGTCGTCACCAGGGAATCCAGCTGGTGGAATTTCTTCCAGAGCAACGACAATTACGATCCCGACCGTTTGGAGTACGATCGCGAGCAATTGCGCAAGTACTATAACAATCGCGGTTATGCCGATTTCCGGGTTGTCTCGGCGGTCGCCGAGCTGACGCCAGACCAGAACGATTTTTTCATCACCTTTACCGTTGACGAAGGCGTCCGCTACGAATTCGGCGAAGTGCGGATCCAAACACAGCTCAATCGCTTGCCGGAAGCGCTATTGCTTTCGGCGGTGCCGATCCGACGCGGCAATGTCTTCCGTGGCGAGCTGATCGAAGACGCCATCGACGCCATGACCTATGTGGCTGGCACCGTGGGCTATGCGAATGTCGATATTTCTCCAGTGGTGGAGCGCGATGCAGAAAACCGCGTCGTCAACATCACTTTTGAAGTTAACGAAGGTCCGCGTGTATTCATCGAGCGCATCGATGTGGTGGGCAATAATCGCACGCTCGACCGGGTCATCCGCCGTGAGATGCGCGTCGACGAAGGCGACGCCTTCAATCGCGTCCTGCTCGATCGGTCCCGACAGCGCATTCAAGGGCTTGGGTTTTTCAAGGATGTGAAAGTAGAGGATGCGGACGGTTCGCAGCCCGATCGATCTGTAGTGACGGTCACGGTGGAGGAGGAATCGACCGGCGAGTTGGCTTTTGCTGCGGGCTATTCGTCGACGGAAAATTTCTTGTTCGACGCCTCTATCACCGAACGAAACTTGCGCGGCCGCGGGCAATTCCTGCGATTGCGCGCGTCGTCCAGCAGTCGCAGCCAGCAGCTTGATTTGCGGTTTACGGAGCCGCGTTTTATGGGGCGCGATATTTCCGCAGGGATTGACCTCTATTCGCTGCGCACCGATTTTCTTTCGCAATCCTCGTTCGAGAACCAGTCGACTGGCGGGGGGATCAGAATCGGGTTCCCGACGTCCGAACGGACAAGTCTTGGGATTACCTACTCGATTGTACAGGATGACACGACGATCGCGCGCGCATTCGTTGACCACGACAATAACGTCAATACGGCGCCCGTTGATCAATGCAGCACGCTTAACCCAAGTCGGCCGCTGTTGTGCGATCAAGAAGGAACTTTCCTCACATCGCTGCTCGGCTTTACGGTCAATTGGGACGGCCGCAATCAGCCGGTTCGCGCCACCCGCGGCTTTGACATGCAATTCCGCCAGGATATTGCGGGCCTGGGCGGGGAAGTAAATTTCCTGCGCACCGAGGTCGAAGGCGGCGTGTATTACGGTCTGCCTTTTGGTTTCCGCGCTACGGGCAGAATGGAAGCCGGCTACATTATGGGTTGGGGCGGAGATGACGTTCGCGTCAACGACCGGTTCTTCAAGGGCGGGTCGTCGTTCCGTGGATTCGACGTCGCCGGCATCGGCCCGCGCCAGTTGCTAGTCGACGACGCCACCGGCGATGTGGTTAGTCGTGGAGACGCGCTTGGCGGTAATGTCTACGCCATAGGAACGCTTCAATTGGATGTTCCATTGCCACTTCCGGAGTCGTTTTCACTGGGCAGCGCGTTGTTTGTGGATTTCGGAACCCTGGGTCAGGTGGATGCTTCCAGCCGCCGCCCGATAGATTTGGGCGCCCAAAGTCTGGTCGTCGAAGATCAGGCGAGCTTGCGGGTAGCGGCGGGGATTTCCGTGTTCTGGGATTCGCCGTTCGGGCCAGTGCAATTCGACTTCTCGAGACCGCTTGAGTACGAGGAATTCGACCGTAGGCAGGAATTCCGGTTCTCGACGCGAACTAATTTCTGAGGAGAATTACAAGATGCGTTTGTTCGGATATGTGGTCGCGGCGGCCGTGGCCGTGGCGGCCGTGGGTGTTAGCGTTGACGCCTTTGCGCAGAGGAACCGCAACCAAGGCGGAACGGTGGTGCTGAATTACCAGCGCGTCGTGGCCGAGTCCGCGCTCGGGCGCGATATGGGCGCCAAGCTTGCGCAGATACGCCAGCAGGTGGCGCAGGAGGCCCAAGCGCTGCAGCCGGAGGGCGCCTCGCTTGAGCAGGAGCGCCAGCGTCTTGCACAAGCGTCGCGCAACATGTCTCCCGAGCAGATCCGGAACAGCGCGAGCTTGGCGCCGCAAGTTCAGCAATTCTCGCAGCGTCTGCAGCAATTCCAGGCCCGGCAGCAGGGCTTGCAGGGTGATTTCGAGTGCTCGCAGGCTTTTGCACTGCGTGATTTCGAGCGGCTATCTTCACCGGTGGTTCAAAGCGTGATGGCCTCGCGCGGCGCCGGCGTCGTTTTGGACACTGGGTCAATAGTGCACGCGTCGCCGGACCTCGACATCACCAACACGGTGATCCAGCAGCTGGACCAAAATCCCGCTACGCGGACGGCCACAGTCGCGCGCCACGCCGTGGCCGAGTGTGCGCCACAGCAGGCCCCGGCGCAGCAATAAGATTGAGCGGTGACATTTGGCGCCCGCGGCGCCAAATGTGGTTCCATGATTGATACGCGCTTCTACCAGATGCTTGGGCCGTTGTCGGTCCGGGCGCTGGCGCCTGGGGCAGACGTCGGCGGCGACGCCGAGCATTTGGTGCTCTCCATCGCCGCCGCCGATCGTGCGGGGCCCGGCGATCTATGCTATTTCGAGCCTCAGAAAAATTCACTCCCGTTGGCGGCTTCGCCCGGCGCTTGTGTGATCTCCCCGGCGGCCGCGCACTTGGCATCCAACGCGTCGGCTCTGATCTTATCGGACAAGCCAAAGCTCACGTTTGCCAAGATCGCGACCCTGCTGGCGCAGCCACGCCGTTTCGGTCAGGAGCGGATTGACCCTAGCGCGAAGCTGGAGGAGGGGGTGGCGATCGGCCTTGGCGCCGTGATTGGCCCCGACGCCGAGATTGGCGCGGGCGCCGAAATCGGCCCTAACGCAGTGATCGGTCCAGGCGTCGCCATTGGCAGACGCACGCGCATTGGCGCTTGCGCCTCGATCGCCTACGCTTTGATCGGCGACGACGTGACCATCCTGCCGGGCGCCGTGATCGGCGAGCAGGGCTTCGGCGTTGTCGGGGACGCCTCGGGGCCGGTTGATATCCCCCATTTTGGACGCGTCATCGTCCAGGACCGTGTCACCATCGGCGCCAATTCGACCATTGATCGCGGCGTCTTTGACGACACTGTGCTCGGGGAAGACTGCAAGCTCGATAATCTCTGCCATGTGGCGCACAATTGCACGATCGGGCGGGGTTCGTTGATCGCCGCGTTCGCCGGCATCTCCGGGTCCACGATTGTCGGAGATGGGGTCACTATGGGTGGGCGGGTCGGCATTGGTGACCATCGCACCATCGGCGCGGGGGCGACCATTGCCGGCGGGGCCGCAGTCTTCCAAGACGTGCCCGCGGGCGAGATCTGGAGCGGCTATCCAGCGAAGCCCCTAAGAAAATGGCTCCGTGAAGCGGCGTGGATTAGCCGCAAGGCTGCGGGGGGTGGCAATGCAAGCAACTGATTTGACAGACAAACAGAAGACCAGCGATGACGTCATCGAGATCGGCGAAATTCTGCGCCGGCTGCCGCACCGCTATCCATTCCTGCTGGTCGACCGCGCCATTGATTACATTCCCAACAAATCCATCCGAGGGATAAAGAACGTCACCATCAACGAGCCGTTCTTTCCTGGCCATTTTCCCGGTGCGCCGGTAATGCCGGGTGTGCTGCAGATCGAAGCGCTCGCGCAGGCAGGGGCGCTGCTGATGTCCAAAACGCTGGAGGCGGACATCAGCAAGCATCTGATCTTGTTCATGTCGGTTGAGAACGCGCGATTCAAGCGGCCGGTCATGCCTGGCGACGTCATGGAGATGCCTGTCGAAGTGCTCTTCCAACGCCGCAACATCTTCAAGTTCAGGGGGCGTGTGGAAGTGCGCGGCGAACTCGCCACCGATTGCGAATTCGCCGCCATGAAGGCAGACCGCCCGGAAGGTGGGCGATGAGCGCGACCATCCACCCGATGGCGGTTGTCGACAAAAGCGCTGAGTTCGGCGCCGATGTCGAGATCGGCCCCGGCTGTGTTATCGGGCCGGACGTGAAGATCGGCGATCGCACGCGCCTCATTGCCCATGTGTTCATCGAGCGGCACACCACGATCGGGAACGACAATACGGTGTTCCCGTTCGCCGGCCTCGGCGGCACGCCGCAGGATTTGTCTTACAAGGGCGAGCCGACGCGACTTGAAATAGGCGACAACAACGTCATCCGTGAGCACGCCACTTTGCACCGAGGCACTGCACGTGGGCGCGCGGTGACAACGATTGGGGACAATTGCTTGATCATGGGCAATTGCCACGTGGCCCACGACTGCGCAGTCGGCAATCACGTGATCATGGCCCAGACCGCCACCATAGGCGGCCATGTGAAGGTCGGCGATTTTGCTTTCCTCGGGGGCCTGTCGGGCGTGCACCAACACGGCCGCGTCGGGCATCACGCTTTTGTTGGCGCTTCGGCCCTGATGACGACCGACTTGATCCCGTTCGGCTCGGCCATAGGCAATCATGCGCATCTCGGCGGGCTCAATGTTGTCGGCTTGAAGCGGCGCGGTTTCACGCGTGAGCAGATCCACGATCTTCGTGCGGCCTATCGCCTGCTCTTTGCGGAGGAAGGCACTTTCCAGGAGCGGATTGAGGATTGCGCCGAACTCTACGCGAAAAATCCCGATGTGATGGAGATCGTCAATTTCGTGCGCGCTGACGCCGCGCGCCCGCTCTGCATGCCGCGGGATTGATCATGGCGCCTTGGCGCAAGCTTGGGATCATCGCTGGCGGCGGCGAGCTGCCTGTGGTGCTAGCCGAGCATTGTGAGGCTCAGCGCCTGGACTATTTCGTCGCCAGCATTGCTCCGCTGGCCGACCCGGCCCTGCGCCAACACCCAGGCGCTGCACACAGTCTCGGCGCCATGGGCGCACGCATGCAAGCGCTGCGCGAGGCCCAATGCGACGCCATCGTGATGTTGGGCAAAGTGCCTCGCCAAGATCCGCGCACGCTGGACCTCGATGCTGCCGGGATGGCGATGGTTCCCGCGCTGCTAGCAGCCGCGCCGCTAGGCGATGATGCGCTGTTACGCGCCGTGATGGCCGAGCATGAGCGCGCCGGTTTTCGTGTGGTGGGCGTTGACGAGGTTATGGGCGACCTGGTCGCGCGCACCGGGGTTTGGGGCGCGGTGCGCCCGCTCCCGGAGCATTTACAGGATATCGCCAAGGGCGCTCGCGTCGCCGCCGCCGTCGGCTTTGGGGGCTACCCGTCCTTTCCGGCGATGAAG
>CADEEA010000018.1:4944-50358 GCA_902826245.1 uncultured Alphaproteobacteria bacterium | reverse complement strand
CGCCGCGCGACAAAATCCGAAACTTTTCAATAGTGGCCCATATCGACCACGGCAAATCCACGCTCTCCGACAGGCTGATCCAGGAGACGGGGGGCTTGAGCGCGCGCGAGATGACCGAGCAGGTGCTGGATTCGATGGATATCGAGCGCGAGCGCGGCATCACAATCAAGGCCCAGACCGTGCGGCTCGATTATGTGGCCAAGGATGGTGAGAGCTATGTCCTCAATCTAATGGACACGCCCGGCCACGTGGACTTCGCCTATGAGGTCTCGCGCTCGCTCGCTGCCTGCGAAGGCGCGCTCTTGATCGTGGACGCTTCCCAGGGCGTGGAGGCGCAGACCCTGGCCAATGTCTATCAGGCGCTCGACAACGATCTCGAGATCGTGCCGGTGCTCAACAAGATCGATCTTCCCGCCGCTGAGCCGGAACGCATCCGCCAGCAGATCGAGGACGTGATCGGTCTCGACGCTTCGCAAGCCATCCTCGCCTCCGGCAAAACCGGAGAGGGCATCGCCGAATTGCTCGAAGCCATCGTCACGCGCTTGCCACCGCCCAAGAGCGGCGACGCCAACGCGCCGTTGAAGGCGCTGCTGGTGGACGCGTGGTATGATTCCTATCTCGGCGTCGTCGTGCTGTTTCGCGTTATCGACGGCGTGATGCGCAAAGCCATGCGCATCAAATTGATGCAGACCGGCGCCGATTATAACGTCGACAGCCTTGGCGTGTTGCGCCCCAAGCGCCAGGAGGTCGCCGAACTTGGCCCTGGCGAGATCGGCATCCTGACCGCTTCGATCAAGGAAGTCGGCGACGCCCGCGTCGGCGACACCATCACCGAATATCGCCGCGAGACGGCCCAAGCGCTGCCCGGCTTCAAGCCGGCGCAGCCGGTGGTGTTCTGCGGCCTGTTCCCACAGGACGCGGCGAACTTCGAAGATCTGCGCGCGGCGATGAGCCGGCTGCGCCTCAACGATGCGAGCTTCTCCTTCGAAATGGAAACCTCCGCCGCGCTCGGTTTTGGCTTTCGCTGCGGCTTTCTCGGGCTCTTGCACCTCGAGATCATCCAGGAGCGGCTCTCGCGCGAGTTCAATCTCGATCTCATCGCCACCGCGCCTTCGGTGGTCTACCGCGTGCATCTCAACAATGGCGAGATGAAGGAACTGCACAATCCCGCCGATCTGCCTGATGTCACCTACATCAAGGAAATCGAGGAGCCCTGGATCAAGGCGACGATCCTGACGCCGGACGAATATCTGGGCTCGATCATCAAGCTCTGCCAGGATCGCCGCGGCGTGCAGAAGGAGCTGAATTATGTCGGCTCGCGCGCGATGCTGGTGTACGAATTGCCGCTGAACGAAGTGGTGTTCGATTTTTACGACCGGCTGAAAAGCATTTCCAAGGGCTATGCCAGCTTCGATTATCAGCTGATCGACCACCGCCCCGGCAATCTGGTGAAGATGAGCATCCTGGTGAACGACGAGCCGGTCGACGCGCTCTCAATGCTGGTGCACGCCGGCCGCGCGGAATCACGCGGCCGCTCGATGGTGGAGAAGCTGAAAGAGCTGATCCCGCAGCACATGTTCAAAATCCCGATCCAGGCCGCGATTGGAGGAAGGATCATCGCCCGCGAAACCCTTTCCGCCCTGCGGAAGGACGTCACCGCGAAATGCTATGGCGGCGACGCCTCGCGCAAACGCAAGCTCCTGGACAAGCAGAAAGAGGGCAAGAAAAAGATGCGCCAGTTCGGGAAAGTGGACATTCCGCAGGAGGCGTTCATTGCGGCGTTGAAGATGGATTCTGACTGAGCGCGCCGAAGACGCGTTCAGTCAGAATTCATCCCGGACGCGATTTGCGCGAGCAAAGCGCGATCCGGGATCGGGTGGGGATGCTAGGGCTTGTCTTTTGTACCCTTGAGCAAGGGAGTTTCTTTGCCCAAGACCTCCGGCTCAGTGATCTGAATCGGCTGCCCTTTTCCCGTGTTCACCTTTGCCGACAGTTTTAGCAAGGCGTTGTCGAAGGTATGAAAGAACTCGGACTCCGCAACGGACGCGGTCGCCAAGTGAATGGCGTCAGCAGGCTTTAGGCCCGCAAAACCTTTCTGCATCAACTGCCGCGCTAACGTCCCGACGCGAACATCGACGTTGGCTAGTAGAATGTAGTCGTTTTCGAAGAACTGCGCGATCTTGTCGTCGTCAGCAGCAGTCCTAGTGCTTGGGGCTTTGCTAACCTCGGCCAATGAAAGTGTCGAAGTGACAATCTCATAGATGCCCCTCTCGCCAGCCTGGATTACACCACGGCACATCTTGCCCCGATCAACGCTCTTGCCATCAACAGTGACCACTTCTTGCTGGATCAGCGCAATCCAGCAGCAGGCGTCCCAGTAGATGCGCTTAGTTGAGCTGGCCATTACGCAATGCCTTCAAGTATTCCTCCGAAGACATTCCATTTGTGAAGTGTGGATCGATGATGTCCTCGACGCTTGGAAGGTCTTCGCGTGCGCGCATCACGCGGACTTCGTCAGCATCCACGTAATTGATGTTTGCCAGACCCCGATAGTGAATTGTCCCGCTTACTAATAGACGTGCGCGGCCCAGCACCTGTTTCACCTTGTGTTCAGACACTGTTTCAACGGCTCTCTTGCGAAGTACGCACTTGATCAAATCACCAAAAATGCGGTCGCGAATATGAAGTATGGATCTGTTGTGGCCGTCGCGCTCAACGCCCACGTAATACCCTTCGATTGAGCCAAGCTCACGGAACGAACGCTCCTTGGGTTCACGAATTGCACGCAAATTCTTGGAGATTTCGCGGGCCACTGTTGGGGTAACGATTAGCGGAGCGTCGTCCGTGCCAAAGTCGATTGTCGTTAGGTTCAGGCCGTTTGTGAGGCGTTCCGACATTTTATCGATCTTCGCGAGCACGGCCTCGTTAAAGTAGCTTGGACGTACTCTCTCAGTTTGGAGTGCCTGAAATCCAGTTGCCACTGCGTGCTGTACCACCGCCGCGCGGCGGTCAATGTTTGTGGCGTGGTCTAGCGGGAAGGGCGTCGCCTCGAACGTCAGCGGACTGTTTCGGCCCGCGTCGGTGATGCGCCACTCCATAGCGACGCCGCCTTCCTCGGAAACGGCAGCATCGACGGAAACAAGAATTTCGAAGAAATCCCGAAGCTGCTTAAGCAGATCCTCAACGGTTGGTGCATCCGTGAGCCCACCAGTACCACTAATGCTGATCCTGATCGGTTTAACCATGGACTTAACCAAATTCTAATAGAAGATAATAGGAACAAGTTGAGTCGAGGTAAAGGTATTCAATTTTATTACGTTGCCGTGACAAGCCTCGCGCGGGCCTCGGATGACCTGCACCGCGATGATATAGTATGCTCAGATGCCCAACCCGCTCCTCGCCCGCATCACCTCCGACCCCGCCATTCCCGGCCAGCACTTCGCGGTGGAGCATCTGCTTGGCCACCTCTGCGCGGGGATGGGCGAGGCGGCGCTGCTGGACCAATTCCCCTGTGGGAAGCCCGACGCCTGGGGCTAAGCTTCCTGCGCCGCAAGCAGCGCATCCATCTGCTCGTCGCTCAGTCCGAAATGGTGCCCGACTTCGTGCACTAGAATGTGGGCGACCAGTTCTGCGAGGGGCAGGTCGCCGCGCTCGATCCACTCATCCAGGATGGCGCGGCGATAGAGGAACACGATGGGCCCTTGCGGCGTGGGGTCGGTGATCGAGGCCTGGGTTAGGTCAACTCCTTGATAGAGTCCCGACAACTCGTACGGGTCCTCGATTTCCAACTCGGCCAGGATTTCCTCATCCGCCCAATCCTCGATCCGGAACACGATTCCGTCCGCAAGCCTCCGGAAGGCCTCAGGAAGCTCCTCCCAGGCGGTGCGGGCGAGCCGTTCAAGATCGTCCAAAGAGGGGGCAAGGGCGTGGGGAGGGTCGGCCATCGCCGCAAACCTAGCTCGAAATTAAGTTGACGCATGCGTCATTTTCGTTGAAACGCTGATCGAAGCTGCTATTTTGCCGCCAGGCGCCGCCAAACGCGCCAGCACGGGAGAGATGTGAGCATGGCCGATTCCGCGGGCGCCCCCATTCGCCAGATCACCAAGGACGAAGTCTACGATGCGGTGTCGCCGACCGATTTTGGCGCGATGCTGGAGATCGACCGCCATCTCAATCGCTCCTCCGCCTTCGACAAGATCATCTCGGCGACGCATGACCATTTCTGGGATCCGCTCGACAAGAAATACATCGATTTCGAGGACGACTTCAAAGCCGACGAAACCGACTTCATCCCCGATATCCTCGTGCCGGCGCTGCAGACCGATTACGTCACCAATTTCTTCGCCGACAAACCAGCCGAGCGCATTCGCTTCAAGAGCCAGGTGGGCCGCTGGGTGATGAGTTCGATCCTGCACGGCGAGCAGGGCGCTTTGAACCTTTCGGCTTCGCTCTGCCACGTGCTGCGCGATCCTGGCGCGCAGGAATACGCCGCCAACCAGACCCGCGAAGAAGGCCGCCACGTGACCGCCTTCGCCAAATACATCATTGCTCGCTGGGGCACGCCGCTGCCTTGCGGCACCGTGCTGGCCGAGCTGCTGAAGGAAATCGTGCACGCCCCGGAAGTGTACAAGAAAATCATCGGCATGCAGATGCTGGTGGAAGGCCTCGCCATGGGCGCGTTCGCCACCATCTTCAAGGAATGGGACGATCCGTTGGCCAAGAAGCTCACCCAGCTGGTGATGACCGACGAAGCATTCCATCACAAATTCGGAAAGATCTGGGCCGACCGCACCATTCCGAAGCTGTCGAAGGAAGAGCACGAGATCGTCGAGAACTGGGCCGCGCATTGCTTCCAGACGCTGCTGTTCAACCTCGTGGCGCCGCACCAGATGACCGCGATCTATTCCGATTTCGGCCTCGATCCGGACAAGGTGATGCAGGGCTTTCAGGAGGTCGCCACCGACGAAGCCCGCCGCGAGCACATGAAGGAAAGCGCGAATATTTTCCGCGTGCTGGTGAAGACGCTTTGGAACGCCGGCATCATCACCGAGCGCACCAAGAGCTTCTACGCCACTTATGTGAGCTTCGAGGAGTTCGAGGCCGAGGGAACCGACATGGTCGGCGACGCGATCGCCGAGGACGGCATCGCCTATCTCAAGACCATCAATTTCGGCATCAATTCAGCCGCGCTCACGGATATCAAGGCGGCGGCGATCGCGGCGGAATAGGCGGCCAAGCCCCATTGAAAGCTGCGTCATCTTATGGTATCTACCAAAGATAGATACCATAAGATGACGCCCATGACCGATACCGCTGAAAAGCCGCCCACCGCGAAGCTGTTCATGCACGGCCGCAGCCAGGCCGTGCGGCTGCCGAAGGAGTTCCGCTTCGAAGGAACCGAAGTGCGCGTCAGCCGGGTGGGCGACAAAGTGATCCTCGAACCGATGGAAAAACCGCCGTTCGACTACGAGGCTTGGCGCGCGCGGCTGGATGCGTTGGGCGCGCGCGACTTCCTGCCCGGGGGACTGCCGGATGATCCCCCGGTCGAGCCCGAAGATTTCGGTATCAAGTGAGCGTGTTCTGCCTCGACACCAACATCGTCATCGGCATCATTAATGGCAGCGCAACCGTCGTCGAAGCGCGATTTCGTGCGACGGTGGGGCACTCGCTGCTCATGCTTCCGGCTGTGGCGTTGTTTGAACTGCGCTACGGCTACGCCAAGAGCGACCGCCGCGCGCGCATGGAAGCGCTTCTGGAAGCGTTCCTTTCGCCCGGCATCGAGGTGTTGCCCTTCGACCGTGACGATGCTGCCGAGGCTGGCGATATCCGCGCCGCGCTCGAAGCGCAGGGAAATCCGATCGGCCCCTATGACATCCTGATCGCGGCGCAGGCGCGCCGGCGCGGCGCGGCGCTGGTGACGCTGAACCGCCGCGAGTTCGAACGCGTGCCCGGCCTAATCGTGACCGACTGGGCAAAGTGATGCAGGGCTTCCAAGAGGTCGCCACCGACGAAGCCCGCCGCGAGCACATGAAGGAAAGCGCCAACACGCAGCAGCGATAGCCGCGGAGTAATCACAAGGTGCCGGATACCGCATCTTTACCTCTTGCTAACAAGCTGCGCCGAATGAGTTCGGCGAGAGGGAATATGCGGGCCGCGTGGCGAACGCTTTTTGAGGCCGCCAAGGCCAAAGTCGCTGAACGGTCGACCGCTGGCTCGCCGATCCCCAAACTGGCGATTGTTGCGGTGATAGCGCTGGCTGGGGCGCTCTACCTCGGCGTGTATTTCAAAGCCAGATCGGACTTCGACGCGGCGCTTGAGAATTACCGACAAAGCGCGCTGGAAGAGGCCCACGCCGCAGCCATCGCCATCGACGAGAAGTTGCAGCAAATCCACCAAGGTCTGCGCACCATCAGCTTGTTGCCAAGCATCCGCCGCATCGGCCGTCACGCCGAGAACATCGACGCCGACGCCCACGCCTCGATCCAGCAATTGTACAACAATCTGGCGAGCAATGTTGCAGTCTCGGAAGTCTACATCGTTCCCGCCGATCTCAACCCGGACCGTGTCGACCCAATAACCGGTGAAATGCAGGCGCCGATATTGATGTTTGACGAACTGATCGTCGACGCCGCCCATCGCGCGCGTGAAGCCGGTGAGCTCGACGAACACGAAACTGAGGACGAGCCGGAGACCGAGATCTACGAATATCGGGCGCTGCAGGAGCAGATGGCCTGGCTCAGCGCCCATTACCCGACCGACGCTGGGTTTGAAGGCTTGGATCGCCCGATGCTGTCGACAGACGAAGTGATTACTTGCGACAACACGCTCTACATCCACACCCGCAACAATGCGGATCGGGAAGGAATTTTGCTTTCGGTGCCATTTTATGGCGAGGATGGACGCCTCAAAGGCACGATTTCGGCCATCGTTCGCACGGGCGCGCTGTCGGATTATCTGCCCGAGCGCGATTACGCCCTGATCAACACCGCGCACGATTATCGCGTGCTTACCCGCGCGCCTGGCATGGAGCGCAGTTCCGCCGCCGTGGCTGCCGTAGCTCCGGATGAAACATTGTACTTCTCAGAAGTGCTCGAACTCGCGTCTCACGATGCGAGGGGGCGATGGCTGCTTTGGGTAGGGCGGCCAAATACAGCGTTTCTCAACAGCAGTGCAGCGCAGGCCGCCTGGGTCTTTGCCGTCAGCGCTTTCGCCGCGCTCACCTTCGTACTGGGATTGCTGGGCGCGACGGTTGCATTCATGCGCACGCGCTCGCGATTGCTGCGGTCGAACAAGGAGCAGCTCGAAGAGCTCGTCAGAGTCCGCAACGAGCAAATTCGCCTCATGGAAAAGGCGCACACCGAGATTGCCGCCAGCGAAGCGCGTTCGCGACACCTTGCCTATCACGATGCGCTCACGGGACTACCCAACCGCTTGTTGCTTGAGGCGCGATTGGGGCAGGCGCTGGATACCTTGCGCCGCAAAGGCGCGGCGTTTGCGGTGCATTGCATCGATCTCGACCAATTCAAAGGCGTGAACGACACCTTCGGCCACCATGTCGGCGATGAACTCATTCGCGGCGCGGCGCGGCGGTTGGCCAGTGTCTGCCGCCGCATCGACACTATCGCCCGCCTCGGCGGCGATGAATTCGCGATTGTGCAAGCCGACGCCACCCCGGTGAGCGCCGGCGCGCTCGCCGAGAGGTTAGTGAAGCTGCTGGCTGAGCCGATCGTTTTGTCTACCGGGCAGGTTCATATCGGCTGCAGCGTTGGGGTTACCTTAGTTCAGGATTCCAGCATCGAACCGATCGAAGCGCTGCGTCAGGCCGACCTTTCGCTCTATCGCTCCAAGGAAGGCGGCCGCTCTCGTTACACGTTTTTCGAGCCCGACATGGATTCCGCGGTGCGCGCCCGGCGCGGACTGCAGAGCGATTTGCGGCAGGCGCTTGCGAATGGCGGCCTGGATCTGGCCTACCAGCCGCAGATAGACGCGTTGGGAGCCATGGTTGGCGTAGAGGCTCTGGTTCGCTGGCGACACCCCAAGCGCGGCGCCATCTCGCCCAGCGTGTTTGTGCCGCTGGCCGAGGAGTGTGGGCTGATTGCAGAGCTTGGCGCGTTCGTGATGAAACGCGCCTTTGAAGACGGGGTGCGGTGGCCCGATCTTAAGGTCGCAATCAATGTTTCCGCGCACCAGGTCCGGTTGAAAGGCTTCGCAGCGCAGACAGCTGCGTTGGCGCGGCAAGTGAATGCCAAGCCTTCGCAGTTTGAACTGGAACTAACCGAAGGCGTGCTCCTGGGCGACGATCCGACCACGCAAGCGACGCTCGGCGAATTGCGCCGGATTGGCTTCAGCCTCGCGCTGGACGATTTCGGCACCGGTTATTCGAGCCTTAGCTATTTGCAGCGCTACCCGATCGACAAGATTAAGATCGATCAGTCGTTCGTCGCCAATCTTGGAATCGACGATGAGGCGGTCGCCGTGGTGGAGGCAATCGTCAGGCTGGCGCGAGCCTTGAATCTCCGCGTGATCGCGGAGGGCGTTGAAACTGACGATCAGCGTCGGCGCCTCTCCGAAGTCGGGTGCGGCGAAGTGCAGGGCTATTTGTTTGGTAAGCCCATGCCCGCCGCGGCGATCGATCAGCTCGTTGCCAAACGCGCCGCAGCATAGTCCTTCGAGTTACATCCTCGCGTACGCCCTCACGACCGCATCCAGAAAATCGCGCCCCTCATACAGGCTTTGAACGCGAACCTTTTCGTTGAGGCCGTGTGCGTTGCCTTCGCCGGGCACCGCAAACATGCCGCTCATGCCGTAGGTGGGGATGCCGGCATTGTTGAGGAAACGCCCGTCGGTGGCGCCGGGGGTCATGGTTGGCACGATCGGAATTCCAGGCCAAAGCCGCGCTGCAGCGCGCTCGACCGGCCCCATGATCTCGCGCGTGAGCTGGGGCGGCGATGAGCCCTCGCGCCGGCGCACGATCTCGACCGCAATCTGCGGATCGTTCATCACCCGCTGCAATTCTGCCTGCACCTCTTCTGGGGCGTGTCCCTGCAGTACGCGGCAGGAGAGGGTGGCGACTGCACGCTGCGGGAGCGCGTTGGCGGCGTGGCCGGCGTCCACCTGAGTGGCGACGCAGGTAGTGCGCATGATCGCATTGTAGGAGGGATTGCGCGCGATGGCTTCCTGCACCGATGCGTTGTTTGGATCACGCGCCAGCGCGGCCATCGCCTGGCCCTCGTCGCCGCCCACAATTGGCGCCATGCGTTCGAAGAAGGCCCGCGTTACCGCGTTGAGCTCGACGGGAAACTGGTGCTGGGACAAGCGCGTCAGACCGGCGCTCAGTCGATAGATCGCATTCTCTGCAACCGGGCGCGAAGAATGCCCGCCAGGATTGGCGACGCTGAGCGTGAACACCTGATGGATTTTCTCGCCAGCCTGCACGTTGAGCGCCAAGGGTCGCCCGTCCGGCGAAAGTATGCCGCCTGCACCCTCGTTGAGCGCAAAGTCGGCCTGCATCCAATCGCGGTGGTTGCGCAGCAGATAGTCGACGCCGTTGACGCGGTTGAGGGAAGTTTCTTCCCCGCAGGTCAGCGCGAGCCGTATCGAGCGGCGCGGGCGGAGATTTTCCCGCCGCATGCGGACCATGAGGTCCACAAACACGGCCGCCATGGCTTTGTCGTCAATCGCGCCGCGTCCGTAGAAAAAGCCGTTCTCCTCGACCAGCGTGAACGGATCGCGCTCCCAATCGGCGCGGTTGGCGTTGACCACATCGATATGCGCCAGAAGCAGGATTGCGCGTTCGCGCGAGCGCCCACGCAGCACCGCGACGAGATTGCCGTCGTCGGGCCGGCCCTCTGGCGCGATAACGCGCAGGTCGCGCTCACCATAGCCTGCCGCACTTAGGTGCGCCGCCATCGCCTCAGCGGCGCGCGTGCACGAGCCGGTGGCTTCGGAAGTGTCGATCTCGACCAGCTCTTCGTAGATGGCGCGGAAGGCGGCGCGGTTAGGGGTGAGTTCTTGGGCGTTGGCCGCGCCCGAAAGAAACGCGAGGCCGAGGAACAGCAATAGAGGGCGCATGGGTTCGCCTTGAAAATACTTACATACGGATGTATGTAAGCGGGGCCATGGCCCACATTAGCATCCGCGACCTGCAGAAAATGTCGAGCGAAACCATCGCCAAGCTCAGCGGGCCGACCCCCGTAAAGTCGGGCGGCCAGACGGTGGCGATCCTGACGCCGATCCGCAAGGCGGATTTGGAGCGTCTGGGGGCTGCGCTAACGCTTGCCGAGGAGCTGGCAAAGGGGCGCGACGCCGCCGCCGATGATGCAGCTTTGGCGCAATATGGCGAGGTCGATCCGACGAATTGGAACGAGGAGGCTATCCGCAAGCTCTACCAGGAGGGCTGAGCCAGCCATGCGCACGCCGGCGCCTCATCTTGTTGTCGACGCCAATATCTTGATTGCGGCGGCGCGCGGCAGAAGCGCGGATGCGATGCGGATTGTGGCTGCGCAGGTGACCCTCATTACCACCGATCGCGCGATGGAGGAGGCGAGCAGGCGCCTCGTGCTGGGCATGAAGCGACCGGAATTGATAGGCGTTCTGAATATCCTGGCGCAGAGCTTCGAAGTGTTTTCGGCGGCAAGCCTTGCCGACGACGTTGCCTTGGCGCAGCGCGTGTTGCGTGACGCAGTCGCCAGTCGAAACGGCTCGGCGGATGATGCGCACCTGCTGGCGCTCGCGTGGAATATCGACGCCGACATCTGGTCTGCGGATCGCGATTTTGCCGGTGCGGGCGTCGCGTCGTGGTCCACGCCAAACCTTCTCCGCGCGCTACGTGATTCCTAAACCCAGCGCCGCACGCGCTTACAATATTTGTCGAACGCCTCGCCGAATTGGCGGCGCATCTTGGCTTCCTCAAACGGGACCAGCACGAAATTCGTGATCGCAAACACGCCCAGCGGCGCAAGAAGCATGAGCGGACGCCCGAACCAGAGCGCAACGCCCAGCGAAGCGGTGACCACGCCAAGGTACATTGGGTTGCGCGTGAAGCGATAAAGCCCGGAAGTGACTAGGACGTCGTTCTTCTCCGAAGTCGGCAAAATCTGTGTGCCGGCGCGGCGGAACTGATTGGTTGCGATGGTCGGCAGCGCGATGCCAAGCAGTAGGAACGCAAGCCCCGCGAGCTCGCTTCGCCATAGCGGCAATCCTGTGAACGCCGGCAAGTCGCTCAGAAAATAGCCCGCCGCCAGCAGCGCGATCGCCCACAGCGGCGGCGGCGCTTTCAGCATCAATGCTGGCTCTTCGGCAGCCGCACCACCAGGCCATCGAGCGCGTCGCTTACTTTGATCTGGCAGGAGAGGCGGGAATTATCTGCAACATCGTTGGCGAAATCGAGCATGCTTTGCTCCATGCTGGAGGCTTCGCCGGTTTTGGCGAGCCAAGCATCGTCGACATAGACGTGGCAGGTGGCGCAGGCGCAGGCGCCGCCGCAATCGGCGTCGATCCCCGGCACAGCGTGCTTGACCGCCGCCTCCATCACGGTTTGGCCCGCCGGCGCGTCGATGACATGCTCCTTGCCGGAGTGTTCGATGTAGGTGATTTTCGGCATGGGTCCCCAGGCAGCTCTCAGGTCGCGGCCGCGACCAATTCCTTCATCGGGCGCGACGTATCTGCGATCAAGTCCGGCGCCAAGGTGCGGCCGCTCTGGATCAGCATTTTTGCTCCCAAAAACTCGCCCGGGCGGTTTACCGCATCGACGGCGATCAGTTTCCCCTCCCGATAGTAGAACGCAGCGAACGCCCGGTCCGCCATAACGCCGCGCAACACCATGCGGTCATAACCCTGGAACAGGCCGGCGATCTGCAGCTTGAGATCATATTGATCGGACCAGAACCAAGGCGCTTCGACCGTCGGCGCCGGCTGATCGAGGAGTGCCGCAACGGCAAGCTTAGCTCCTTCAATCGCATTGTGGACGCTTTCGAGCCGGCTCATGCGGCTCTGGTAGTGCGCCATCGGCCGCGCTGCGCAATCGCCGATCGCGAATACGCTGGGGTCGGAAGTCCGGCAGGATCCGTCGGCCGCCACGCCATTGTCGATCCTGAGGCCGCATTGCTGCGCCAGAGTGGTTTCCGGATTGACGCCGATGCCGGCGATCACAAGATCGGCGGAAATTTCCCCGCCATCGGCCAGGCCAACGCCGGTCACGCGCTCCTTGCCCTTGATGAAAGCGGGCTGGCCGCCGAGCACGAAGCGCACGCCCTGAGCGGTATGTTCGTCCAAAAAGAAGCCGGAAATTTCAGGACTGGTGACGCGAGCAAGCGGTCGCGCCGCCGCCTCAAGCACCGTGACCTCCAGGCCCTTTTGCCGCGCCATGGCGGCCACTTCGAGCCCGATATAACCGGCGCCGATCACCGCCAGCTTGGCGCCTGCGAGGAAGCTGGGCCGCATGGCGTCAGCGTCCGCTGTGGTGCGAAACAAATGCGCGCCTGGCAGATCGGCGCCCACAAGAGTGAGCTTTCGTGGCCGTGCGCCAGTGGCGAGGATCAGCGCATCATAGGCGAGTTCACGCCCGCCTTCGAGGCGCACGCGCTTGTTGGCGCGGTCGATCCAAACGGCCCGCAACGGAATGAGCACGGCGATGTTTTCGTCGGCATAGACGCTCGCCGGGCGCAACAATAGACGCTCAAGGTCCATCTCGCCGGCGAGGTATTTCTTCGAGAGCGGCGGCCGCTGATAGGGCAGCGCTGGTTCCTCGCCAATCAGGGTGATGTCGCCGGAAAACCCGCCCTGGCGCAAACGAACGGCGGCCTCGCCGCCGGCCTGGCCGGCGCCGATAATGACGATGCGGTTGATCTGGTTAGCCATACGGAGGGCGTGTTTGGAGCCAATGTCGGTCATGCGCAAGCGGGCCTTGAAGCAGGCGCGCGCCTGCGCCAGCATCTCGCCCCGTGAGCGCAGAAGCCCTTGCTGATTCGCGTATTTTGACGCTGCCGGACGCGGCGGCGACGGTTGCGCTCGGCCGGCGTTTGGGCGCTTGCCTGGCCCCTGGTGATGTCGTGTGCCTTACCGGCAATTTAGGCGCGGGCAAAACAACCCTGGCTCGCGGCGCCATCGAGGCCTGGACTGGACGCGACGATGAGACGCCGAGCCCGACCTACACCCTGGTGCAAACCTATGAGGGGACGCGCGGTGAATTGTGGCATGTCGATCTCTATCGGCTGAAGCGTGCCGAGGACGCTTGGGAGCTTGGCCTGGAGGAAGCGTTCCACAGCGCCGCGTGTCTGATCGAGTGGCCGGAGCGTCTGGAGGGGCGAACGCCGCGCGATCGCCTCGATATTGAACTCAATCCGGCCGGAGATGGACGCAGTGTGCGCCTTACCGGTCATGGCGTCTGGAGCAAGAAGATTGCAGCGATCTGAAGCGCTCGCGCGCCTGTTGGCCGAGACCGGTTTCGCCGAAGCTCAACGCATCCCGCTTGCAGGCGATGCGTCCACGCGGCGCTATGAAAGGTTGGTTCTGCCTGACCGGCGCGCCATGCTGATGGACGCGCCGCCGTCGAGCGAAAGCGCGCCATGTCCGCCGGGAGCGACGCCGGCTGAGCGGCGTCTCCTGGGGTGGAACGCCACCGCGCGCCTCGCCGCATCGCGTGTTGAAGCTTTCGTCGCGGTGGCGGCGCACCTCGAACGCCTCGGGCTCGCCGCACCGCGTATCTACGGCGCCGATCTCGAGGCCGGTTTCGCCGTTATAGAGGATTTGGGCGACGGCCTTTATGCGCAAGTGATCCCGGCGGGTGGTGACGAAATCGCCCTCTACGAAGCCGCCGCGCGTGTGCTCGCGCACGTGCATGAGGCGCCAATGCCCGCGAAGCTCGATGGACCGGTGGGCGCTTCGTGGCCATTGCTGGATTATGACGCGCTCGCGTTGGAGGCCAATGCCGATCTGTTTGTGGAGTGGTTGCCCCGCGCCGCCGAAGTGCGCATCGACGAAGCCGCGCGTGCGCGCTGGGCGCAGATCCGCGATGCGCTGATCGTGAAGGCGCTGGGTTTTCCGCGCGCCTTCACCATCCGCGACTATCATGCCGAGAATTTACTCTGGCTGCCGGAGCGCGACGGCTTGCAGCGCGTTGGTCTGCTCGATTTTCAGGACGCGGTTCGCGGTTGGCGCGCGTGGGATTTCTCCATGCTGCTGCACGACGCGCGCCGCGATGTGAGCCTCGCCGCCCACACTGCCGCTATCCGCGCCTATCTCGAGGCGACTGGGGCAAGCGAGGCGGAGTTCCAGCGCGAACTCGCCGTGCTTGGCGCCCTCAATTCCATGCGCATTCTGGGCATCTTCTCACGCCTCGCCGGCCGTGACGGCAAGACGCGCTATCTCTCGCTGATGCCGCGCATGTGGGGACACCTCTCCCGCACGCTGCAGCATCCAGCGTTGGAAGATGCGCGCGCGTTTGTGCGCGATGTGGCCGCGCCCTATCTGGAGCAAGCGGCGTGAACGTTCCCGCGACAGCCATGGTGCTGGCCGCCGGCCTCGGCACGCGCATGCGCCCGCTGACCGACGATCGCCCCAAGGCGCTCGTTAATGTTCATGGACGTGCGCTGATCGATCATGTGCTCGACCGCCTGGTTCAAGCTGGCGTGAGGCGGGCTGTGGTGAACGTGCATGCGTTTGCGGACATGCTCGAGGCGCATGTGCGTCAACGACGCGACATTGAGCTGCTGATTTCAGACGAGCGTGCGCGGCTGATGGAGACCGGCGGCGGCGTCAAGCACGCGCGCGCGCTTCTCGGCGACGATCCGATCGTAGTCTGCAATATCGATTCGGTTTGGGAGGAGCCGCAGGGATCGGCCATCGCTCGATTGGCGGCAGGCTTCGATCCTTCTGTGATGAGCGCGCGGCTCATGCTGGCCGCCATGGATCAATGTCTCGGCTTCGACGGCGCCGGCGATTTCTTCATGGATGAAGGCGGCTCGCTGAGCTTGCGCGGCCCGATGCCGCATGCGCCCTGGGCCTATACTGGCGTGCAGATCATCGATCCGCGCATCGTCGACGAGGAGCCGCTTGAACCGTTTTCCTTCATGCGCGTCTGGAAGCGGTTGCGGAGTGAAGGCCGCCTGTTTGGCGTTCCGCTCGGAGGCTTCTGGATGCATGTCGGGGATCCGCAGGCGCGTGCGGAGGCTGAAGCGCGTCCGGCGCCGAAATCATGAAATCCGGATTGTTCGATGGGCCGGCGCCGCGCTTGCGGGCCGCGCCGGCGACGGCCCCATTCCTGGAGGTGCTGGCCGACGCGATGGTCGATGCGCTCCACCGAGCTGACAATCCGTTCTCGCTTTCGGACGCTCTAGTGTTGTTGCCGAACCGTCGCGCCGCGCAAGGGCTCATGCAGGCGTTCGCTAGGCGGCTCGGCGGCGCGGCGTTGTTGCCGACCATCCGGCCCCTCGGCGATCCGCATGCCGATGAGGACCCCGATGTCTGGGGCGCCGACCCGATCGATACGGAGATCGCTCCGCCAATCGACAAACTGCGCCGCCGCCTCGACCTCGCCTCGCTCATCCGCCGACGCGACAAGGCCGAGAACGGCGTGGAAGATCCCGCGCGCGCCATCGCGCTCGCAGACGAGTTAGCGAAGCTGCTCGATGGCGCCGCTACCATGGATCGCGTGGCCTGGGAGAAATTGCCTACTTTGGTCAACGAAATTGAGCTGGCACGCCATTGGGATTCTTCAGCAAGATTTCTGAGCATCGTCGCCGCCTATTGGCCCCAATACCTTGCGGAAATCGGACGCTCGGATTTTGCCGCTCATGGCGCTGCGGTGCGTCGCGCTTTGGCGCAGCGCTGGCGCTCCGAGCCGCCGATGCGCCCGATCGTGATCGCCGGGTCAACAGGCTCCATCGCCACGACGCGCGAACTGATGAGAGTTGTCGCGGGATTGCCGGGCGGCGCGGTGGTGCTGCCTGGCCTGGATGTCGAACTCGACGATGAAAGCTGGGCGCTGTTGGGCGAACAGCATCCGCAGTTTGCATTGAGAGAGACCTTGCGCGCGCTCGGCGTAGAGCGCGCATCAATCCCGCTCCTGGGTCAGGAGACGCCGAGCGGGCGTGCGCGGCGTGTGCTGATGCGCGAAGCATTGGCGCCGCCGGAGAAGACAGCGGATTGGCTAACGCGTCTCGAGGCGGCCGGCGGCGCAGGCTTCGTGGAGGCGGGCGTTGCTGGTTTGCAATTGATCGAAGCAGCCACCGAAGATGAAGAAGCGGCGGCAATAGCACTGCTGCTGCGCGAAGCGCTGGAGACGCCCGCGCGCACGGCTGCGTTGGTGACGCCGGACGCCGGGCTCGCGCGGCGTGTCGAGGCTAAGCTCGCGCGCTGGAGCATTGCCCCGTCCGTCTCGCATGGCGTCCCATTGCGCGAAACTTTGGCTGGCCGGTTGATCGCGCTCCTATGCGAGTTGGCGCTCGACCCCGGGGAACCAGTGGCGCTTGCGGCGCTGTTGAAGCATCCGCATGTCGCGCTTGCCGACGCCGCCGCGCTTGCAACGCTGGAGCACGAGGCGCTCCGTGGGCCACGCCGACATGAGGGCCTCGCAGGGATATTCGGCCTCGATTCCATGGCCAAACACGAGAGCGCGCGCGGCATCGTCGCGCGGGTGGCTGAGGCCCTGGCGCCCCTCGCCGAAGCGATGGCGCGCAGTGAACTCACGCTTAAGGCGTTCGCAAATGCGTTGGTCGATGCGGTGGAGCGTTGCGCGCCGCGTCAGTGTTGGCAGGGCCGCGACGGCGAGCAGGCGGCTGCGCTGTTGCGCGAAGCGATCGAGCACGGCGATGCGCTTGGGTCCATCCCTGCTTATGCAGCCCCGCGCGTGCTCATGCGGTTGATGGAGGGGCGAGAGGTGGCCCCCGAGACCGGCGGTGACCCGCGCATCGCCATTTGGGGGCCGCTGGAAGCGCGCTTGCAGCGGCGTGACCTCCTGATCCTCGGTGGCTTGAACGAAGGCGTTTGGCCGGCGCCGGCGGGAGAGGATCCCTTTTTATCGCGCGGCATGCGCGCAGCGCTCGGCCTGCCTTCGCTCGATCAACGCATCGGGCTCGCCGCGCACGACTTCGCGCAGATGGCCTGCGCTCCCGATATCGTGCTGACGCGCGCATTGCGTCGCGACGGCGCGCCGAGCTTGGCATCGCGCTGGCTGTGGCGTTTGCAGACCTTAGTAAAGGGCGCGGGCGCACAACTCACCCACGGCTCTCAACACGTAGAGTGGGCAAGAACGCTCGACACGCCCGAGGGCGCGCGCGCGTCGAAAATTCCGCGCCCCCGGCCGCCGGCTGGAAAGCGATTGCAGCGCATTAGCGTCACTCAAGTCGAGAAACTGATCCGCGACCCTTACGCGATCTATGCGCAGCGCATCCTCGGCTTGGAGTGCCTCAAGCCGATCGGGACAATTGCCGGCCCGGCAGAGCGTGGGATCGCCGTGCACAAGGCGATCGAGAGGTTCGAGGATGGCGATGACCACGCTTTGCTGATCGATCTCCTCGACGAAGAATTGCGCCGCGTCGGCGTGCCCGCGGAACGCCGCGCGGCGGAACGCGAGCGGATGCGCATTTCCGCCGAGGCGCTCATCGCCTGGTTCGCTCAACGGCGCGCCAATGGCGCGTTGGTCTATCGCGAACGGCGCGGTCTATTGAGTTTGGACGGGGTTGATCTGTCGTGCGTCGCTGACCGCATCGAGATCGGCCCCGGCCATGTCGCCATCCTCGATTTCAAGACCGGAGAGCCCGCCAGCGCAAAGCAGGTGGAGTCCGGACTCTCGCCGCAATTGCCGTTGGAAGCGGCGATGCTGGCGCAAGGCGCGTTCGACGGCGTGCCGAAGGCGGAGGCCGATGAGCTCGGCTATTGGCGTTTCGGCAACAGCGATCCCACGCCCAAGCCGCTCGCGCTCGATGCCATGGCCCATGCCGAGAAGGCGCTTGCTTCGCTGGTTTCATTGTTGGCTCGCTACGCCGAGGCGGATCAACCGTTCTTGTCCAAACCGCGCGTGCAATTTCTCAACCGGTACGGCGATTATGACCACCTTGCCCGCCGCAAGGAATGGGCCGATGCGCAGGGCGAGAGCCCATGATTTCGCGCGCTCTCAAGTCGGCGCAAGCGAGTCAGAAGCTCGCCGCCGATCCCACTCGCTCGGTATTCGTCACCGCCAACGCGGGGTCAGGCAAGACCAAGGTGTTGGTCGACCGCATTGCGCGCTTGCTGCTGGACGGCTCGAAGCCGTCGGCGTTCTTGTGCATCACCTACACCAAAGCGGCCGCGGCTGAGATGCAGCGGCGTTTGTTCGAGCGGTTGGGCGGCTGGTGTGTAGCAGATGACGCGCGTCTCGCGGCGGAATTGGAGAACTTGGGGGCCGCGCCTAAGGATCTGGGCCGCGCGCGCGCATTGTTCGCTCAGGCGCTGGAGACGCCCGGCGGGCTCAAGATCCAGACCATCCATGCTTTTTGCGAACGTCTGCTCGCGCGGTTTCCGCTCGAAGCGGGCGTGCCGCCAGGCTTTGACATCGCCGATGAATCGCGTGCAGCGGCGCTTTTAGGCCAGGCGCGCGCTAGCGCCGCACTCTCGCACGATGCGCCGATCGAAGCATTCCGCCGTTTCGCCGCTCGCCTCGCGGGCGATGATCTCGATGCCCTCATGGATTGCCTCGCCAGCCGCCGCGGCGCTTTCCGTCACTATTCCGACAGCCGACAGGGGCCGATCTTCGCTGACGCCGCGCTTAGAAACCGGCATGGCGTCAAACAGAATGCGGATGCCTTTGCTGTTGCGGCGCTTGCGGGCGTCAATTGGGAGGGGTTGCAGCAAGCCGCGGAGGCCTTAGCCGGGTCTAGCGCGAACAACCAGAAAACTGCGCGCCGCATCCGCGCGGCATTGGATGCCCATGAAGCGCGCTCCGCGTCTCGGATGACTCTGGAGCACGTTCTCCGGATTGCCTTGAAAAAAGAAGACAACGAACCCTACGATTCTTTGGTAACCGCATCGTTTGCGGCCCAGCAGCCATGGCTCGCGCGCGTCCTTGACCCGATCGTCGAACTGGCGACCCGAGCGCGTGAGGCCTTGAACGCCATCGACCGTGCCGACGATGCCGGCGCCGCACTGGCGTTGGCTCTCAAATTGGATCAGGCCTACGGAGACGCCAAGACGCGCGCCGGCGTTCTCGATTTCGACGATCTCATTGAGCATGCGCAGGGCTTGTTGCGTCGCTCCGACTCTGCGGCCTGGGTGCTGTACAAACTGGACGGCGGCCTCGACCATATTCTGATCGACGAAGGCCAAGACACGAGTCCAACGCAATGGGACCTGATTGCTCCTCTGCAGAGCGAGTTTTTTGCCGGGCGCGGCGTACGCGACCGAACCCGCACAATGTTCGCGGTAGGCGATCCCAAACAGAGCATCTACGCGTTTCAAGGCGCCGACCCGCGCCGCTTCCTGCAGGAGAAGCAGGTTCTTTCAAAACGCGCCGGGAGCGCATTTGCTGCGCCAGACCTGCTGACGTCGTTCCGATCTACCCCTGAGATCCTGCGCGTCGTCGATGCGACCTTCAACCGACGCCCGCTCATCGAAGCGGCGCCTGCGAAGTTCGATCTGATCGAGCATCTGGCCGCGCGTGAAGGTGAGCAGGGTGCGGTGGAGGTTTGGCCGCTCGCGAACAAGCCGGCCGCACAACCGGCGCAGGCATGGGACGCGCCGATGGATGTCGAGACCGGCGCCAGCGCGCACGCAATTCTCGCGCGTGCGATCGCGCAGCGAGTGTGCGAGATGATCGCCGCACGCGAAGCGGTCTGGGAGCGCGGCGCGCCCCGCCCGCTGCGCCCCGGCGATGTGCTGGCTTTGGTGCGCACGCGCGGGCCGCTGTTTCGCGAACTCATCAGGGCGTTCAAGCGGGCAGGCCTTCCGGTCGCGGGGGCCGACCGCATGGTGCTGCGCGACGAACTCGCCGTGGAGGATTGCCTGGCGCTGATGCGTGTGGCGCTCGATCCTGCCGACGATCTCTCGCTAGCCTGCGTGCTCAAAGGACCTTGGCTCAATCTCGACGACGATGACGCCGACATTTTTCCGTTGGCCCACGGCAGAGCCAAGAATGAGACGCTTTATGCCCGCCTGATGGCTTCGGCGGACGCGAAGTACGATGCGCCACGGGCATTCATCGCTGAATTGGTAGCGCGCCGCGGCGGAGATGCTTTTGCGTTTTTGTCGTGGGCGTTGGAATCGCCCGACGCCACAGGCGCCAGCGGTTGGAAACGGTTGTTCGCGCGCCTGGGCCCTGAAGCGCGCGACCCGGTGGAGGAATTGCTGCAGCGGGCGCTCAAGTCCAGCGCGCACACGGCCGCCACAATGCAGCGCTTTCTGCACGAGATCGATTCCGACGCAGGGCAGGTAAAACGCGAGCTCGAGGCCGAGACCGGCGCGGTGCGGGTGATGACGGTGCACGGCGCCAAGGGCCTTGAGGCGCCTCTGGTTATTTTGCCCGACACCAGCGCCGGCGTGGAGGATGCGCCCGACAACGGACTGATCTTCGACGAGGCCGAGGGGCCGTTCATTTCCTTCCGCAGTAAGGATGACGACAAAGCCGTGCGCGATGCGCGCGCCACGCATAAGGCCCGGATGCTGGGTGAGCACTGGCGACTGTTGTACGTAGCGATGACGCGCGCCCGCGACCGCTTGATCGTGTGCGGCGTGCAATGGCGCAACTCGGAGGCCGCGGAGAGTTGGCGTTTTGCTGTGGAGGAGGCGCTCTCCGGCCTTGGCGCGGCCGCATGCGAAACGCCGTTTGGCGAAGGCTTGCGGTTCGGGACGCCGTTGTCGGCGGGCGCCGCTGTCGCTCCTGTCACCAGCGATGCTGCGCCTCCCCCCGAATGGACAAGAGCGCCGGCCCTCGGCGCACGCGTCGGAGCGGCGCAGCCTCCCTCGCGTGCGCATCTTGTTCCGACCTTGTTTTCGCCGCGTGGCGAGGGCGAGGTGCGTTTCCGCAGAGGGCGGTTGATCCACGGATTGCTGCAGCGTCTGCCGGAAATCGCAGTGGAGCGGCGCGCCGCGGCCGCGTGCGCCTGGCTTGAACGCCAAGGCGTCGGCGCAGCGGAGTCGCAGGAATTTTCGCGCGAGGCGCTTGAGGTCATCGCAGATTCTCGCTTCGCCGCCGTGTTTGGGCCTTCTAGCCGCGCCGAAGCGCCGATTGTCGGCATGGTTGAGGGCAGGGCCGTAAGCGGTATCGTCGATCGCATCGCCGTCGATGACGCTTCTGTGATCGTGCTCGATTACAAGACCGATCGGCCTGCGCCGCGCGATCCCGCAGCAGCACCCGCGTCCTACGTCTTGCAACTTGCTCTCTACCGAGCTGTGTTGCGCCAGATATTTCCCGGCAAAATGATAAACAGCGCGTTGCTCTGGACCGAAGCGCCGCACCTGATGGCGTTGTCCGACGAGCAGCAGGATGCCGCTCTGGCAGCCTACCTGCGTGGTTGAATCCTTAACCGATCGCGCCTACATCCGCTGCCTCGCCATCACGCGCCAAGGAGAACAAGCGTGGCCACCACCAAGACCAGCGACGATAGTTTCGAAGCCGATGTGCTGAAATCCGGCCGTCCGGTGCTTGTCGATTTCTGGGCGGAATGGTGCGGGCCCTGCAAGCAGATTGGTCCGGCGCTGGAAGAAATCGCCGCCGAAATGGGCGATCGCGTCACCATCGCCAAGCTCAATATCGACGACAACCCCATGATTCCTGGGCGATATGGCGTGCGCGGCATCCCGACCCTGATGGTGTTCAAAGACGGCAAGGTGGCGGCGACTAAAGTTGGCGCTATGCCTAAATCGAAGATCGTCGAGTGGCTGAACGAGAGCGTCTAGAGCATTTTCCGACGAAGTGGATACCGGTTCGTCGCAAGAAAATGCGACCAAACAAAAACCTAGAGCCCCGATCCGATTCAATCGGATCGGAATAGGCTCTAGGCCTCTTGCGGTTGACCGGCGAGTACAGCCGCCGCCAACGATAGCGAACCACAAAACAGAACACGCGGCGCCGCGAACCGCTCTGCTTTTGCGAGCGCTGCGCTGATCGTGGGCGCAGTCTCTGAGCTGACGCCAACCGCGCGCGCGTGGGCGGCGATGTCGTCTGGCGGCGCGTGATCGTCGTTTAGTGGAACCGCGATGAGATGATCGGTCGCGGGCGAGAGCGCGGCGACGAAAGCCGCGGCGTCCTTGCGTGCACGCAAGCCGACAATGGCGATTGTCGACGCGGGACGATGGCGCGAGAAATCCCTTAACGCACGTGCAAGCGCTTCCGCCGCGTGCGCATTGTGGCCGCCATCAACCCAGACTTCCCCGCCGAGCGCGCGGATCGGCGCGGAGAGCGCGCCGCGCGTCAGCGCCTGCAATCGCCCCGGCCAGCGCGCCGATGCAATCCCTTCGGCGAAGGCTTCATCGCTTATGGTCTGGCGCGTCGGGCCAAGAAACGTCGCGCAGGCAAGCCCGGCGTTTTCGATCTGATGGGCGCCAACAAGCGCGGGCAGTGGCAAATCGAGCGCGCGCGTCTCGGTTTGCACGACCATACGTCCGTTGCTGGCAAAGCAATCCCATTCGGTTCCGCTGCGGAACAGCGGCGCACATACGCGGGCAGCCGTTTCCTCGATCACCGCCAGCGCCTCTGGCGCCTGCCGCGCGACAAAAGCCGGTGAGCGCGGCTTCAGAATTCCGGCCTTGTGCGCGGCGATGTCAGTAAGCGTGCTTCCGAGCACGTCCTGGTGATCGAGACCAATCGGCGTGATGATGGAAGCAGCTGGCGAGACGATGACGTTGGTAGAATCCTCGCGCCCGCCCATGCCGGCCTCGAGCAAGATGAGATCGGCTGGCGTCTCGCGGAACAGCATGAGCGCCACCGCGACCTGCGCATCGAAGTGAGTGATCTCGGTTGCGATAGCAGCCACGCGCTCGGCGGCGGCGATCAGCGCATCGTCGCTGGTCTGGGCGCCGGCCACCAAAAAGCGCTCCCGCAGCGCAAACAGGTGCGGCTTGGTGAAAGCGTGCACGCGCAGGCCAGCGGCTTCCGCGATGGCGCGCAGGAAGGCGATGGTTGAGCCTTTGCCGTTAGTGCCGGCGACGTGAAACACAGGCGCGCCGAGATTGGCCTGCGGCGCGCCAAGTTTGTCGAGTGCGGTCTGTAGGTTCTCTAGATTGTGCGCTTTCCCATGGCCGAATTCGGGGCCGAAGAGAGATTCGAAGGCGGCGAGGGCGCGGTCGTTTTGCTCACCCATCCCGGGATTCGCCGAAGGCGAAGTCCGGGGCCCAGGAACTCACAGGTTCGTGTTCATGGGTTCCAGCCTCGCCGCTCCGCGGCGCCCCGGGAATCGGTGTTGAATTCATGCGTGTAGGCTCACTCTGCCGCTTTCGCGCGAGGCGCTTTGGCGGCTTGTCTACGCTTGGCTTTGGCGGGCGCCGCCGCTTCAGCGGGGTCGGCTTCGGCAAGCTCGGTCACTTCCGCCTCAGGCGCGGCCGCACCGGCGCGTTTGTGCATCAGCACCGCAAGCAAGGTCGCTAGCGTCGCCTTCAGTTGCCGGCGATCGACCACGAGATCGACCATGCCTTTGTCGAGCAGATATTCCGCGCGCTGAAAGCCCTCGGGCAATTTCTGGCGAATGGTTTCTTCGATCACCCGCGGGCCGGCGAAGCCGATCAGCGCGCCGGGCTCTGCGATGTGCACGTCGCCGAGCATGGCGTAGCTCGCGGTGACGCCGCCCGTCGTCGGATCGGCCAGCACCACCAGATAAGGCAGGCCAGCCTCGTGCAGCATCTGGATCGCAAGCGTCGTGCGCGGCATCTGCATCAGCGAGAGAATGCCCTCCTGCATGCGCGCGCCACCCGAGGCTGTCACCACGATCAGCGCCGCTTTGCGCCGCAGCGCGGCTTCGGCGGCGGCGATGAAGGCTTCGCCAGCGGCCATCCCGAGCGAGCCGCCCATGAACTCGAAATCTTGTACAAGCACCACCGCATGAGCGCCGCCGATGCGGCCATAGCCGGCCTCCATGCAATCCTCGCGGCCGACTTTGGCGCGCGCGGCCTTCAGACGATCGGAATATTTCTTATCGTCCTTGAACTTGAGCGGATCGGCGGCGACTTTCGGCAGCGTTATTTTCTGCCAGGCTTGGTCGTCGAACAAATGCCGGAAGCGCGGCTCGGGCCCGATGCGCATGTGGAAGCCGGAGGGCGCGACCCAATCGGCGGCCTCAAGCTCGGCGCGATAAACCAGTTCGCCCGAAATCGGATCCTTGATCCAGAGATTGTCAGGCGTCTCGCGCCCGTCCTCGGGCTTCTTGCCGCGCAGGCCGGGCCGGGCGAAATTGGAGAGCCAATTCATGCGCGTGTTCCCTCTTTAGTCCGCGCGGTTCGCACAGCTTCGCTCAAAAGCTGCACTTTGCGCAAGACGCGTTCCACGGCGTCCGCTTTCGGCCCATCGGGGACGGCAGCGATTTCGTCCACGAAAGCCGAGCCGACTACCACCGCGTCGGCGTGTTTGGCGATAGCGGCGGCCGCTTGCGGTTCGCGGACGCCGAAGCCGACGGCGATCGGCAACGCCGTTACGCGTTTCAAGCGAGAAACAGCGCTCTCAATCGCCTGCGCCGTCGCGACGTTGGCGCCGGTGACGCCAGCGACAGAAACATAATACAGGAAACCGGAGGCGCCATCGAGCACATTGGTTAATCGCTTGTCGTCCGTGGTGGGCGTGGCGAGGCGGATGATGGAGAGGCCGTGCGGGGCGAAGGCGCTGCGCAGCGGCGTGTCTTCCTCCGGCGGCAGATCGACCACGATGGCGCCGTCGGCGCCGCTTGCGTGCGTCGCTTGCGCGAACGCTTCGTAGCCCATGCTTTCGATCGGATTTGCGTAGCCCATGAGGATGAGCGGGGTGTCGGCATTGCTTTCGCGGAAGCGGCGCGCGAGCTCCAGCGTTTGCCTGAGCGAGCCGCCAGCCTTCAGCGCGCGCAGCGCTGCTTTCTGTATGCTCGGCCCGTCGGCCATCGGATCGGAAAACGGAAAACCAAGCTCGATGATGTCAGCGCCAGCGGCGGGGAGGGCGTGCAGGATTTCAAAGCACGTCTCGTGATCGGGATCGCTCGCCATGATGTACGTGATGAGCGCAGCGCGGTTGGCGCGCGCGAGCGAAGCGAAGCGTTGGGCGATGCGAGCGCTCATACTGCGCTCGCACTCCCCCGCCCCTGGGGGCGGGGGGCAGGGGGGAGGGGGCGTGCAGAAGGAACAGCAGTGGCGCAGCGTGCGCTGTTCTCTTGGACCGCCGGCGTCCTCGCCGGCGAGACGCCGGCGGTCCAAGAGGACAAGCCTGTGAGGCACACGCAGAACCTCACAGCCCCACCCCCAACGCATCCGCCACCGTGAACACGTCCTTATCCCCGCGACCGCAGAGGTTCATCACGATCAGCCCGTCGCGCCCAATCTCCTTCGCCACATCGCCAACGCGCGCCAACGCGTGCGAGGGTTCCAGCGCCGGTAATATGCCTTCCAGCCGCGCGCATAGCTGAAACGCCGCGAGCGCTTCTTTGTCCGTCGCGCTGAGATATTGCGCTCGCCCGATGTCGTGCAGATACGAGTGCTCCGGTCCAACGCCCGGATAATCCAAACCAGCGCTGATCGAGTGGCCTTCGAGAATTTGACCGTCTTCGTTCTGCATCAAGTAAGTGCGGTTGCCGTGCAGCACGCCGGGGCGGCCGCCATTGATGGCGGCGCTGTGCTCGAAGCGTTCGTCGATGCCGCGGCCTGCGGCTTCGACGCCTATGAGTCGTACCTCTTCGTCAGCGATGAAGGGATGAAACAGCCCGATCGCGTTGGAGCCGCCGCCGATGCAGGCCACCAAAGCGTCGGGCAAACGGCCTTCGCGTTCGAGAATTTGTGCCCGCGCTTCGCGGCCGATGATGCTTTGAAAATCACGCACCATTTCCGGGTAGGGGTGCGGGCCGGCGGCGGTGCCTATGCAATAGAAGGTGTCGGCGACGTTGGTCACCCAATCGCGCAGCGCTTCGTTCATCGCGTCTTTCAACGTGGCTGCGCCTGACGTAACCGGGCGCACTTCCGCGCCAAGTAATTTCATGCGGAACACGTTGGGCTTCTGCCGCTCGATGTCAGTGGCGCCCATGAACACCACGCACGGCAGTCCAAGACGCGCGCAGATGGTGGCGGTGGCGACGCCGTGCTGGCCGGCGCCAGTTTCGGCGATGATGCGCGTCTTGCCCATGCGCTGCGCGAGCAGAATTTGCCCCAGGCAATTGTTGATCTTGTGTGCGCCGGTGTGATTTAGCTCATCGCGCTTGAAGTAAATCTTCGCGCCGCCGAAATGCGCGCTGAGGCGCTCGGCAAAATAGAGCGGGCTAGGCCTGCCCACGTAATGCGTCCAGAAATCGGCCATCGTCGCGGCGAAGCCGGGATCGGCTTGAGCGGCGCGATAGGCGCGCTCCAGATCGAGAACCAGTGGCATCAAAGTCTCGGCGACGAAGCGTCCTCCGTAAGGGCCGAAGCGCCCTTCGGAATCAGGCAGATCCTGCCAGTTGCGGCGCGCGGTCATTTCCCCTCCCCTTGCGGGGAGGGGGCAGGGGGTGGGGTGAGACGCGGTGTTCGAGGTTTCGGCGCATGAAACACCCATTCCCGGATTGGCGCGCAGCGCAAAGTCCGGGACCCAAGATCACCGGCGTTCCATGCGAACGCGCATTTGTTCGTGTTTATGGGCCCCGGACTTCGCTTCGCGAATCCGGGGATGGGTGAAGAGCAGATTTTGGCCAGCCGCGCTTCACCCCGCCCCCTGCCCCCACCCCTCAGGGGGAGGGGGGCGCGAACGTCTTCCACCGATGCGACGAGGTTGATGTTCATGAACTAGCGGCGCTACGCACTGCGGCTAAGAACGCCGCGATCTTCGCTGGGTCCTTTAGGCCCGGAGCGCTCTCCACGCCAGAGGACACGTCCACCAGGGCCGCGCCAGATGCTGTGATCGCCTCGCCGACGTTTTCAGGTGTTAGTCCGCCCGAAAGCAACCAGGGCCGCGAAAACCGCCGCCCGGCCAACAAATTCCAATCGAAGGCCAATGCATTGCCGCCAGGCAAGCCCCCCCCGGGGGGCGGCTTGGCGTCAAACAGCAACATGCCGGCCGGCGCTTCGAAGTCGGCGGCGCGCTTGAGGTCCCCCGGCCGCGCGATCCCGAGCGCCTTGATAACGCCCTTAGCGGCGAAGCGGGCGAGCGCGGAAACCCGATGCGGGCCCTCCAAGCCGTGGGCCTGCACCCAATCGGGGCGCACTGCCTGGGCGATTTGCTCCAGTAGCGCATCGTCGGCGTCGACCGTCACCGCCACGATCTCCGCCCGCCCGCGCGCCCGGTCCGCCAGCGCGGCGGCGGCTTCCATGCTTAGATGACGCGGGCTCTTGGCAAAGAACACCAGTCCGACGAAGCGCGCGCCGCCCGAGAGGGCCGTATCCATGGCGGCGGCGTCGGTGATGCCGCAGATTTTGGTTTGGGCCATCACGCTCTAACAAGAATCGAGCAACCACCGTCATTCCGGGGCTCGGCGACGGCCGAGAACCCGGAACCCAGGGGCGAGCGACGAGTTCTTTGATCCCCTGGGTTCCGGGTTCGCGCTTCGCGCGCTCCGGAATGACGGTGGGTTTTCATTCGCCCTGAAGCTTTACTTCTTCAACGCATCCCTGATCTCGCGCAGCAGCACGATATCTTCGGGCGGTGCGGTTGGCGCGGGCGCGGCCTCATCCTTTTTCTTCATGGCGTTCATGGCGCGGATGATCATGAACAGCACCCACGCAACGATAATGAATTTGATCGCCGCGTTGATGAACTTGCCATAGGCGATGGCGACTTCCGGCCTGGCGGCCACAAAGTCGGCAGCGCCTTCAGCGCCGACCGCGGGCGCCGCTTGCTGGATCACCAGCTTCAGCGTCGAGAAGTCGATGCCGGCGAGCAGGAGCCCGATCGGCGGCATGACGACATCGTCAACCAGGGACGAGACAATGGTGCCGAACGCAGCGCCGATGATCACGCCGACGGCGAGATCGACGACATTGCCCTTCATGGCGAAGTCGCGGAATTCCTTGATCATGGACATGAAATGCGGTCCTCCCAAACCGGGTCACAAGCTGCGGTCACAGCGTATATTGTTACCGCAGTCAAGCAGAGCGTAGCCGCCCCTACGGTTCCTCGCCGCCATTGACCTTGAGCCGTAGCTCTTTGCCCGGCTTGAAGAAGGGCACGCGCTTGGCGGCGACCTTTACCGTTGCGCCGGTGCGCGGATTGCGGCCGGTGCGGGCGTCGCGCTTGCGGACGGAAAACGCGCCAAAGCCGCGCAATTCCACGCGGCCGCCCTGCGCCAGCGCAATTGCAATCTCGTCGAGCACCACATCCACTGCTTCTTCCACGTCGCCAGTGCGCAGCGGCTGGAACTCTTCCTGCAGACGGTTGACCAATTCGGATCGCAACATCGGTGAGTCCTTCAAGAGAGATAGAGGACCGAGCGGGCGCGTCCGTCAATGCCTATGCGGTTGAAAATAACGGAAATTACATCTCAGGGGCAATGTGATCAGCTGCAGCGCTCAGCCGAAATCTCGCTTTGTAGTCTGCGCTTCGCCAGCGTTGCGTTGAACGCCGCAGTCAGCACGCGGTCGCAGCGCTGCCGCGTGGTTTGGGCGGCGAAAGCATAATAGCCGGCGCACTGCACGTAGGCCCCAGCTCCTTGGGCGAAATCGTCCTCGGTTCCGCGGTCGGACTGGGCGTTGGTTTCGCCAAATTGCGCAGCCTGAGAATCTTCAATTCGGAGCTGATCTAACTCCATCTCGATGTTCGTGAGTCGGGTTTGAAGCGACTCGCAGCGCCGCAAATGAGCGAGTTCCTGCGGGCTAGGGCCGCTTGGGCCGCAACCTGCAAGCAGGCCAGAGACAACCACAACAATCACCGCTCTCATGCAGCCCCCTATGCCGCAGCCCAACAAAACAGCTGACGAAATTAGTGGCGCCGATAAAGAGGTCAACAGCGGAGTAAAAAAAACGAGGCGCCACACGCATCGTGCGGCGCCTCGCATTCAGTCACATTTCCTTTAATCAGGATTTGCCGGCCTTGTCCTTCAGCGCTGCGCCAAGGATGTCGCCGAGCGATGCGCCTGAATCCGACGAGCCGAACTGTGCGATGGCTTCCTTCTCGTCCTTCAGCTCCATGGCCTTGATCGAGAGGGCGACCTTGCGGCTGCCCTTCTCGAAGCTCGTCACCATGGCGTCGACGCGGTCTCCCACGGCAAAGCGGTCAGTGCGCTGCTCGGAGCGGTCGCGCGAGAGATCGGCCTTGCGGATGAAGGAGCGCAGTGCGTTGTTTTCGCCGAACGCCACTTCGATGCCGCCGGTCGCCACATCCACCACCTCGACGGTGATGATCTGGCCCTTGCGGAAATCGGCGTCGCCCATCGGATCGGCGGCAACTTGTTTGATGCCGAGCGAGATGCGTTCCTTGTCGGCGTCAATATCGAGCACCTTGGCCTTGACCATGTCGCCCTTGTTGTGCCGCGCGAGCGCTTCTTCGCCTTGTACATCCCAGGCGATGTCGGAGAGATGCACCATGCCGTCGAGGTCCGCCGAGAGCCCCACGAACAAGCCGAACTCGGTGATGTTCTTGACTTCGCCTTCGATGATCGAACCCACCGGGTGGGCGCTGCTGAACGCCTCCCACGGATTGGCCTGCACCTGCTTGATGCCAAGCGAAATGCGGCGCTTCTCGCCGTCAACGTCCAGCACCTGCACGTCGACTTCTTGGCTGGTCGATAGGATTTTCGAGGGGTGCAGGTTCTTCTTGGTCCAGCTCATTTCCGAGACGTGGACGAGTCCTTCGACGCCCGGCTCCAACTCAACGAACGCACCGTAATCGGTAATGTTGGTGACCCGGCCGGAGAATTTGCCGCCGGCTGGGTATTTCGCGTCCACGGCATCCCAAGGATCGGTCATGAGTTGCTTCATGCCGAGGCTGATGCGCTGGGTGTCGGGGTTGATCTTGACGATCTGCACTTTCACGGTGTCGCCGACATTGAGCACTTGGCTCGGGTGCGAGACGCGCTTCCAGCTCATGTCGGTGACATGCAGGAGGCCGTCGATGCCGCCGAGATCCACGAAGGCGCCGTAATCGGTGATGTTCTTGACCACGCCGTCGCGGACTTCGCCTTCCTTCAGGTTGCCGACGATTTCCGCGCGTTCGCTGGCGCGGCTCTCTTCAAGCACGGCGCGGCGGGAGACGACGATATTGCCGCGCTGTCGATCCATTTTCAGGATCGCGAAGGGCTGGGTGATGTTCATCAGCGGCCCGACGTCGCGCACGGGGCGGATGTCGACCTGGCTGCCCGGCAGGAACGCGTTCGCGCCGCCGAGGTCCACGGTGAAGCCGCCTTTGACGCGCCCAACCAGTGCGCCGATCACGGTTTCGCCAGCGGCGAAATTTTTCTCAAGCCGGGTCCAGGCTTCTTCGCGGCGCGCTTTCTCGCGGCTGACTACGGCGTCGCCGAGCGCGTTTTCGATGCGGTCGAGATACACTTCCACGATGTCGCCAACCTTGGGGGCGCCAGAACCGTCGTCGATGATGAACTCGCGGATCGGGATGCGGCCTTCCGTCTTCAAGCCGATGTCGACGACGACAAAGTCGTTCTCGATGGCGACGACGGTGGCGGGAATTACGCGGCCCTCGATCATGCCGCGAGAGGTCAAACTTTGGTCGAGCAGCGCGGCGAAATCGTCGCGCGTGGGGTTCATACTGGATTGGGCGGACGCCATAGGTACTGCAACTCCAACAATGACAAGGGCCAACCGGTTGGCTCCGGCGGTCTCGGCCCCACAATGGGGCCGTCCTCGGGTAGGCTTGGCGAGGGCTGGGCTGTCGGGCCCGGCGACGCAAAAGCGCCGCCTCGACGATCTGTCGGGCAGTCTCCGCCGGCGCCTCTATAGAAAGCGATCTGGTATCGGGCAAGGGCGCAATTGCGCTGTGGAGTGGGCATCCCCTCCAGGGAGGGCTCAGGAGGGGATGCCGGCCTTCAGCCCCCGTCGCGCAGCTCGTTGAGGCGCGCGCGCTGGGAAGGCGTCAACGTATCTCGCAGGCGCAACAGCGTCCGCATCTGCAGGCGCTTCACCTCGCGCTCGATGTTGAGCACCTCGTCGAGGGCCGTGAGCACCCGCGTTTCGTTAGCCGGTTGAGCGCGCATGGCCGTGATCAGCGCCTCGCGTGAATCCTCCATCTCCATCTGTTGGGAAATGAGCTGGGTCTGTAGTCCTTGCAGGTCGGCGACCATCTGGTCACGCTGGCGATCGCTCAATGAAATCAGGCGGCGGTTCTCGAGGATGAATTCCGGCGAGTACACCAGCGCACGCACCTCGTCGCTGGCGGCCTCCGTGCGCTCGCGCTCTAGGGTGCGGGCGTGATCGTTGTCTGCCTGGGCGAGGATGAATTCGGCCTCCCCGCCGCTCAAGCCTTGGTCCTGCGCAGCGACCGGGCTGGCGAGGGCGGCGATTGCGCAGGCGGCGATGAGTATGGACTTAGGGGGCATCGGCGGACTCCATTTTAGATTCTCGTTCGAGGTTGGCGATCCATTCCGGATCGGGGGTTTCTAAAAGCCAGTCGGTCGTGGGCGGCGCAGCGAGCGCGAAATCGACGCCGCGCTCAGGCTGTCGCAGCAGGAATGGAGCAGCAGCCGCTACGACCAACGCGCACGCTGCAAGGCTTGCGCGTACTTTGCGCAAACGGCGCACGCTGGGCTTTACCGCGACAGCGTCAAACGGCGGCGGGGCTTGCGCGCTTGCGAACGCGCGCCTCAGGGCGTGGTCATCCATGGCTCTTCTCTCGATCTGGGTTGAGCGTGGCGCGGAGTTTTTCCTTGGCGCGCGCGTGATGCTGGCGGGCCGCGCCGACCGAGACGTTCATGATGGCCGCGGCCTCCTCGATAGTGAGATCGTGGCCGAAGACGAGCGTCACCACTTCGCTCTGGCGCTGAGGCAGGGCGGCCACGGCCGCCAACAGCGCGCGCGAGGCGCTCTCGGCCGCCAAAGGGGCGGCAATCTTTTCCGCAAGCGGTCCGATAGGCTCGAACAGGAAGTCCAAGACCAGCCGCCGCCGGCGCTTGGCCATGGCGGTGACGCGGATGCATCCGAAAAGCCAGGTCTTGAAGGAGGAGCGGCCGGCAAACAGCGTTCGCCCACTCAGGACCCCGACATAGACGTCGTGCAGCACGTCGTGAGCGGCCTGGCGGTCGCCCCGACAGCACGCCGTCGCCCAGGTCCAAGCGTTGGCGTGGTGGGTCATGAGCACGCCGCGGATGTCGTCCTGCACCGTGGGGGAGGTGTCACGCGCATAGTCGGACGGGGCGGCGGTGCTCATGCAGGGATGAGTGTCGCGGCAGGCGCGTTCATATGACAAGCCCGGGCGGGGCATGGCGGCTTGATGAAGTCTGCTAGGCCATCCATGAAACCGCCGCATTTGGTTCATGTCTGGATCAGTCGCTCCAGGATAGGGGATTGGCGTTTTGGGAGATTGCGTATGAAAAACCTCGCCGCCGCCTTGATCGGAATTGGGCTAGCGATCGCCGCCGGGCCGGCGCAAGCGCAAGGCGGGCCGCAGCGGCGTGTGGAAGTCGTGTTCGGCGCGGTCGCACGCGGCGTCGATGCGGGCGATTTCACGTTCTCCTACAACCAGAACGGCCAAGCCTATCAAGCCAGCGCACAGCGACGTCTGACCGGGCTTGCCCGAATGATGATGGGCGGCAGCCAGGATTACACGTATTCAGTGAGCGGCGCCGTGGACCCGCAGGGCGCGTTGCGTCCGGCCGCGTATCGCCACCAGGGCGGCCGGCGCAACCGCGTCGTCAACGCCGCCTTCACGGCCAACGATGTCGTCACCACCTCCAACCCGCGCATGGGCATGGGCTCTCCGGCGGCGACGCCGGCGCAGCGGCGCGGTGTGGTTGACCAGGTCACCGCAATCGCCGCGTTGGTCACTTCCAACGGCGATCCGTGCACCCGCACCATCAATGTCTACATGGACGGGCGCTCACGCTTTGATTTCGTGCTGACCCCGAACGGGACCGTGAACGTCGACACCCGGGGCTATCGCGGATCCGCCGTGCGCTGCAGCGTCGATTTTCGCCCGATCGCCGGTTTCTCCGATCCGCAGGAACGTCAGACGCTGACGTTTCTGTTCGCGCGGACCGCAAGCGGGCTATGGGCCCCGATCCGCATTGAGATGCCGACGGATAATGTCGGCATCGTGCGGCTTGAGGCGCGTCAGATCACGATCAACGGCAATCGGTTGCGTTAGCGAGCGCTTCCTCAAAAGAACGCATCCGCGCAGGTGTTCGCGACTGGGGAGCGCGTCGCTTCCGGCGACGCATGCGCGGCCGGAGGCCGCGCGCTCCCTATCCCCACAAATCCACTCCTCCCGGCCTTGAAAACCAAGGCTTGTACAAAAATCTACCCACCCCCCTTGGAGGCGGGTTTATACTGCGTCCATCGCCTTCGCATGGAGGGCAGTCGGTACCCTGTTCGAGCCGATGCGCATGGCGAGGTGGTGAGCGTGAAGCGCCAAGAGCGCAAAGCCCGCGCGAGAAAATGAAGCGCGGGAGGTCACCGGGATCGGCGCGAACACGCCGACCTGCACGCCGCCGGGGTACGCCTCGCGGAGTGAAATAGCTCCAGTCCGGCCGCCCGGCGAGCACGACCACGGGGACGCGTTCGTTCGCGTCATAAGCGCCGAAACAACGGCGCACATTTTTGCGGCGCGGTCGAACGCGTCCCCGCCCTCCAATGGGCAGAGTTTTTTCCGGCTGAAGGGCCAACAAGGATGGCGCTTGCGCTTTTGTGCTCTAGTTTGCTTCGCGCGGTAGGAAGCCCGAAGGCTTCATCATTCGTGCAATGTCGATCGCGGCGCGCACCTGGACGGCGTCCTTGGCGCGATCGGTTTCGCTCAACGCATCCCAGGGAACCAATTTGTCGTGGACCATGAGATCGTTGTTGCGGGCCTCGCCCGAGCCCGCCGGGCGCCAGCCCGACATCAGCCGCTCCGCAACCCATCTGTCGTGCTCGCGCTGCGCCATGAGCGGCATCAATTCGGCAGGCACAGTCGGAGCGGTCTCGCGCTTCTCCGCCGCCTTGGGCGCCGGGCGCCAACCTGCGTCCCAGAGTTTCGTCATGGCGCTGTCTGCGACCGCGCGGTTCGCGGCGCGGTAAGTCTCCAGCACCTCGTTCCAGTCTTTCAGCGCCGATTGCAGCTCGCGCATGCTCATGGAATCTTTTTCGCCCAGGCCCTGATTGTAGTGTTCGTGCGCAATCGCGGCGCCGCGGTCGAGCGCGCCATCGATGATGCGCGCGCGGGTCGCGGTGGTTTGGTGTGCGCCGAACGCCTGCAGGTAGGCGTCCAATTCCGCTGTTTCGTCGCCCTTGGCGTATTGCTGGGAAAATTCCGACTGGCTGCTCTCGTACATGAAGATCGGAACCGGCCAGCGCAGCCCGTGATTGCAGGCGCGCTTCAGCGCGATGGCGAGGTGGATGTTGCCAGGATCGGCGCCGGAGGAAACCACGATCGCGGTCGGCTTGCCGCGCGCGGCTTCCACGGCATCGAGGATTTCCGCGCCGATGGACGCCGCGTCCCAATTGAACGCCATGAAAGCGACGTCGGCGCTCCAGAGGCCGGGATGAGCGAAGGCTTCGCGATGGCGTGCTCGAAATCCTGCTTCCGTGGCTTGCGGATCGGGCGAAAGCGCGGTCAGGCGCGGGGGAGCGAAATGCGCCGACCACAGGCTCTTCAGCGTGCAATTGGCCACCATTTCGGCGTTTGCGTCGAAGCCGAAGAACACCAGATGCACGCGATCCTGGTTGAGCTGCCGCGCCAGCGAGAGCAGCGTCTGGCTCTCTTGTTGCAGCAGCGCACGCGCCGCAGTTTCGTTGAGCGAGAACGGCTTTGGGTCGATCGCAGAGGGCGCGTCGCCGCCCTTCTTACGCGATTGCGCCGAGCGCATTTCGCGCGCCTCCTTGAGCAGCATCGGCGAGCGTGTGGCGACGTGAACGCCGATTGGCGGCCTACGTCTCCCCTTGCCCACCAGACGGCGCACAGCGGCTTCGATCTGCAAGTTCGCAGTGTCGTCCGCGTTGAAGGCGATGACGTGGGCGGCGTGATGGGCGCGCGCGGTGCGCAGGGTTTCCAGCTGCGTGGCGTCGCCGACCAGCACGATGATCCCCTTGCGCCGCAAGCCCAGCGCGGTTTCGTCGGGGAGGTCGCTGGAGATCATGGTCACCGCGTCGCCAACGCGGCTGCAATCAAGCGCAAGCGAAAGCGCAGCCGGGCTTTGGCCGGCGATGACGATATGGCGGGCGGCGCCGAGATTGAAGATGCGCGCGAGCGAGCCGCCGAGCTGTCCCGAAAATGCAAACAACAATCCGACCACTGGAGTAGCGATCGCAGCGAAGCGCACCAGATCGAGCAGGGCGCCGTCCTGGCCCTGCATGGGCGTCGCCTGGAAGTAATTATCCCACATGCTGACGGCGCCGATGGTGCGGTAGAGCGCCTCCGACGGCGCCATTTCCCGCCAATAGATCATGCCGCCGCCAATCCAGAGTGCGCTCAGGGCAATGACGATGCCCCAGCGAATGACGCTGGCGCGGGCGTGCGAGAGCGCGGTGAGCCCGGCGGCGGCGTTCGACCAGGAATTGCCGTAACGGTGCGCCATAAAGCTCCCCTTCAAAGTCCCCGCACCCCCGCGTGGGCTCGCGCCCCCAGGCCGGGCATTGTCGTCCTGTGGACAAAGCGTGTCCAGCCCGGAACCCGGTTGCCGCGCGCGCGCGCTTGGCCTAGCTCAAGAGCCGCACGCGCTGGCCCCGTAGCTCAGCTGGAAGAGCAGGTCCGTCCTAAGGACACGGTCGGGAGTTCGAGTCTCTCCGGGGTCGCCACCCTACGCCGCTTCGCGGCTACGGGTGGCAGGCCACGCTTCGCGTTACTTCTTCGCCGCAACCATCAGCGCCTCGTCGATCTCGCGCGCGCGGATCGCGGCGGGGCGCGCTTGCAGGCGCGCGGAATAATCGACGAAGGCAGGCCGTTTCTCCAGCCAGCCGAACTGCAAGCCCCATCCAAGCTGCGCGCCCACATACACGTCCGCTGCGGTGAAGCGATCGGCCGCAATGTATTCGCGGTCCTTCACCGCCAATTCGAGCGCATCCACGGTTTCGCCCAGAGAGCCGTAACCCGCCGTCGCCTTGCGCTCTGCCGGCACGACAAAACCCATGGCGTTATTGGTGCTCGCGTGCTCGAACGGGCCTGCGGCGAAGAACAGCCAGCGGAAATAACGCGCGCGCTCGGAATTGTTCTTCGGCGCGAGGTTTGCCTGCGGGAAGGCGTCCGCCAGATAAGCGCAGATCGCGGCGCACTCGGTGATCACCGCGTCGCCGTGCTTGATCGCCGGCACCTTGCCCATCGGATTGACCGCCAGATATTCCGGCGCCTTCATTGTCGTGCCGTATTCAAGAACTTCGGTGCGATAGGGCTGGCCCACTTCCTCCAACATCCAGCGCGCGATGCGCCCGCGCGACATCGGGTTGGTGTAGAAAATCAGTTCATCGGCCATGAGTCAGGCTCTCTCAATTTAGCGGCGAAAACCGTACAGGCGCATCAGTTCTTCGCGCGTCGCGAATTCCCGTTCTGGCTGCGGCGTCATCCGGACAACTCGTTCGTAAACTCCCGGACGCACCTGCCGCCACCAAGGCAGGTCGATCGCGCCTTGAATCTCCAAATGGGCGAGATACTCGTCGAGGCTACAGAACACCGCGCCACGTGCGTATGGGAGATTGGCGACGCAGTCCTCGGGCGGCGCGCCGCCTGTATTGTTCGCTGGCGCAGCATTTTCGCTGGGACTGCTCACGCTTGACGCCTCCTGCGTTGATGCTGCGCAAGCGGCGAGTGCTGCGGCCGCAATCAAAGCCGCATGCGGATATGACTTCGAATTCATGCGTCAAATCACGTTAGTGTTTACTTCGCGGCGCTGCATGCGATATGCCGGAATAGGGGATCGCACAAGCGATCCCTGCATCAGGGGAGTTTTCCATGGGTAGTCTACGCGATCGGCGCGCCAACGTGATCGACACTGAGAAGTTCCAAGCTGCGTTCAAGAGCCAAGAGAGCGCAGGCATGGTGGATCGTTTTGTGGATTTCAGCGCGTCGAGCAGCTCGACAAGCGCGACGTCAGCAGCTTCTCGCGGCGCAATTGCAGGGCTGGCGGCAAAGCCAGAGTTCAGCGCGAGCGCCACGGAGGGGCATTTTTTTGTTGGCGCCTGCGCCTGCCCGGCGTGCGGAAGCGCCATAAGTTACGACAAGGATGCAAACACGCTGGCCAGGCCGCAAGCTGAGTTCAATGCGGCTGACCTCGCCGGCGCCATTTCGGTTCCTGGCGAAATCTTGCTCGACGGAACGATTTCTGGAACCGAGATCGATTTCTACTCTATTACGTTGGTCGCCGGCCAGACCTACACTTTTAGCGCCTTTGGTTCTGGCGCCACGCCGCTCACTGACACCATCCTTCTCGTGTTTGACCACACCGCGGGAGACTTTGTCAGCGGCGGCTATTCGTTCTTCCCTGAGCTTGCTGACGACGACGGCGGCGCAGGAACCGCTTCGCTGTTCACCTACACTGCGGCAAACTCGGGCACGTATTCTATCGGCGTTGGCGCGTTCGCGGGAACGGGCCAGTACACACTCGATGCGGTGGTGCAGTCCGCGATTGATGTCCCCGATACCTTCAGCGGCGCGGCGCCAATCGTAGTTGGAACCACTCAGTACGGCTTCATCGAAGCCGGCCCAGATAGCTTCTATAGCGATCTCATCGGCCTCCCGATGGGAGAGATCGACACGTTCAGGATCGAAGCCACCGCCGGAATGATTTACACGATCGAGGTTGCCGGCGGCGCCGACTACAACTCATTCTTCCTCGACCTGCCCCCAGGCGAACTCGATACGTTCATCGTCCTCTACGATTCGGAAGGCAATCTCGTCACCCTCAATGACGACATCAATTTCCTGGCCGGCGATCTTGGTTCGCGAATATCCTTCTTCGCCGAGACAGACGGCACATATTTCCTTGACGTGTTTTCATACCAGCCTTGGACCGGCGGCTACTCGATCACCTCGCAGGCGATTGATCCGCTGGATTTCGACCCGCTGGATTCGCTCATCTGGGCGCGCGCCAGCAATGTGCCGTTCGATGCATCGAATACGGCATACGTGTACTTCGCAGCTGCGGGCGAAAATTTCGGCGAAACGCAAGGCGATTCCAACGCACCGCTCGTTTCGCTCGGCTGGAACGATTACGAAATCGGCCAAGTGATGCTCGCGCTTGAGGAATTCGAAAAAATTCTGGGCGTGAACTACGAGATCACCACCGATGTGAACCAGGCGACGTTTAGGTTGGTCACGACTGCGGACGAGCCCTATGGCGCCTATATGTACCCGCAGGATCCGACTTTCGGCACCCAGCAGGGCATCGCAGTTTTCAACACCGATAACGCTGGCTGGACCTTTGACCAGCAGCAAAGTCTGCTGCAAGGCGGTTTCGACTTCGCCACCATCCTGCACGAGTTCGGCCATGGCCATGGCCTCTCCCACCCTCACGACAATGGCGGCGGTTCGCAAGTCATGCTGGGCGTCACTGCGGCGCAGGGTTCGCTTGGCATTTATGACCTCAACCAAGGCGTTTACACAGTTATGTCCTATAACTCCGCCTGGGAAACCCATCCGGACGGCCCGTCGCCGTTCACGGCAGCCGGGATCGATAACGGCTGGGATGGAACGCTTAGCGCCTTCGACATTGCCGCGCTGCAGCGTCGCTATGGCGTGATCAACCCCTACGCGACCGGCAACAGCGTCTATCAGCTCAGGGACGCTAACGAAGTTGGCACGTTCTACCAGACCATCTGGGACACGGGCGGTATCGATGTCATACGTTATGACGGCGCAAGGGACGCTCACATTGACCTGCTGGCCGCGACTATTGACTACACGCCCACAGGCGGCGGCGTGGTCTCCTTCGTCGATGACATCTGGGGCGGCTACACCATCGCGCAGGGTGTGGTGATCGAAGACGCGACCGGCGGATCGGGCAACGACCAGTTGCTCGGCAATGCTTCGTCCAACACACTGCGTGGCAATGCCGGCGACGATATCCTCGTCGGCCGCGAAGGCGGTGACCGTTTGATCGGCGGCGCTGGCGTCGATACGGCGAGCTATGTCGGCGCCGCTTCCGGCGTCGTCGCCTCGCTGCAGGACGAAGAGGACAATGCCGGCGACGCCGCCGGCGACACCTATAGCGGTATCGAGAACCTGCAGGGCAGCCGCCACAACGACGTCCTGGATGGCAATGACGGCGCCAACCAAATCGACGGCGGCAATGGCGACGACAGCCTGCGCGGTCGCGACGGCGGCGATACGCTCATCGGCGGCGCCGGCAACGACACGCTGAGAGGCGATGATGGCAAGGATACGCTCAACGGCGGCGCCGGCAATGACGTGCTGTCCGGCGGCGACGGTGTCGATACGCTGATCGGCGGCTCGGGCAATGATCGCTTCACTGGCGGCGACGGCAAGGATGGCTTCGTCTTCAACAGCGGCAGCGGCGCGGACACCATCACCGATTTCCGCCGTGGTCAGGACACGCTTGACCTGACAGGGACGGGGATTTCCTGGGCCGATCTCGACAGCAACGGCAATGGCGCGCTCGACAACGCAGACGCGTTCGTGGCCGTGGTTGCCGGCCGCATGATCATCGATCTGGGCGCCGCAGACGGCGGAGCGGCCGACCTCGACACGCTTACGCTGCTGGGCATCAACCGGCTCACGCAGGACAGCTTCCTGTTCGGTCCGTGATCGAAAGCGGCGTCGCGTTCTCGCGATGTCTCGGGTAATACGGAAGGGCGCGGGAAGCATCCCGCGCCCTTCTTGTTTGGGAGGCCGCCGATGCAGCATCTTTCTCGCGCCCTAGTCTTGGCGCTGTCGCTCATGACCGCCAGCGCCTCCGCGCAAACCGCGCCGCCGCGCGATCCGAATTTCGGCCGCGGCGAGCGCGTGTCGGGTGAAAGCTTCGCCACGCGCTCGCCTGTGCTCGGCGCGCACGGTGCGGCAGCGACGGCGCATCCGCTGGCGACGCAAACCGCGCTCGATGTGCTGCGGGCAGGGGGAACGGCGATTGACGCCGCGATTGCGGCGAACGCCATGCTTGGATTGGTCGAGCCCACCGGCAACGGCATCGGCGGCGATATATTCGTGATCGTCTGGGACCCGGTCACGCGAAGGCTACATGGCTATAACGGCTCGGGCCGCTCCCCGCGCGGGCTTTCCTTCAACGAAATGCGCCGCGTCGCACGCGAACGCGGCAATCCTAACGCCGTGCCGAGCTTCGGTGCGGCCAGCGTCAGCGTTCCAGGAACGGTCGACGGCTGGTTCGCGCTGCACGAGCGCTTCGGGCGCACGCCGATGGCGGAACTCTTGGGCCCCGCGATCCGCTATGCGCGCGAGGGCGCGCCAATCCCGCAGACCATCGCGATGTATTGGGCGAACAACCGGCAGCGACTTGAACGGGAGTTCGCCGAGGGACGGTTGGAGGAGATCGACAACGCACGCCGAACGTATTGGCGAACGCAAGACGAGATCAGCGTCGAAACGCTGCAAGGAAGCGGGATCGACCCCAGTTCGATTGTTCGCGACTTGCGGAGCGCTGGTCGTATGCCCGATGGGCATGGCCTCTTCAACAACCCCGATCTCGCCAACACGTTGGAACTGCTCGCCCATGACGGGCGCGACGCGTACTACAAAGGCCCGATCGCTCACACCATCGACGCCTACATGCGCCGCATCGGCGGCTGGTTGCGTTACGAGGACCTCGCGGCTCACCAGGGCGAATGGGTTGATCCGTTGTGCGTCCCCTATCGCGATGTCAGCGTGTGCGAGCTGCCGCCGAACTCGCAAGGCGTGGCGGCGCTGCAGACGCTGCGCATCCTTGAAGGCTTCAATCTGCGGGAAATGGGCTTCCTCTCCGCGGACTCGCTGCACACGCAAATAGAAGCCACGCGGCTCGCTTTCGCCGACCGTGCGCAATTCTACGGCGACCCGGCGTTCACGCATTTCGATGTGAACCGACTGCTCACCGATGAATACACGAGCCGGCGCCGGGCGATGATCTCCAACGATCGTGCCATGCCGCCCCCGCCGCATGCGGAGCTACGCATCGACGGCGACACCACGTATCTCACCACGGCAGACTCCAGCGGCATGATGGTGTCGCTGATCCAGTCCAATTATCGCGGCATGGGCTCGGGGCTCGTGCCCGACGGCCTCGGCTTCATGCTGCAAAACCGAGGCGAGCTGTTCTCGTTGCAGCGCGGCCACCCGAACCAATACACGCCAGGCCGCCGCCCGTTCCAAACCATCATCCCGGCGTTCGCGCTGCGCAATGGTTCACCCTGGCTCGCGTTCGGCGTCATGGGTGGGGACATGCAGCCGCAAGGCCATGTGCAGATCATCGTCAATCTGGTCGATTACGGCTTAGATCTGCAGGCCGCGGGCGACGCCGCGCGCTATCGCTTCTATGGCGGCGCCGAGCCCACCGGCGACGCGCCAGATGGCGTCGGGTTCGTCGCCATGGAAAACGGCGTGCCGCCGCAAGTGCGCGCCGAACTCGAACGCCGCGGCCACCGCGTCCGTCCGGCAGATGGAAGCTTCGGCGGTTACCAGGCGATCATGCGCAATTCCAACGGCGTGTACGAAGCGGCGACCGAAATGCGCAAGGACGGGAGTGCCGGGGCGTATTAGGAAATTCAACAATGTACAAAATGTGTCCGTCATTCCGGGGCGCACGAAGTGCGAACCCGGAACCCAGGAGCAACAGGCGCCGCGCCCTACGACCCCCTGGGTTCCGGATCACGCTTCGCGTGTCCGGAATGACGGCAGCCTTGTTTGCGTGTGCGATGTTAATGTCCTGCGGCCCCAACATCGGCAACCTTGAAAAAGGCGAAGAGGCGACGGTTACGCGCGCCTTCGGTGGCGACACGCTCGAACTCGACTCCGGTCTACGCGTGTTTCTTGCCGAGATCGACGCGCCGCGTGGGGAGGAGGAATATGCCGCGCAGTCTCAGGGCGAACTGGAAGCGTTGACCCTGCATAGGCGCGTGCGCCTTGCTTATGGCGGAACCAAACGTTGGGTTCGCCGCGCGCGCGAAGGCGAGCCGGCGCCGGAGGAAACGTCACAGGAAACTGCGGTCGCGCATGTGTTCGTGCAGAGCGAGGGCGGGCGCTGGTTCTGGTTGCAGCACGAATTGGTGTCGCGCGGGGCGGCCTTCGTTCGGCCACGTCGCGACAACCATGCACGCACGAGCGAATTGATGGCGCTGGAGAGTCAGGCGCGCGAGGGCGAGCGCGGGCTCTGGGCTGAACGCATCTACCGCGCGCTGAACCCGAAAGAGGCGTCGGCGTCGGCCCTCGCGTTTGCGGAGAATTGCCAGCGCGCCGCCGCGCCTTATCGCATTGTCGAGGGCCGCGTCGCCAACGTGTTCCAGAACCAGCGCCGCGCCGCGCTGGATTTCGAAGGTGATGGTGAAGCGCCGCGCTTCAGCGCTGTTGTGTTCGGCGCGGCCTTCATTGGTTGGCAAGGCGAGCCATTGCAGACCTATTCCGGACAACGCGTGCGCGTACGCGGTCCGTTGGGCGTCTTCCGCGAGCAGCCGCAGATATGCATCGACGACCCTCGCCAGATCGAGACGATGACGGAGTGATGTCCGATGCTCAGTTTGTGTTCGCTCAGGCGGCTTGCAAAAGCGCCGCCGCCGCCGCTGGCATCCGCAATGTAAACACAGACCCTTCGCCGGGTGTGCTGGAAAATGTTATCTCGCCGCCCATGGCGCGCGCCGCTTTGCGCGCAATCGAAAGGCCGAGGCCGGAGCCGCCGTAAAGGCGTGCGACTGAGGAATCGGCTTGGACGAAGGGGGCGAAAAGTCGCTCCTGGGCCTCGGGGTAGATGCCAATGCCGGTGTCAGATACTTCAAACAGGATGTAGTGTTCGCCGCCCTCGGTTTCCGCTCGCGCGCTCACCGTGACCGCGCCATTGCTGGTGAACTTGATCGCATTACCGACCAGATTGAGCAGGCATTGGCGCAAGCGGGCGGGGTCGCCGAGGGCCCAATCGGCGCCGGGTTCGGCGGTGAAGGAGAGGGCGTTGCCGCGCGCGACGGCGAGTGGGCGGATTATGTCGTCGACTTCAGACAGGATCTGGCTTGCGGCGATCGGCGCAGACGCGATTTTGCCAGCGCCGGCGTCCAGGCGGGCGTGATCGAGAATGTTGTTGATGAGGCCGAGCAGGTGTTGGGCCGATCTGACGATGCGCCCCGAATCGGCGCGGATGTCTTTCTCGTTTTCGTCGCCCGGCGACACTTGTTCGCCTATCAGCTCGCCATAGCCGATGATGGCGTTCAAAGGTGTGCGAAGTTCGTGGCTCATGGTGGCGATGAACTCGGACTTCGCTCGGCTGGATTCGAGCGCTGCTTCTGCGTGCGCCAACAGCGCGACCTGTCTGGCGACCATGCGACGCGCAACGAAGATGGCGAAGCCGCCGATCAAGAGCAGGCCGATGACGATCGGCCAGAAGCGCCCGGCGAAGTCGGCGCTGCCGGGGCGTTCGTTGCGCCACGCCAGGTGACCGATCACCCGGTCTTCGGGGCCGAGGACCGGGCGAGAGACCAGCGAGGGATCGGATGTGAAACTCTTACGGAAATCCATATCGCGCAATCCAAGCGCCTGGCCGCGCTCGGTGATTTCCTCGGGCGTGAGAATTTCGACGCCTGCGACGTAATCCTGCGTAGCACGCGGCGCCCTGCGTCGCGTTTCGGATTCAAGCGAGATCGGCGCGATCGACACGCCGACGAGGTGATTTTCGACGACGACGAACCGGTTGATGGCGCGGGTCTCGCTTGTTGAAGCTGCGGCCAGCAATTCCTGATCTGTCGCGGCGCCCCGGACCGCCTCAGCGATCGCGTTCGATTGCTGCTCCGGCGTGTCGCTGAACCACGCATAGCGAACGCGCCCGCCGCCGAACACGATCATGCCGTCGGCGACCGAGGAATAGTAATTGGCGCCGAGCCAAGCCTGATTCCACCTCACGCTGATCGCGTTGTAGGCGTCGTTCCAATAGGCGTAGTCGAGCGTAGTGTTGGCGAGCGCTTGCGTTCGTCCGGCGATGGCGCTGGTGACGAGCGCGCTGCTATTGGTGACGAAGTCGCGGTCCTGGCGTCTGGCGACATCTGAGAACAACCAGAAGGCGGCCACCAGTATGGCGAGCACGAGGCCCAGGATCGGCGCGCCGACGCTGAGCCAAATCTGGCGTGACCGAGCATCGGCGGTGGCGGTGTCGGGCATATCTTGGGCGCATTCCGGAGTGCCGCCGCCTTGGGGGCGAGAGCTAACCGGCAGACACTAGAGGGCGAACCTTGAAAGAGGGTTCACGCAGACGCCAGGAAGGGAATAGTTAATCAAAGCACCCGTGAGCTTGGGCGCATGATGGCGCCTGATCGGTTCCGCTGGCAGAGTGCTGCCTTCGACAGGCTCAGGCTGACGAAGAATGGCGTCCTTAAGAATGGCGTCATGCTGAGCTTGATGGGGTGGACGCCGGCGCCAAAGCGGGATGGCGCCTCAAGCAAGCCGCGAACGCAGGAATCAAAAGGGACCGGATTCTGCAAACCCGGCCCCTCCAGAATTGTACAAGCGTTAAGCAATTACGCCGCTTCGGCGTCCTCAGCCGCGGCTTCTTCAGCTGCTGCTGCGGCGACCGCGCGTGCGCGCTTCAGCGCCAGCGAGGCCGAGACCTTCTGCACCGCTTCGTCGCGATCGACCTTCTCAACTGCGGCCAATTCCCGCGCCATGCGATCGAGCGCGCTTTCGAACAATTGGCGCTCGGAATAGGATTGCTCCGGCTGGTCGCTGGCGCGGTAGAGGTCGCGGACCACTTCGGCGATCTGGACCAGGTCGCCGGAATTGATCTTGGTCTCGTATTCCTGAGCGCGGCGGCTCCACATCGTGCGCTTGATGCGGGCGCGGCCCTGCAGCGTCTTCATCGCCTGGGTGACGACATCCGCCGACGCGAGCGCGCGCATGCCGCTGGCCTTGGCCTTGGCGGTCGGCACCCGCAGCGTCATCTTGTCTTGCTCGAAGGAGATCACAAACACGTCCAAATCCAGCCCGGCGACCGATTGCTTCTCGACACCCATGACGCGTCCGACGCCGTGCGCCGGGTAGACAATGTGATCGCCAGGGCGAAAGCTGTTCGGCGTGGTTGCGGTCTGCATTTAGCGCTCCTTCTTAACCTA
>CADEEA010000018.1:0-4844 GCA_902826245.1 uncultured Alphaproteobacteria bacterium | reverse complement strand
GGCGCTGGATTGAAGTATTTCTCAAATTTATTTGCTTCGTCCTTGAATTGATCGGCGTCCGCGGGAGGATTTCCCCTCTTTGTGATATTTGGCCAGACCTTGGCGTATTCAGTGTTGACCTTCAGCCACTTGCCATCAGCGGAATCCGCTGAATCGGGCTTTATCGCGTCAACGGGGCATTCTGGCTCGCATACGCCGCAATCGATGCATTCGTCGGGGTGAATCACCAGGAAGTTCTCGCCCTCGTAGAAGCAATCCACCGGGCAGACCTCGACGCAGTCCATATATTTGCAACGCACGCATGCATCGGTGACGATATAGGTCATCTGCTTCCGTTTCCCCCCAGAACGACCTGGAGCGGCGCTGACATGGCGGCGCCGGGCTTGGGCGTCAAGCGAGGGCCACGGGGACTTGAGAGCCGCCAGGCCATCCGGCTCCGCCGGACCGGCAGGAATTGAGCGCGCCAGCCGGTCGTCATTTGGGTGCGGTTGGGATAAGGATTGGCCCTAGGCGGACATTGACGAGCGACAGGTTTGGTCTGATTTTCACGCGATGCGCCCGCCGAAGACCCGCATCATGTATATCGAGAATAAGTCGGGTTCACTGAACGGCCCGGCGCGTATCGGTCGCGTCACATTTAATCGGACCGGCAAATCTCTGACCTATCGAGGCCGGACGTTCCAAAGCCTCAAAGGCCATGGCTTCAAAGCGAACTACTTCGACGTGGAGACGCGCGAGGAGTTTTGGATTTCGGGACCACGCAAAGACGGCGATGACCGGCTCTACCCCGAAAGCACACGCGCGGTGGAAGTCGATGAAGACGTGGCCGAGGAGTATTGGCGCGACATTCGCGGCTTAGCGTCGGCTCCGGCCTAGAGGCCGCTCTCGGCGAACTCGAGCCTTAGCATTCGCAGCATGACCAGCGGCTGCAATCGAGCGACCCAGCCCGTCGAGAAATATTAGAAGCGGGCGGGCGGTGGCCCGCTCCAGTCATTCGCACAGCGCTCATCCAAATTTTTTGCCGTCAAACGCGTTCGTGCGCGCCAGTACGGTCGCGCGCTTGGGGGAAACGCCGAGACCGGTGAGACCAAGCACAAGCATATCTGCGAGCCGCTGGCCGGCATCGCGCGCACGCGCGCGGCGATCAAGCGCGCTCAACATCAGAGCCTGACAGAGACCGAGCCAGTAGAGCACGCCAAGTCGCGCCGCTTCCGGTCGCACTAAGCCACGCGATACGGCCGCATCGATGTCGTCGCGCAGGCCTTGGTTGAGTGGGTGCTCGGGCATCGTTGGCGACCCCAGGCTCCGCAGCAACGCCATGCTTCGCTTGGGCTGTTTGATCGCGAATTCCAAGCCAACCCGCATGCCGCCCGCAATCCGCTCAACCGGATCGCCCACGTCCTTGTTCGCCTCAGCGACCAGGCGCTCCAATTCAACCCTGACTTCGGTGGCGATGGCGACAGCGAAATCGTGCTTGTCGCCGAAATGGTTGAAGAAGCTGCCTTTTGCGACGCCGGCGGCTGCGACCACGTCATCAATGGGAATTGCATCGATCGGCCGATCCACGAGCAGGTCGAAGCCGGCGGAAATCAACGCGGCTCGCGTGCGCGCAGCGCGGGGGGAAAGCTCGGTCTGGCTGGCCATGCGATCTTCGTACTTGACTATCCGGTCACCTGCAATCTAAGTGACTAAATAGTCAAATATGAGTCAAAGAGGAGCAGTGATGGCGATCATCAAGATCGAAGATATCGCCCACGTGCGCTTCGCGGCCCCTGATGTTTCGTTGATGCGGTTGTTTCTGGAAGACTTCGGCATGGGTTGTTTCGAAGCGGGTGGGAGGTTGTACGGAAGAGGCGCTGACGGTCGGCCGTTCGTGCATGTGACAGAACCGGGAGAAGCAAAGTTTCTCGCAGTCGGTTTTCGCGCTGAGACAATTGCGGACCTGGGGAAGCTTGCGGTCCATGAAGGCGCGAAGGTGGAGGACTTGGTCGAACCAGGCGGAGGCAAAATCGTCCGCCTCACCGATCCGGACGGCTACAGTGTTGAGATTGTTGCGGGTCAGTTAAAGGCAGAAGAGACGGGCCGTTTCGCGGACCAGCCGCGGAACACGGCGATGGTGCGCTCGCGGCAGCGATCGGCAGTGCGCCTCGAACCTGGTCCAGCTCACGTTCGCCGGATTGGCCATGCAGTGCTCAAGGTGCGCGACTTCCGCCTATCGGAGAAATGGTACAAGGAACGCTTCGGTTTCTTGACCTCTGACGAGGTTGAGGCGGCAGCAAATGTGCCCGTTGGCGCATTCATGCGGTGCGATCGCGGCGCGAAGCTTGCGGATCATCACACGCTTTTCCTCGCGCAATTGCCGGGCGCGCTTGGCTTGCTGCATGCCGCGTTCGAGGTCGCCAACCTCGACGATCTGATGCTTGGGCACCAGCACCTAAAGGCGAAGAAGCGTGAGTCCGCTTGGGGCGTCGGCCGCCACATCATCGGCAGTCAGATATTCGACTATTGGAAAGACCCGTTTGGCAACGAACTCGAACATTGGACCGATGGCGACCTCTTCACCGCCGCTGATCGGCCCCAGAAGATGCCGATGAGCGCGCTGCTCGCTGTGCAGTGGGGTAGTCCCCATCCGGTGTTTGCCGGCAAAGCGCCGCCCGCGCCGGGCCTGATCGCCTTCATCATGGCGTTGTGGCTGCGCCTCCAACGCCTGTTCCGCCGCCAACCGAGAGGAATCTCAACATGAAACTCGCGACTTACACAACAAATGGTCAAACGCGCACCGGCATCGTTGTCGGCGAGCGGATTGTCGAGAGCGGCGTCGCCGGCGCGATGATCGATCTTATTCGCGACTGGGGGGCGCATCGACCCGGCCTCGAAGAGAAAGCCGCACAAGGCGGTGGCGTGCCGCTGTCCTCGGTCAAGCTTGAGGCGCCAGTCCAGCGCCCGGGCAAGATATTCGCCATCGGTCTCAACTACGCCGACCACATTGCAGAAAGCAAAGCCGAGACGCCGCCGAACCAAGTGTGGTTCACCAAGGCTCAAACGTCCATCAACGGGCCATACGATCCAATTCTGATCGCCAAGACCGGTTCATTCGTCGATTACGAGGTCGAACTGGTCGCCGTGATAGGCAAGGGCGGGCGCAACATCAGCAAGACTGACGCGCACCGTCATGTGTTTGGCTATTGCGTCGGCAACGATGTGACAGAGCGCATGTGGCAGCATCGCACGCCGCAATGGTCGCTCGGCAAGTCGTTCGACACGCACGCGCCCATTGGCCCGTGGGTCAGCACTGCCGATGAAATCGTCGATCCGCACGCACTGGGGCTCCGCTGCTTCGTCAATGGCGAGAAGCGGCAAGACTCCAGCTCGAAGCATCTTGTCTTCAACATTTGGGACCAGATCGAGCACCTGTCGCAAGCCATGACCTTGGAGCCGGGTGATCTCATCTTCACGGGGACGCCTGGTGGCGTCGGTGTCGCGATGGACCCGCGCCAATTTCTGAAACCCGGCGACATGGTACGCTGCGAGGTCGACGCGCTGGGCCATATCGAAGGTGTCTTGGCGGCGGAGGACTGAGTTTGGCGAACCCCCACAAAACAAGAGTTGCAATCGTCGGCGGCGGCTATGGCGGTTACGCCCTCGCTATCGGCCTCGATCCACATGTTGATGTGATCTTGATCGATGCGCGCGAGGCCTTCGTTCACAACGTGGCGGCGATCCGCGCAATCGTCGATCCGACGCTCTTACGGCAAATTGTCATTCCCTACGACCGACTCTTGAAACGAGGCCGGTTCGTTTGCGGCCGGGTCACCGAAATCCATGAGGGCGGCGTTCGTCTCGCCGACGGATCTGCAATCGAAGCCGACATCGTCGTCGCCGCCACTGGTTCCCACTATGCGGCGCCGTTCAAACCTCAGGGTGACAGCGTTGCCGACTTTTCCGTCCGGTTGGCTGAGGTCGCTGCACAAGTCAAAGCCGCCGATCGCGTGGTGATTGTGGGTGCGGGTGCGGTCGGCGTCGAGCTCGCCGGTGAGATCAAGGCTGTCTACGCGGACAAGCAGGTTGCGTTGCTCTCATCGGCCGCTCGACTGTTTCCTGGCTACCCCGCCAAACTGCATGCTGGACTCGTGCGGCGGCTCAAGGCGCTTGGCGTGGATCTCCATCTCGGCGACGGCGCAAAGACTCTTGAGGCAACGGATCGTCCTTCGGTCGGCGAGGTGAGGCTGGAGAGCGGTGCGCGACTTTCCGGCCTGATCTTTCCCGCTGTTGGAACGCGCATCGCCGAGAGTCCCATCCATGCACTCCCCGGCGTCGAGCGGCGCAACAACGGACAAGTGGCAGTGGACGCATGGTTGCGTCCTTCCCGTTGGCGCAATGTCTTTGCGCTTGGCGACGTCGCTCACACCGGCGACACAATGACGGTGGTGGGCACAACGCGGCAGGCGCCGTGGTTGGCGCAAACGCTGCGTCACGTCGCCTCCGGAAAGCGCGTTGAGAAAACGAAGCCTTACACGCCCTGGCCAGTGCCTCCGATCCTGTTGCCGCTTGGGTCTCGGCGCGGCGTCAGCGTGTTGCCGCTCGGAAAGTCGGGCATGGTCGTCGGCGATGGAGTGACCTCTTCGCTCAAAGGCAAGACGCTTTTCATTCCGCGCTATCAGAAAGAGTTCGGACGGTCGTAATCGGCGACATCGCGCCGAATTGACGGGACGGGCTCAAGCGGCTGAATTGTAGCGTGAGCCGTGCGACAAGAAATGCCGGATGGCGTCAGTGGCTCAAGGCATTCTGATTGAACCCGTCGAGTCTCACCGATAGGGCTTGGGACAGCCTTCCATTTGCAAGAT
>CADEEA010000017.1 GCA_902826245.1 uncultured Alphaproteobacteria bacterium | reverse complement strand
TGGGATCTGCACATGCTGCACTGGATGGCGTGGGAGCGCGGCGTGAAGAGCTTGTATTATTGCCGCTCCAAGAGCGTGCAACGCGCAGGCTTTGCCGGCGAAGATGCCAAAGAGCTCGTGGCAGATAGCTTCGTTCCGCAATCGGAGAAAACCGATTACGAGGAATGCTTGGCGTGTCAGTGAACGTGCCGAATCGGACAATTTCGTAGGTCCAGCGTCCTGTCATTCCGGACGCGCGGAGCGCGATCCGGAACCCAGGGGCGACAGACGTGCTCTACGATCCCCTGGGTCCCGGGTCTTGCTTCGCAAGCCCGGGATGACGGAATCTCGATAGTTTGGAGCGAGTGTGAATTCCGAACGCGCCGCCAACGCCGCGACACAACGACCCGTTGTCTCTAAAAGGATAGGCCTAAGCGCTGCACTCCACGGACATCACCTTGCCACCAACACCTCGCTCATCAGCGGCCCAATTTCGGTGTTGAGAACGATGTCCGCGGCCTCGTCCTGCTCGGTCGGTTCGCGGTTGATGATTGCGAGCCGCGCGCCCGCGCGCTTCGCCAACAAAGGCAGTCCCGCGGCTGGATACACCACAAGCGACGAACCCAGCACGATAAACAAATCGCACGCCTCCGCTTCGCGTGTGGCGCGCGCCATTTCCGCTTCCGGCATGGGCTGCCCGAACGATATCGTCGCCGTCTTGATCAGCCCGCCGCAAAGCCCGCAATCGATCTCTTCATCGGCCTCCCAGCGCGGGCGGAGCCCTTCGATCTCGTACCGGGTCCCACATTCGAGGCACTTGGCGTAGGTCGCGTTGCCGTGCAGCTCGATCACCTTCTCAGGCGCGAGCCCCGCGTCCTGATGCAGATTGTCGACGTTTTGCGTAATCACCGCGGAGGCCTTCCCCGTTGCGATCAGCTTGGCCACCGCGAAATGGCCGGCGTTGGGGCTGGCGCCGGTCCAGCCTGCGCTCTTGTTGAACACGCGCGTCCAGGCCTCGCGCCGCGTATCACGCGAGGCGACGAATTCCTGAAAATAGATCGGCTGCATCTTGCTCCAAACGCCGCCGGGGCTACGAAAATCCGGAATGCCGCTCTCGGTTGAGATGCCCGCACCGGTGAAGAACACCGCCCGCCTGGCGTCGTTGATCAAGCGCGCGAGCGCGTCGGCGCTGCTCATTCTTGACCCTTCTTCCGCCCGCCGCGCCCAATCGTCAGCGCTTTGATCACGCCGCGTAGCGTGCGCACTTCCTGATCGGTCAGGCGCGCCCGCAGGAAAGGCGCGCGTAGATGGCGTTTGGTCAGCGGAGTTTTGTCCGGGGGATGAAAGAAGCGACCGCGTTCGAGTTCGTCCTCCAGGTGTTGGAATAGATTTTCCAACTCCTCTTGCGTCGCTTGACGGCCCTCGCTTTCGTTGAACCAGGCCGGCGCAGCCGCGCCCAGGCGCGCCTGACCATAGGCATAGCAAAACACGCACACCGCTTGCGCCAGATTGAGCGAGGCGAAGCCAGGATTGACCGGGTGCGTAAGGATGGCGTCGGCGCGCGCGACTTCGTCGCTCATCAGCCCGTCGCGCTCGGGCCCAAAAAGCACGACCGGGCGCTCGCCGGCGGCAATCGCGGCGCGGAGTTTTTCAGCCGCTTCGCTCGGGCCCCACACCGGTTTTTCCAGTTCACGCGGACGCGCCGTGGCGGCCAGCACCAGAGTAGCGTCGGCGAGCGCCGGCGCGAGCGACCATTCCAGCTTTGCACCATCGAGCACGCGGTCTGCGCCCGAAGCCACCGCATAGGCCTTCGGATTGGGCCAGCGGTCGCGCGGCTCCACCAGACGCAATTGCGTCAACCCGAAGTTCAGCATCGCCCGTGCTACGGCGCCTATATTCTCGCCCATTTGCGGACGCACGAGAACGATGGCAGGCCATTCCTCCAGGATCGGCGGCGGCATGTTGGCGGCGCGGGTCATGAGAAACGGATTTGCTCCAAAAGGTCGCGCTCACGCAAGCTTGCATGGCCACGTCAAGCTGCTAACACCCCGGAAGTTTCTCCGACAACGAGGTGCGCGCAATGGCCAAGATTAAAGTGGACAACCCCGTCGTCGAGCTCGACGGCGATGAGATGACGCGGATCATCTGGGCGCTGATCAAAGAGCGGCTGATCCACCCCTATCTCGACATCAACCTTGAATATTATGACCTCGGGATCGAGCATCGCGACGCTACTGACGACAAAGTCACCGTTGACGCCGCCAATGCGATCAAGAAGCACGGCGTCGGCGTCAAGTGCGCCACCATCACGCCCGACGAAGCCCGGGTGAAAGAATTCAACCTTAAGAAGATGTGGAAGTCGCCGAACGGCACCATCCGCAACATTCTGGGCGGGGTGATCTTTCGTGAGCCGATCATCTGCAAGAATGTGCCGCGGCTGGTGCCCGGCTGGACCAAACCCATAGTCGTCGGACGCCACGCGTTTGGCGATCAATACCGCGCCACCGATTTCAAGTTCCCCGGCAAGGGCAAACTCTCGATCAAATTCGTCGGCGAAGACGGCAAAGTGATCGAGCACGAAGTGTTCGACGCACCCGGCGCGGGCGTCGCCATGGCGATGTACAATCTCGATGAAAGCATCAAGGAGTTCGCACGCTCGTCCTTCATGTACGGTTTGCTGAAGGGGTGGCCGGTCTATCTCTCCACCAAAAACACCATCCTCAAGGCCTATGACGGGCGCTTCAAGGATATCTTCCAAGAGGTATTCGACGCCGAATTCAAGGACCAGTTCACGGCCAGAAAGCTCAGCTACGAACATCGCCTGATCGACGACATGGTCGCCTCGGCGCTGAAATGGTCAGGCGGCTTCGTATGGGCGTGCAAGAATTACGACGGCGATGTGCAGTCGGATACGGTGGCGCAAGGCTTCGGCTCGCTTGGGCTGATGACCTCTGTGCTGCTCACGCCCGACGGCAAGACTATGGAAGCCGAAGCCGCCCACGGCACTGTCACGCGCCATTATCGCCAGCACCAGAAAGGCGAGCCCACCAGCACCAATTCTGTCGCCTCGATCTTCGCTTGGACACGCGGCCTCGCCCATCGGGGCAAACTCGACGGCAATCAGAAGCTGATCGATTACGCGCTGCTTCTGGAGAAGATCACTGTCGACACGGTTGAAGCTGGGCAGATGTCCAAGGATCTGGCGCTGCTGGTCGGCGATGAACAGAAATGGCTGACGACCGAGGGCTTCCTCGACGCAATCGCGGACAATATGGATAAGGAGATGGGGGCGTGAGCTGATGGCGGCGCGCAAATGATTATCCGAAATATTTGCGCGACTGACCGACCCCAATGGGCGCGGCTTTGGGCCGGGTATCTGGACTTCTATGAGTGCACGCTCGACGACGCTGTCACCGAGACCACCTGGGAGCGGCTCCTCGACCCAGCCGAGCCCCTGTTTGCGCTGGTTGCTGAAGCCGAGCCGGAAGGCCTTACCGGTTTTGCTCATTGCGTTCTGCACCGCGGCACATGGTCGACCGCTGATCTGTGTTATCTGGAAGACCTATTCGTTGCGCCGGCCGGGCGCAGATTGGGTGCAGGCCGCGCACTGATCAAGGCCGTGTACGCGCGCGCCGATGCGCTTGGCTGCGAGCGGGTGTATTGGCTGACGCATGAGAGCAATACAACAGCGCGCAAACTATACGATCAGGTCGCCCAGCATGTGGGCTTCATACAATACCGGCGCTAATTTACGCGTCCTCGGTCTGTCGCCGGCCGCCTGCGACGCCGTCGCGGGCAAGCTCTCCCGCCTGCTCGACCCATTCTTCCTCTTCAATCCGACCGCGGAGATAGAGGTAGCGATCGACCCAGGCGACGTTCTCCGGCGACCAGGCCGCAATTTGATCGAAGTGAAACACGCCGAGCGCATTGAGCGTCGATTGCTGGAGCCCGCTTAATCCTTCGATGAGGGTGAAATCGTCAGGCAAGCCGTTGCGCGGCGCGGCCAACACCGGCGGTTTCACGCCGCTCACGTTCACCGGCGGCGGCGATTGCATCGCCTCCTCCAAGCTCGGCGCGGCGACAGAGACCACCGCTGGTGCCCGCTGCTCCATATGGCGGACCCGCGCTTCAAGGTAACGCGCGCGCCACTTCCAGATCTCCGGGTCCGGTTTGGCTTCCGGCATTGGCGCAGACGCCGGCGCCCGATTTTGCAAATGCTCAACCCGCCGCTCCAGATAGAGCATGCGCCAACGCAGCAGCTTGTCGACATCGGCGTTCGCAGCGAACGGCTCGATCTCAGCAGACGCACGCGTCGCCAATAGCGAGCGCGTCTCCTGCTCCAGATGCGCCGCCCGCGCTTCGGCCTCGCGCGCACGCCATTCTGGGGTTGGATCAGAGACAGGCTGAACCGGCGTCGGCCTCTGGCCCTCGAGGTAGCGCACCCGCTGTTCGAAATAACGCAGGCGCCAAGCCTGGAGATAAGAATCGCTCTCTGTAATCGGCTCAGCTTTCACCGTTATCTCGCGCGAGCGCTGCTCTTCGTGCTGGGCCGCCAAAGCGCGCAGCCGCGTGATTTCCTCATGCTCGGCGGGACCGGGCGGCGGCGCGCGCTCGAGTTCGGCCACGCGCAACGCGCTCTCGTCGGCGCGCGCGCGCGCGGCCGATAAGGCTTGCTCCAGCTCGGCGATGCGGCCGTTGCGGATTTCCAGCATGCGCCGCTGGGCGTCGCTCTCGCGTTCCCGCTCCACTTTGTCGCTGGGTGCGCCCCCATCTCCCAAGCGGACAATATCGCGCACCAGCTTTTCGCGTTCGCGCTGCAGCGCCCGTTCGCCAGGCGCCGCACGCTCCGCGGCCCATGCCCAGCCCACCAGCGCGAAAGACGCCATCGTCAGCAGCAGCCAACCGGCCATTTGGGTGATGAGCCAGATCATGGTTCGCTCTTATCCGCTGACATTGAACTCAATCCGGCGATTGGCTGCACGCCCTTCTTCAGTGGCGTTGCTGGCGCGCGGTCGGTCGGGGCCGTAGCCGCGCGCGCCCAGACGCTCACGGGCGACGCCATGCATAGCCAGATAGTCAGCCACAGCGTCGGCGCGCGCTGAGGAAAGCTCCATATTGGCGGCGCGGGCGCCCTCGTTGTCGGTGTAGCCGGCCACTTCAATCGAAAACCGGTCGCAACGCACCGCGACCGAGACCAGAGTATCCAAGATGTGACGACTGGAAGGGTCGATCGCCGCCGAGCCAGTGGCGAAATTGATGACGTTTTGCTCCATGACACGCGCGAACGCTTGCGTGCAATCGCCGGCGTCGCCGCGCGCAAGGTCCAATCCCTGAAGTTCCGGGTGCTCAGGGTCGAGCCCTTCTATTGTCACGTCGACGCGCGCCCTGAAAGGCGCGGGCGGCGCCGCGAAAGCGCGCTTGAGCGCATCGACGCCCCTTTGCCCGCCGTCGCCGATAAAGACGATCTGCGCATCGACAATGCGCGCTTCTCCACGGCTCAACCCGCCAAGCCGCTCAATCGCCAAGCGGGCCACCTCGCGAAAATCCGGCGAAGGGGCGCCGCCCGCGACGTGCATCTGGTTTACGATTTCACGGTTGGGGAATGTGCGCGCCGCGGCCCCGGCCAACGCAACCGCCGCGGCTTCGGTCGGCGCAGCTCCCGCAAGCACGACCCGAGTTTCCTCCAGCCTGGCGCTCCAATTGTAAGGGCGCTCAACGGCGCCAATGCTTAGCCCCGAAGCGTCGACGCCGGTGACGCCGCCCGCCCACGGACCACCCGCCCCGGCCGAACCCAGCACCGCGCGCACAGCGCCAGCTTGCTCCGCCTCGTCCGCGAGAATTCCCGATAGAAGCGCATGCTGCCCATCCATGGCGACTTCGGCGCCGCGATGGCCGGTAGCCAGGAGCGCTGCGCTCGCTTCGGCCTGCAGCCGCTCCGGGATGCGCCAGAACGCCGACCCTTGAGGCGCAAACATCCCAAGCAGGATAGCTAACGCACCGCCCACGAGCCCCAGCAAGCGCAGGCCGCGCAAACGCTCAACCGAGATATCTTCGTCCCCGTTCATGAGCCACGCGCGCGTCGAACCTGCGCCTCGCTCAGCGCCATCCGCAATTGATCGATTTCGCGCTCAATGACCCTGCGACGTTCGTCGCGCAACAGCGCAAACAGCCGCCAGCCCAGGGCGAGGCCCAAAATGCCCGCCGCCGCGTAAAGAATAACCTGGGACAAGAACAGGCCGATCATTTTTCCTTCGCCGCACGTTCCCCGCTTCGCCTTGTCCTCTTCTAATGCCAAGCGAACTAAGCGAAAACCGGAAAACCCACGCGGGCGAACGCGAGCGCATCATGGTCCACCACATTACCAGCGCGTCAAACCCGCTGATCAAGACGCTGAAGGGGCTCCACGCCAAAAAAGGCCGCGCGGAAAGCGGTCTTTTTCTCGCGGAAGGCGCACGCCTCGCCTTGGAGGCGACCGATCTCGGCATCTGGCCGGCGATCATGGTTTACGCCGCGGCCGCGCTGGAGCGCCCGCGCCTGCAGGCGCTCATTGACGAAGCGGAACGCCGCCGCGTGCGTGTGATAGAGACCAGCGAGAGCGTGCTCGGCCAAATCACCAAACGCGATAACCCGCAAACGGTAATCGGGGCCTACGAGCAGCGGCTTTCCACCCTCGATGAGATTGCGGGCGCGACGGTCGTGGCGCTGGAGGGTGTGCGCGATCCCGGCAATCTTGGCACAATCCTGCGAACGGCCGACAGCGTAGGCGCCGCTGGCGTCGTGCTGGTTGGCGAATGCTGCGATCCGTTCTCCGTGGAAGCGGTGCGCGCGAGCATGGGATCGCTGTTTGCGGTGAGACTGGCGCGCGCCAGTTTAGACGAATTGCTCGAATACAAGCGTCAGCGAAACATCACACTGATCGGCGCCTCGCTGAACGGGCGCCATTTTGGCGAAGAAATCCCGCCGCCCACGCAAACGGTGCTGCTAATGGGCAACGAGCAATCAGGACTGAGCGCCGAGATAGAGGCGGCCTGTGATCTCTTGGTGCAATTGCCGATGCGTGGGCGAGCCGATAGCCTGAACCTGGCCATCGCGACGGGCGTTTTGCTGTATGATCTCTGGCGGAGACGCGGATATGATGGCGCACGCGCCTGAAATTTTGATTGCTGACGACTGGACCGATTATCGCCTGCTCGATAGCGGCAATGGCGGCAAGCTAGAGCAGGTCGGCCCGTATCGATTCGTGCGCCCCGAGCCGCAGGCATTGTGGGCGCCCTACCTGCCCGCAAGCGAATGGGACCACGCCGACGCGATCTTCGCGCCGTCCAGCGCCGAGGATGACGAGGCCGGCCGCTGGCGCTTCAATCGAGAACTGCCACAAAGCTGGACGCTGCGCTGGGACGACATGGCGTTTTTGTCGCGTCCGACGCCGTTCCGGCATCTGGCGTTCTTCCCGGAACACTCGGTGCATTGGCGCTTCGCGCGCGCGTGCTTACAGAGTCACAAAGGCGCCCAGCCGGAAGTGCTGAACCTGTTTGGCTATACCGGGCTCGCCTCGCTTGTCTGCGCCAAAGCCGGCGCCAAAGTGACCCATGTCGACGCCTCGAAGAAAGCCATCGGCTTTGCCCGCGACAATCAGAACGCCGCCGGCTTAAACGAGGCGCCGATCCGCTGGATCTGCGACGATGCGCTCGGGTTCGTGAAGCGCGAAATCCGCCGCGGCCGGCGCTATGACGGGATCATCCTCGATCCGCCGAAATTCGGCCGCGGGCCGGACGGCGAGACTTGGCGGCTGGAGGAACAATTGCCGGAACTGCTCGAAGCCTGCCAAACTTTGCTGCGTACCGACGCAAACGATCGCGCCAGCGCGCGCGGCTTTTTGATCGCGACCGTGTACGCCGTGCGCCTCTCCTATCTGGCGTTGGCGCAGTCCGCGGAGCAAATATTCGCCGGCGGCGAGTGGCAGACCGGCGAAATGGCGTTGCCGCACGCGGGGCGCGATCTGCTGCTGCCGACGGCCATTTTCGCCAGGTGGAAAGGCTGAAGGTTTCGCAACTGGACGAGCGCTCGTGTTCGCTGTATGTTCCCACTGATTCATGACCTATTCTTACGCCCTCTTCGACACCTGTATCGGCCGCTGCGGGCTGGCTTGGGGCCTGCGCGGGATCATCGGCGTGCAGCTGCCGGAAAAGGACATCCACGCCACCCGCACCCGGCTCATGCGCCATTGTCCGGCGGCGGAGGAAAACCAATCGCCGCCCAAGCCGATCGCCCGCGCCATCGAGGATATCCAGGCGTTGTTGCGGGGGGAAAAGAAAAACCTGCGCACCATCAATCTCGATATGAGCCGCGTGCAGGCGTTTAACGCCCGCGTCTACGAGACCACGCGCGCCATTCCCCCTGGCATGACCCGCAGCTATGGCGACATCGCACGCGCCATTGGCGATGCGAGCGCCGCACGCGCGGTTGGGCAAGCCCTGGGGCGCAATCCGTTCGCCATCGTCGTGCCCTGCCACCGCGTCGTCGGCGCCAACAGCAAGCTGGTCGGTTTCTCCGCCAATGGCGGCATCGCCACCAAGCTCAAAATGCTGATGATCGAAGGTTGGCGCGCCGAAGAGCAGAGCTTGTTCGAGGAGCTGGCGTAACTTACGCGTAGCTCACCACCTCAAACTCGATCCCATCGGCGTCGAAGAAATAGAAACGGCGGCCGGGTTCGTAATCGCCGTAGCCGAACGGGACAAGCCCCAGCGCTTTCACGCGCGCCTCGGTCGCGGCGAGATCGTCGACAACGATGCCGACGTGGTTGAGCGGGCGGCCCTTGGCGTGGCCGAGCGACGGGCGCGGGCCGCCGGACGTCATATAGACGGCGAGATAGTCGTCCTCGCCGCCGACATGAATGGTAACGCCGCCGTCGGCGGCGCCGCCGCGCCAGCGTATGCGCCAGCCGAACACCTGCATCAGCATGGCGGCGGTTCGTTCAATGTCAGAAACGGTGATGTTGACGTGTTCGATGCGGGCCATGGATATCCTCTGTTAGCGGGTTGACGCGCCGATCCTGCAATCTCAAGCTAAGTAGAGGTCAAGCTCTTTGTGCGAGGTTCGCGCATGCGCGCCAACGACGTGCTTTCCATCGGCGATCTTGCTCGCCGCACCGGACTTTCGGTCTCGGCCATCCGCTTCTACGAAGCGCGCGGATTGGTGACGCCCTTCCGCAGCGCCGGGCGCCAGCGCCGGTTCCTGCGGTCGGACATCCGCCGGCTCTCCTTCATCCGCATCGCCCAACAGCTCGGCCTTTCGATCGAGGGCATCGGCGCCGAACTCAAGAAGTTGCCCCAGGGCCGCACGCCCACCGCCGCTGACTGGGCTCGCATAAGCCGCGCCATGCGCGCAGCGCTCGATGAACGCATCGCATCGCTCGCGCGCACCCGCGAACTGCTGGACGGCTGTATCGGTTGCGGCTGCCTCTCGCTGAAGAAATGCGCGCTTTACAATCCCGGCGATCGCGCCGCCAAACTGGGCGCTGGCCCGCGTTTCGTGTTTGGCGACAAGGCCATCGCCTGAGCGCTCACCGCCCGCTCGGCAGATCTTTGAACGCGATGCCCTTGTCCGCGCGCTGGTCCTGCGGCAGGCCGAGCACGCGTTCGGCGAGGATGTTCTTCAGAATCTCATCCGTCCCCCCGGCTATGCGCAGGCCTGGCGCGAACATGTAGCTTTGGTGGAATGCGCCATCGATAGGCGCGAGCGCAGGGTCGTCGATAATGCCGAAATGATCGAGCGCCTCGATCGCGGTGTTGGCGATGTCCATCATCTGGTTGGCGTTGATGACTTTGCCAATCGAGCTTTCGGGCCCCGGCGTCTGCCCTTTCGACAGCGCAGTCATGGTGCGGAACTTCGCGAGCTTATAACCTTCGGCGCGCACAATCCAGTCGGCAAGCTTCTGGCGGAAGGCTTCGTTCTGCATCAGGGAGCCTTCGCCTGTGGGCGAAGACGCGGCACGCGCGAAATTCATGATCTCCTTGTAGTCTGGGCCGTAAGAGCCGCCGACGGCAAGACGCTCGTTCATCAAAGTCACCAGCGCCACGCCCCAGCCCTGACCGGGTTCGCCCAGGCGATGATCGTCCCGGATGCGCACATCGGTGAAATACACCTCGTTGAAATCGCTGCCGCCGGACGCCTGGTGGATCGGACGCACATCGACGCCAGGCGCCTTCATGTCGACGATCAACATGGTCAGCCCTTTGTGCTTTTCCACGTCCGGATTGGTGCGCACCAGCAGAATGCCGAAGTCGGAGAAGTGTGCGCCGGTGGTCCACACTTTCTGGCCGTTGACGACCCAATCATCGCCTTCCTTCACCGCCTTGGTTTTCGAAGCCGCCACATCCGAGCCCGCACCCGGTTCGGAAAAAAGCTGGCACCATATCTCCTCGCCGGAGAGAGCCTTGGCGACATAACGCTGTTTGATCTCCTCTGAGCCGAACGCGATCACGGTCGGCAAGCACATGCCGAGCCCGATGGCGAACGGCGCTGCGGGCGCCTCGAACTTCGCTTCTTCCTGGCCGAAAATGACGCTGTAGATCGGCGGAAGCCCGCGTCCGCCATGCTCCTTCGCCCAAGTGATCCCGGCGAAACCGGATTCGGCCTTCTTCTTCTGATACGCCTTCGCCGCCTTCAGATAGTCCACGCCGCGCAGCGAGCGATTCATCCGGTCCTTCTCGGCGACCTTTGGCTTGCAATTCGCTTCCAGAAACGCCCGCGCCTCGGCGCGGAAGGTTGCTTCTTCGGGGGTGTCGTTGAAATCCATGGGGCGGGCTCCTGGAGCAAACTAGGATCATGCTGGGGCGGCGGCAACGGCGCCGTGACGGAAACCAAGCGATGTGCTATGTTGCTCCTTATGGCAGATGCAGCCCGCCTCCCGACGACCCCGGTTCGCCCGAAGACCGTCGCGGACTTCCTGGTTTGGGAAGAGGCCCAGTCCGACAAGCACGAATTCCGAAACGGCCAAATCTGGATGATGACCGGGGGCACGCTGCGCCACACTACGATAGCCGGCAACATCTTCACCGCGCTAAGGGCCAAGCTAGGCAATGGCCCTTGCCGGGCTTATCTCATGAATGCGCGCGTGGCGCTAAAGGAGACCGAGGCCGGATACTACCCGGACGTAGTCGTTGATTGCGGCCCCTATGTCGGCAACGCCCTGGCCACGAGCGAACCGACGATCGCTTTCGAAGTCCTGTCGTCCAGCACGCGAACGCGCGACTTCGCCGAGAAAGTTCCGGACTACCGCGACACGGCTTCTATCCAACAGATCGTGCTGGTCGAGCCGGATGAGCGGAAGCTGCACGTCTGGACGCGTAAGGAAAATGGCTGGCGGCAAAGCGAGCTCGGGGCGGCGAGCGGCGCGCTTGATCTGCCATCGCTGGGTGTGTCGCTGACGCTTGATGAAATTTACGAAGGCGCGTGAGCCGAATGATTCATCCCTATGGGCCTCGGAATGCGACTTTGCGGCCTCCGGAGAGGGGGGCAAGGGTTTCTCACTCACCTGCGATTCCGAGCATCGCCCCGATCACGCCGCGTTTCGCTGCTCCAGCCGCTTCACCAGCTTTTCCTTCCACACTGCAGGAGAACCCGCTTGCAGCGCCAGCAACTTTGCGCGGCGGAAGTACAAGTGGCAATCCACCTCCCAGGTGAAGCCCATGCCGCCGTGGGTTTGTATGTTTTCCTTGGCGCACATGTAGTACGCATCGCTGGCGGCGGCGCGCGACGCCGCTGCGGCGAACGGCAGTTCCGCCGCTTCGGTCGAAAGCGCCCAGGCGCCGTAATAGGCGTTCGAGCGCGCCACTTCGATGGCGACATACATGTCGGCGAGCTTGTGCTTGATTGCTTGGAACGAACCGATCGGCCGCGAGAACGCGTAACGCGATTTTGCGTACTCGGTCGCCATTTCCAGGCACGCCTGCGAACCGCCCACTTGCTCGAACGCTATTAAAACCGCAGCATGATCGAGCACGGCCTCTGCCAACTCCCAGCCCTGCCCCGCCGTGCCGATGCGTTCGGCTTTTGCGTTCTTGAACTCGAGTTTGGCGTGCCCGCGCGTGGGGTCGAGCGTCTTTAGTGTTGTACGGTTTACACTGGGCTGACTGAGGTCAACCAGGAAAAGACTGAGCCCTTGACTGGCATGCCGGCTGGAAGCCGGCGCTCCATCGGAGCGATCTTGGGCGAGAACCACGGCATGGCTCGCGCAATCGCCGTCAGCGACCGGAATCTTCACGCCGTTGAGCACAGCGCCATCGAACTTCGCCTGAATGTTCAAAGGCGCCGGCGAGCCAGGTCCTTCTGACGAAGCAAAGCAACCAATGATCTCGCCAGCCGCCAATTTCGGCAGCAGCGCAGCTTTCTGTGCTTCGCTTCCCGCCAGCATCAGAGTTTCGGCGAAGAAATACACGGTGGAGGAAAATGGGATCGGCGCCACAGCGCGTCCCAATTCTTCGGCAAGCACGCAAAGCTCCAGATGGCCAAGCCCTAGCCCCCCGTGCGCCTCCGGGATCGCCGCGCCCAGCCAGCCCATCTCAGCCACGCCGCGCCAAAGGCCTTCATCATAGGAGATTTCAGGATTATCCAGCACCCGACGCGTCACTTTGGCGCCGGCCTTGTCCGCCAGGAACTTGCGCGCTTGGTCTTTCAGGCTTTTCTGGTCGTCGGAGAAATCGAAATTCAAGGCCGCCTCCAGGCATCCATGGTTGCCGCCACCTTAACGCGTCCGACGGGGCGGGAAAGGGCGCCTTTGCGTCAACGCCTCTTCACGAAAGCTAAAGCGCGATCGGGTAGGGTCGCGGTTCTGGCGCGGGGCGGAGCAGCACGGAACATGGCTAAGGCTTTATTTCACAAGGGCCAGCGCGTCTTCGTGCGCACTGTCGGCACCTGGGCTGCGATCGAACGCGTGGCGCCGCAATGGGTCAAGGGCGTAGAAGAGCCGCTGCGCATCACCTATGACGTGGGCCTCGGGCGTGAATTCCAAGCTCACGAGCTCGCCGCCGAGGAAAAGGAGCCCTCGCGTCCCGACCTTATCGTCTCGGAGAGCTGGCGCGTGCTGCGCGCGTCCAATCGCCTGAGCGCTGAAGCGCGCGATCCCCGCCATCCTTTCCCAGGCACTTTTCCGGTGGTCGTCACCGACGAGCAGGATTGGGGCGGCTGGCGCGTGCCGATGGCGGAATACGACCGCGACCCGCAACGCATCGAGCACCAATCTCGTGTCATGGCGAACGCCCTGCACCTCATGCGCGTCGCGCGCAGCCTAACCGAATTCGCACAAGATCATCCCGACGACACGCCCGCGCCGCTGCTCGATCTGGCGCGGCAGGCGGAAATGGTGCTCGCGGCCATTTACCGCGAACCAGCGCCGGCGCACGCAGTCGCCGCTGAGTGAAGCGCGGTTGATTTCGGCGCACGGAGCGCTCATCTGAGGCTCGCCCGGAGAGCCTCATGCGCGACGCCGACACTGCCTCGATCCGCCTTTGCGATTACACCCCGCCCGCTTACACCATCGACGAGATCGCGATGGTGTTTGCGCTTGAATCGCGGGCGACCATTGTCGCAGCGACTTCGCACGTGCGGCGAAACGCGAGCGCGCCTGCTCCACTTGTGCTCGACGGCGCGCGGCTGACGCTCGAGAGCATCGCCATTGACGGGCGCGCGCTTGCGCAACACGAATTCCGTATCGAACCCAGCGCGCTGATCATCCACAACCCGCCGGTGGAATTCCAACTCGACATCGTCACCCGCATCGCACCCGCCGACAATTCCGCGCTTGAGGGACTCTACATGTCCGGCGGACGTTTCTGCACGCAATGCGAGGCGGAGGGTTTCCGCGCCATCACCTATGCGCTCGACCGGCCCGACGTGCTGGCGCGCTACGCGGTGCGCATCGAAGCAGACAATGCGCTCTATCCGACGCTTTTATCCAACGGCAATCTGACCGAAAGCGGCGACATGGAGGGCGGGCGCCATTACGCGATCTGGGTCGATCCACACCCCAAGCCATCCTATCTGTTTGCGCTGGTGGCCGGACGCTACGAATCGATCGCGGACGAATTCACCACCATGAGCGGCCGCAATGTCGCGCTCGCCATCCACGTCGATCCTGGCGACGGCGCGCGCGCACATTACGCCATGGATGCGCTCAAGCGCGCCATGAAATGGGACGAAGACGTCTTCGCCCGCGAGTACGATCTCGACGCGTTCAACATCGTCGCAGTGCGCGACTTCAATTTCGGCGCGATGGAGAACAAGGGCCTCAACATCTTCAATTCCTCGCTGATCCTGGCCGATGCCGAAACCGCGACCGATGCGGATTTCGAAGCGATCGAAGCCGTGGTCGGGCACGAGTACTTCCATAATTGGACCGGCAATCGGATCACCTGCCGCGACTGGTTCCAATTGTGCTTGAAGGAGGGTCTCACCGTTTTTCGCGACCAGGAATTCTCCGCCGATCAGCGCTCTCGCCCGGTGCAGCGGATCAAGGATGTCAAGCGTCTGCGCGCGCGCCAGTTTGCGGAGGATGCAGGCCCCCTGGCCCATCCGGTGCGGCCGACGAGTTATCAGAAGATCGACAATTTCTACACTGCGACGGTCTATGAAAAGGGCGCCGAACTGATCCGAATGCTCAAGCGCATCATCGGCGCAGACGCGTTCGCCACCGGTATGCAACTCTATTTCACGCGCCGCGACGGAACCGCCTCGACCGTCGAAGACTTTATTGCCTGCTTCGAAGAGGCGTCCGGGCGCGACCTGGCCCCGTTCATGACCTGGTACGACCAGGCGGGAACGCCGACGCTTGATGCGCGCGGAGAATTTGATTCCGCTACGAGCGCCTATCGGCTGATCGTATCGCAGCGGACTTCACCCACGCCGGGTCAGCCCGACAAACGCCCGGCGCCAATACCTTTGTCGATCGGTCTTACCGGCGTGGACGGGGCGCCGATCATGGCCGAAGCCGAGGGCGAAGAAGTCTCGCGCGCCGAACACACGCCTGTGCTCGAAGGCGCACATCAGGTCTTCTTGTTCAGCGGCGTGAACGAGGCCCCTATCCCTTCTGTGTTGCGTGGGTTCTCAGCGCCGGTGAAGCTCAACGATCATCTGAGCATCGAACAAAAGCTCACGCAAATGGCGCACGATGCCGATCCGTTCACACGCTGGGAAGCCGGTCAGAGCATCGCGCGTGCTATGATGCTGGGCGAAGCCGACGCTCCGCCCGCGTTACTGGCCAAAGCGCTCGGCCGCGAACTTGGTCGCGCGCAAGAAGATCCAGCATTTGCCGCACTCGCGCTGCGGCTCCCGGACCTTTCGGAGCTGTTATTGGCGGCGGCGAGCCCGGACCCGGAGACGCTGTTCAGCCGACGTGAACAGCTACGTCGTGAGCTCGCCGCTGCGTTGCGCGACCGGCTAGCGCCCCTGGCCGCGGCAAAAAGTGAAACCCCCTTCTCAGCCAGCGCGGAAGCGGCTGGCCGTCGCGCGCTTAAATGCGCGGCGCTCGACCTGCTGGCCTCGCTTGGCGAAGCAGAGAGCACGCTTCTCGTCAGCGCCTTCGACAGCGCCGCCACCATGACCGAAAGCGTCGCCGCACTGGAGGCGCTTGGCGCAAGCGAGAGCGAGGCGTTCGACGTTGCACTCGCACGGTTCTACGAAAGGTGGCGGGACAACCCGCTGGTGATCGACAAATGGTTCGCCATCCAAGCAGCGTCGCCCCGCTCGGGCGCACTCGCGCGTGTGGAACAGTTGCGCGCCCATTCCGACTTCAACACCAGCAACCCCAATCGGGTGCGGGCGCTGGCGGCGTCGTTTGCGCTGCGCAACCCGCGTGCGTTTCACAGCGCCGACGGCGGCGGCTATCGCTTCCTCGCCGCACTGGCCCAGGAGATCGATACGCGCAATCCCGCGCTGGCAGCTCGCCTCTTGACAGCATTCGAATCATGGAAGCGATTCGATTCCGGCCGCCAGGCGCACGCCCGCAACGCACTACAGAAGCTCGCCTCCCTTAATTCGCTCTCCAAAAACACCCGCGAAGTGGTGGAGCGCACCCTAAGCTGAGGCATTTGGGCGCCGCATTCGGGTTGATGGGGGTAGATTGTCGGCAAAGCTCGACACTCTATTTCAGCGTTCGTTATCATCTCCTGTTGCCCGGATTCTCCAGAGATGATTCGCGAGACGGGCGGGGGATAAATTGTCGAACGCCGCCACCTACGAGGCCGCCAGTACGGCCGCCGCAAGCGAAAAGGCCAACCGGCCTTTCGTCGCGCTCGTGGGCGTGTTCGTGCTGGCCTTCAGCGTCGCGGTACTCACCCAAATCAAGCTCCGCTACGATACCGAAGCCAACACAGTTCTGATGGCGCAAGCGTCGGCGTCGCGGCTGATCGCGGAACGGGTCAATTCCAATGTTGCGATCGCCCTGGGCGCAAACTTAGGCGTCTCGGAACTGGCTAGCGCCCATGCCGACAACGCGAGCGCGCTCGCCGCGGCCGCGCGCGCCACCCCGGCCCTCGCCGCCGCAGTGGCCGGCAAAGAGGGCGACATCCTCGCGATAACCGACTCTGCCCAGAGCGCGCTGGTGAACGCAGCGTTGCGCGACGCAGAACAGGCGCCGCTTTGGACCGGGGCGCCGAACATGGACGCAGCCGCAACTGCGCCAGCGATCGTTCGTCGCGTCGGGGACCTTTCCATCGTACAAATCTTGGACACCGCGCAATTGTTGCCCCAACTCGAGGCCGACGCACGGATACTGGTCGTCGCGCGCAACCAACGGGTGCTCTACGCCTCGCCTGCGCTGATGCAAGCCGGCGCCGCTGTGCAACGCCAGATCGTCGAAGCAGCGCGCGACGAGGGCGCCTTCATCGTCGATGCCGAAGGCGGCAGCTGGGCCGTGGCGGGCGCCGCTGCGCGTGCGGGGAACCTGGTCGTCCTGACTGCAGCGCCGGCGCCCTCGCAATTGGGGCTTTGGCTCGCCGCGATCCTTCAATTCGCACTCGTTGCGGCCGCACCGCTTGCCGCTATTGGCGTGCTCTATCTGATGATGCGTCAGAACGGACAGCGCGCGCGTTTGGCGGAAGCGGAGGCCGCACGCGCAGACACCCATTTCCGCATCGCCGCCGACGGCGCCCGCGTGGGCGTGATGGAATGGCGCCCGGCCGCCGACGAGGTACAATTATCCGAGCAGGCTTCGCGGCTGTTGGAGGCGCCTCGCGACATCGTCTCGCTGCGGGGATTGCTCGAACTTGTAACGCCAGAAGATCGCGCGACGGTGGAGGAAGAATTTCGCCGCGCCCGGCAGGCTGGGGCGCTTGACGCCCGCTTCCGCATTGTACGCAACGGCGCATTCGCCTGGATCGAAGCGCGCGGCGCGGCGGTGGAAGGCGGCGGACGCACGGAGGTGCGCCTGTTCGCCACCGTCATCGACGCCACGCAGCGCTATGAGGCGCAGGCCCGGGTGTCGCACCTCGAGCGCCAATTGCGCGCGGCGATCGAGAATTTCTCAGGTCCGTTTGCGCTATGGGATTCGCGGCGGCGGCTGCTGCTTTGGAATCAGAGCTTCGCGACCGCCTTCAATCTAGGCCCCGAAATCCTTCGCGCCCGCGCCTCCTACGAAGCGATCGCGGCAGCGTCGGCGCCGCATATCCGCCGCGAACGCAACGACACCGACAATCCAGACGTGCGCGTCATCGAACTCGCCACCGGGGTGTGGTTGCATGTGGTCGAGCGCCGCGCCGCAGACGGCGGGCTCATCACGGTTGGCGTCGACATCACCCCGCTCAAACGCAAGGAAGAGGAATTGGCGCGCAACGAACGGCGCCTGACCGATGCGCTCGGCCGCGCGGAGACACAGGAATACCGGATCAAGGCGCTCGCGCGCGAGGCGCACGAGGAGCGCCAGAAGGCCGAAGAGGCCAGTCGCGCGAAATCCACTTTCCTGGCGAACATGAGCCATGAATTACGAACGCCGCTCAACGCGGTGATCGGCTTCTCAGAGATCATGGCCAAGGAATTGTTCGGCCCGCTCGGCAACGAACAATACAAGCAATATTCCTCCGACATTTTCGATAGCGGCAACCACCTCCTCGATCTCATCAACGACATCCTCGATATGGCCAAGATCGAGGCCAACAAGCTGACGCTAACCCCAAAGCCGCTGGACCCGACAGTTGCAATCGAACAGGCAGTGCGTCTGACCAAGCGCAAAGCCGAAGAGAAGGGGCTCTCGATCGTTGTCGACGCTGAAGACCTGCCCGAGATCGAGGCCGATCATCGCGCGGTGAAGCAGATCCTGCTCAACCTCCTCTCGAACGCGGTGAAGTTCACCGATAAGGGCGCCATCATGGTCTATGCGCGCGGTGGGGCAAACGCGCTGACCCTGCGGGTGGTCGATACCGGTTGCGGCATTCCCCCCGAGCACTTGCCGCGTTTGGCGCGGCCGTTCGAGCAGGTTGAAGAAGAGCTCACGCGCAATAATCACGGCACCGGGCTTGGACTTGCGCTGACCAAATCGCTCGCGGAAATGCACGGCGGCAAGCTCGCGATCCAGAGCGAAGTGGGCAAGGGCACCATCGTCACCGTGACGCTGCCGCGCCAATTCGGCGGCGCCCCAAAGCACACGTCAACCTGACGATTTGCCAGACCCAAGCTGACCGACGATAATTTCGAACGCCTCGCGCACTTCTCCGCGCGCCACCCCCAATCTGGCCTCCAACTCAATGAGGTCGCCTGCGCCGCACAAGCGCGCCAAGTGGGCGCCAGAAGGAGAGGACGCGTCCGGGGCGGCCGCCCCGAGGCAAATAGCCGAGGCTTGGCGAATATTGGTGTAAAGCCGCCACGCTGAACTCAATGTTCGATACGCCTGCCCCGGCAATGCGCTCGCCTCACGGAGGTTCTCCAACGCAAGTCCAGTGTTCGCCGCGAGCACAGACGGCGCGCGGTGCGCCCATGTCAGCTGCAGCGCCTGCACGATGAACTCGATGTCGACGAGGCCGCCGGGCGAGAGTTTGAGGTCCCAACTGCCTTTCCCTGGGCGTTCACGTTCCATACGTGCGCGCATGTCCGCCACTTGCAATAGCGTGGCCGCTTCGTCGCGTTGGCGCGAAAGCGTTGCGCGAACGGAATTCATGACGCGGGCGCCCAGAGCTGCGTCGCCGGCCACTGGGCGCAAACGCGTGAGCGCCTGCAATTCCCAGGTCCAAGCCTCCTGTTCGTAATAGTGCTGCAGCGCTGACAATCTCACTGCCACCGGCCCTACCGAACCAGACGGCCTAAGTTTCGCATCAACCTCGTAGAGCTCGCCCTCTTCCGTCGGCGCGCTCAACGCGCTGATCAGGCGCTGGGTCAGGCGCGCGTAATAAGCGCCGCCGCTTTCCCCGGGCGTTTCGTACACCAGCATAATGTCGAGGTCCGAACGCGCCGACATTTCCCCGCCGCCGAACTTGCCCAACCCGAGCACGACGAACGCTCCCGGCTGTGACCCCACCTCCTGTAGCGCCGCATCGGCCATCGCTGTTACACACGCGTCCGCGAGATCGGTGAACGCGGCGCCCGCGTCCAGCGGCTCGGCATCGGCCTCCACGACCTGGGCCGCGATCCGAAACGCCTCTTCGCGGTGAAATCGACGCGCCACGTTGAGCTTGGCTTCAAGGGAACCAGCACTCGCTATGCGCAAACCGAGCTCCCGCATGCGCGCGCCGGGCTCATCTCCTGCGAGCGGTGCAGCAAAACGCGGCTCGATCAATGCATCCATGAGCTGCGGGCGTCGCGCCAAGCGTTCGGAAAGAGCAGGCGCCCGCGTGAGCAGCCGCGCGAGCAGCTCAAGCAAAGCGGGGCGCGCATCCAACAACGCCAAAAACTGTACACCGGCCGTTAGTTCGCCAAAAAAAGAGGCGAAGCGAGAAAACGCGTGATCGCCGTCGCCGGCGCTGGCGAGTGCACGAAGGAGACGCGGCGTGAGCCGGGTCAGCAATTCGCGAGCCCGCTCCGAGCGCATCGCACGCACCCGGCCGTGATGCCAGCCGCGGATTGTCTGGCTGACAAAAGCCGCATTCCTGTAACCAATGCGCTCGATCGTGAGCAACGTGTCTGGATTGTCCTCAACCCCAGTGAAGCTCAGAGTTCCAGATTGATCGGCAAGGGTCTCCTCGCGCCCGAACAACTGCCGATCGATCTCCGCGACGGCCGCCCTTGCTTCCACCAACGCCGCGTCGAACTGCGCTAAGTTCTCAAATCCCGCCAGCATGCCCACGCGAGCCCGCACTTCCTGGTCGGCGGGAACGCGATGGGTGTGCGCATCCTCGAGCATCTGAATGCGGTGCTCGATGTTGCGATAGAAGATGTACGCATCGTGCAGCGTCGCGCGCGCTTCGGCTGCAATTACGCCTTCCTCGGCCAACGCGTCGAGCGCCGCAAGCGTGCCTGGCGCGCGCAGCCGCGCATTGCGTCCGCCCAGTATGAGCTGCTGGGTCTGCACGAACAACTCGATGTCGCGAATGCCGCCGCGGCCGAGCTTGAGGTCAAACACGGGCTCGCCCAGCTCCGCGCTTTTGTGGGCGGACAAAATTTGCCGCTTGATCGAGTGCACATCTTCGACGGCGGCAAAGTCGAGGTGCTTGCGCCAGATGAACGGCAAGAGCGAATCCAGAAATTGCTGGCCAGCGACACGGTCGCCGGCGGCCGCGCGTGCTTTGATAAAAGCGGCGCGCTCCCAGTTTTGCCCGAGCGTCTGATAATAGTGCTCCGCGGACGCCATCGAGACCGCAACCGGCGTGGCGCCGGGATCGGGGCGCAAGCGCAGATCGGTGCGGAACACGTAACCCTCGGCGGTCACTTCCTCCAAGGCGCGCACCAGAGGCGCAACGAGCCGCACCGCGCCAACGCGCGGCTCGCGGGCGCCCGCTGCCGCCAGAGTCTCGTCGTCGAAAAACACTGAAAAATCGATGTCGCTTGAATAATTGAGCTCGCCCGCACCCAGTTTTCCCATGGCGATAAGCGAGAAGCCGGCAATAGGACCGAGATCGTCGCGGCCTTCGCTGTCGGTCCAACGCCCCTGCTCGCGCACGGCCAGCGCCAAAGCCGCGCGCAATGCGGCGTCTGCGAAATCGCTGAGGCGAGCAGTCACCTGCACAAGCGGCCACGCGCCCGCAAGATCGGCGATCGCGGCAGCAAGGTGGACGGCGTCCTTTCCACGCCGCAGTATCTGCATACCCTCCTCGATTGCCGGCGGCGCTGCGGCGATGGCGGCTGCCTGTGCGATTGCGTTCGTAATCAACCGATCCGGCCATGACGCGTCGACATCGGCGCAAAGGTCCCCGCGACGCGCCAGCAGCCGTCGAAGGTAGGGCGCATGCGCCGCCGCCGCACCTACGGCCTCCTCCCACTCTCCGCCAGCAAACGCGCTTGGCGCGGGGCCGCTCGAGCGCGCAGGTGAAACGGCAGCGATCATGGCCGCGCCTCAGCGGGCAGAACAAGGGCGGCGCCCAAGCCGCGGCGCCCGCCGGCATCCAAACCATCGCGAAGATGGAGTCCGCCGCGATGCAGTCGCGCTACCGCCGAAACCAGACTAAGACCGAGCCCCGCGCCTGGACTCGTGCGTGCGCCTTCAAGGCGAACAAATCGCTCGAGCACGCGGTCGCGCTCGGCGGGCGCAATACCCGGGCCATCATCGAGGACGTTGAATTCCATGCGCCCGTCCGGACGCAGCCAAGCACGCACCTCGATGCGCCCGCCGCTCGGCGTATATTTCATGGCATTTTCAATCAGATTAGAAGCCGCCTGCGCGAACAGCCCGGCCTCCCCACGCAACGTCAATCCTTCCTCGACTGAGCTCTGGAATCCAAGCTGGCGCTCCTCGGCGGCCGGCTCGTAAAATTCAGCGAGGTCTTTCAGGATGGCCGTCGCGTCGATCCGTTGCAGTGTCCAATTACCACTCGCTTCTACGCGCGCGAGCTTTAGAACGCCCGCGAACATTTCGAGCAAGCGATCAGCTTCCTCGGCGGCCTTGCGCAAGGCCTCGCGGTCGGCCTCGACGTTTGGCGGCGCTTCGAGCGCGGCTTCGAGCCGTTGGCGAAAGCGCGTCAGCGGTGAGCGCAAATCGTGGGCGATAGCGTCGCCGGCCGAACGCGTCGCTTGCATCAGCTGCTCGATGCGATCGAGCATGGCGTTAATCGTTTCCGCCAAGCCATCGAATTCATCGCCGTCGCTGCGCACCGGCGCGCGCCTGGTTAAGTCACCGGCCATCACATCAAGCGCCGCATTCGCGATTGTCTCCACGCGCCGCGAGGCGAACCATGACGCTATCAAACCGCTCGCAACCGAGAGCAACAAGCCGAGCACCGCAACCGTCCACAGCGCTCTGGTGATGCGGTCGGCGATGGCTTCATCGTCGCTCATGTCGCGCGCGACCAGCAGGATCGGTCCGCCGAGAAGGCGCCCGACGCGTCCGCGCGCGCGCTTACGCACAATGCGGCCCTCTTCATCGGGACGCTCAAAACGAAAATCCAAGCGCTCGGCGGCGTCTCCCGGTTGACTGGGCAGCTGCTGGAAATCGCCGGCAACGACCGCGCCGCTGCTTTCAGCGAGCACGTACAGCATCGAGCCCTCTCGCGCGGTGCGCGCGATCGTCTGCTGACTCAATTCACGCATGCCGCCTTCGGAGTAGACCCGTTCGAGCGAGGCGAACTCGCCATCGGCGGCGGCATCGGATTCCGCCTCCAATTGGCCAACCGTGGTGAAATAGATCGACAACAGCAGCGCCGCGACGAATGCGAGCACCAATCCCGCCTGCGCCAGTGCCAACCTGAAGGTTGTCGTGCGAAAAAGCGCAAATCTGCTCTGGCGGACCCGAAATTCACCTGCTGCGGGCGCTCGTTGCGGACGTTCAGGATGCATCAGCCACACGTTTCAGCGCCACACGCGCCTCACACCTCCAGGCGATACCCCGAACCTCTGACCGTATGCAAAAGCGATTGCGAGAAATCACGGTCGATCTTGGCCCGCAGCCGGGAAATGTGCACGTCGATCACGTTTGTTTGCGGGTCGAAATGATAATCCCAGACATTCTCCAGCAGCATCTTGCGCGTCACCGTCTGTCCAGCATGGCGCATCAGATACTCAAGCAGACGGAATTCGCGCGGCTGCAGATCGAGCTTCTTGCCGCCGCGTTTGACGACGCGCGCCAGCAGATCCATTTCCAGATCGCCTACCTGCAAGCGGGTCTGCGGCTCGCGCCCCCGCCCGTGCCAAAGCGCGCGCACCCGCGCCAGCAATTCACGGGTCGAGAACGGCTTGCCCAGATAATCGTTGGCGCCGGCGTTCAGGCCCTCGACGCGATGGTCCTCATCATGGAGCGCCGAGAGGATCAGCACCGGGGTTGAGACGCCCTGCTGACGCAAATCGCGCACCACCGATACGCCGAGCTTCTTCGGCAGCATGCGATCGAGCACAATCACATCGTAGGCGCCGTTCAGCGCCATGTTCTCGCCCAGCTCGCCATCGACCGCAAGATCGACCTCGTGCTCGTCAGCGGTGAGCGACGCCTTCAAAGTCGCCGCCACGTCGGCGTCGTCCTCGACAATCAATACCCGCATCGGAAGTTCCCTTCGTTCAGCGTGCGCCCAAATTGGCGGCGACAAAGCGGCGGCCGGCGCGGCCATCGATTTGCAACAAGAGCGGACGATTAGCGCGGCGCGCCGCATCCACCGCAGCATTCAATTCCTGCATGGTTCGCACCGGGCGTCCGCCCGCTTGCAGGATGATGTCGCCGGGGCGAACACCGTCTTCGGCCAGATCGCTGGTCGGCTCAACATTGGTGATCACCAGCCCGGATTCGTTGGCGGTCAGATTGTAGCGCCCCCGATCCTCGGCAGTAAGCGTCCGCAACGAAAGGCCAAGCGCTGCTTGCGCGACGCCGTTATTTTGCCCGTCCGGGGTGGCGTTCGGCGTCGGCGTAGTGCTTGCGAGCTCTTGCTCGGAGGGGCGTTGGCCAAGCCGAAGCGTGAGGTTGCGTCGCGCGCCGTTGCGCAGCACTTCCAGACGTGCAGTTTCACCGACGCGGGTGGCGCCCACCCGTTGCGTGAGATCGCGGCTATCCTCGATGCGTTGGCCGTTATAGCTCAGAATCACATCGCCCTGCTGCAGGCCTGCGCGCGCCGCCGGTCCGTCCGCAACCAAACTTCCAACCAGCGCGCCGCGCGGTTCGTCGAGCCCGAGGCTCCTGGCGAGATCCTCGTCGAGCCCCTGGATCGAGACGCCGATCCAGCCGCGGGTCACGCGTCCATCGCGCAACAATTGCTGCACCACGCCATTGGCCTGATCGGCGGGGATCGCGAAGCCGATGCCGACGCTGCCGCCGGTCGGCGAGAGAATCTGGCTGTTCACCCCGATGACGTTGCCGGCGAGATCGAAAGTTGGTCCGCCCGAATTGCCGCGATTGATCGGCGCGTCAATCTGCAGGAAGTCGACATAAGAGCTGCCGGCGTCCCTGCGCCCGATCGCAGAAACGATGCCGGCGGTGGCGGTGCCGTCGAGGCCGAATGGGTTTCCGACGGCGACCACCCAATCGCCGACGCGGACGTGGCGCGCGGAATCAAAGCTGACGAACCGGAAGCGGCCGCCGTCGCGAATGCGCAGCACGGCGATGTCGGTTGGTTCATCGGAGCCGACAATCTCGGCGGCGTGATCCTCGCCGTCGCTGGTGCGAATAGTAATCTCCTCGGCACCCGCGACGACGTGATGATTGGTTACCACGATGCCGTTCTGGTCGATGATGAAGCCAGAGCCCAGCGCTGTCGGGGCGGGACCAGGACGGCCAGGTTGCCCACGGAAGAACTCTTCAAACCCGGGCGGCAGGCCTTCGACCGCCGGTCCGCGCTCCGCATCCGGGCGCTGACGAACCGAAATCGAAACCACCGCCGGCCGCACCCGCTCGATCAGGTCGGCGAAGCTCATGGGCGCGCCCGCCGGTGCGGCGATCGGGGCTGGCGCGATCTCCTGGGCGTTGGCGCCCGTCAGCATGGACGGAGCGACGGCGAGCCCGGCGCAAAGTGCCGCCACCGCCGCCCCGGCGATCAGGGTGCGGCGGAGAAACTGCATGGAAATGACATCGCGCATGGAAATCCTCGAATAGCCCCGCCACAGGCTGGGATCAGGGTGACGTACCGGCCCAACATAGGCCCTCGGATCGATCAGGTAAGGTTCATTTTGGGCGAAGTTGCGTTCAAAGTCCTCGCAAGCCGCCTGGCGCGGGAAATTCTACTGTATCAGAAGAGCCTTTACGACCAGTGGCTTAACCAACACGACGATCAGCGTTCACCCTGTTCCGGCTGCAAATCCGACCCTCGCCCCCGCCTTTGGGCGGTCCAGACCGCGCCGGCGCCCGCCGCTAAAAGCGCCAAAGGCGCGGCCCACAGCGCCCAGGTTCGAGGGGCGAACGGCGGGCGGAACAGGACAAAGTCGCCGTAGCGGTCGCGGAAAAAGGGGGGAGTTCGTCGTCGCTGTCGGCAGCGGCAATGTTGCAGGAGGCGCTGGGAAGTTGAAAGGTCTTACGTGCACATTTTGCGTCCAACCCCCAATTTGCTATCATCCCGGCATGAAGCTCGCCGATCGCATCGTCGCCGACCCGGAAACTTGCAGCGGCCATCCGCGTATCGAAGGCACGCGCGTGCGGGTGTCGCATGTCCTGGGATGGCTCGCTTCCGGAATGACGCGCTCCGAAATCACGACTGAATACCCCTATATCAGCGAGGCTGACATTGGCGCGGCGCTACAATTCGCAGCGCACGCTGTCGATGCCACGCCTGTCGCGGCGGAATGAAATTCCTGATCGACGAGAACTTGCCGCCGCGCCTGGCGGCTTGGCTAAATGCGCGCGGTCACCAGGCGATCCATGTTGGCGAGTGTGGCTTGCTGGGTGCGGGCGACGGCGCCGTCGCTGCTTCTGCCGCGCGCGAGGGGCGCATCATTGTCACGCAAGATGCCGATTTCGAGCATCCAATTGTTGGCGTGCGCGCGCTCCGCCTTGGGCTCGGCAATGCATCGACTGCCGCCTTGATCGCTTGGCTGGCGCCGCGCCTGGACACCGCGCTGGCGCGATTTGAGTCAGGTGAAACTGTGGTAGTTTTGGAAGCATAGCCTGGCCACGCCTCGCGCGCTCGGGGATCGCCAAAAGCAAGAATACAATAGCCTCGCCCAAACAGGAATCTAGAGCCCCGATCCTATTCCATCGGATCGAAACAGGACACTAGCACGGCTTACGCGAAACTCCAGTCAGCGTTCACCCTGTTCCGGCTGCAAATCCGACCCTCGCCCCCGCCTTTGGGCGGTCCAGACCGCGCCCGCGCCCGCCGCTAAAAGCGCCAAAGGCGCCGCCCACAGGGCCCAGGTGCGAGGGTCGAACGGCGGGCGGAACAGGACAAAGTCGCCATAGCGGTCGCGGAAAAAAGCCCGGACTTCGTCGTCGCTATCGCCGGCGGCGATGCGCTCGCGCACGGCTGCGCGCATGGAAGCGGCGATATCGGAGGTAGATTGTGCGATCGGCTCGCTTTGGCACTGCACGCAGCGGATCTCCTGATCCAGCGCTAGCGCCCGCGCTTCGAGCGCCGGGTCGCCGAGCGTCGCGGCGGCGAGCGCGCTCACCACGGCAGCCAACACACTCATGGCTCACTCCTCCGACGCAGCAAAGCCGTCAAACTGAGCGCGCCGCCGAGCGCCATCAGCAGAACGCCGTAGAAAATAAACTGAACGAGCGGGTTATAGTAAAGTCGCACGATCCAAGCCGCACTCCCGCGTTCGGCCGGCTCGCCCAGCGCGAGGTAGAGATCGCCGTCAAGATCACTGAGAATTCCCACTTCGGTGGTGGGCGCTGCCGCCGTGGGATAGAAACGCCGCTCCGCCGACACCGTGCGAATCTCGCCGCCGCGCTCGACCCGAAAATCTGCGCGAGTGGCGGAATAGTTCGGCCCCTCGACAGCGCCGATATCGAGCAAGGTAACGCGGCGGCCAGCAAAATCGATACTCTCCCCCGGCGTAAGCGCCGCCGCGCGCTCAGAGCGAAACCCGGTTTCGCCCACTGCGCCAATCGTCAGCACGCCAGCGCCGATATGAGCAGCGCTCATCGACCAGACTGCGAGCGGCAGCAGCGCCAACTTGCGCAACGGCCCTCCCTCGCCCCGCCGCAGCCGCACCCGGAGATAGACCAGCCCGCCAGCGACGAGCCAAACGCCGATGGCAAGCCCTAATGCTGGCGCAGCGCGCCCGTGGGAGGCAATCAAAGTCGCGGTGAGGGTAACCACAGCCGCCGCCAGCGCCGGCCACAGCGCCCGCGCCGCGGCGGCGAGATCGCCGACGCGCCAGGTCAGCATCGGTCCGAACGGCAACACCAAAAACAGCGCCGCCAGGAGCGGCGCTACGGTTGCGTTAAAAAAAGGCGGGCCCACAGAGATCAAGCCTCCGCCGAAAGCCTCCACCAGCATCGGGTAAAGCGTGCCTATGAGGACGATCCCAGCGGCGACCGCGAGCCCGTAATTGTTCCAAAGCAACATGCTTTCGCGGCTCACCGCTGCAAACCCGGAGGCGCGGCCCAAAGTACGCGCGCGCCAGCCGTAGAGCCCAAAACCCGCGCCCAAGGCGAGCGCGAGCAAAACCAGCACCGCTATGCCACGACGCGGATCGACAGCGAACGCATGCACCGACGTCAACACGCCCGAGCGCACAAGGAACGTTCCCAGCAAGGCAAGGCCGAAACCGATGATCGCCAGCAATATGGTCCAGCCCGCGAACGAACCGCGCCGCTCTGTGACGATGGCGGAATGCACCAGTGCACATGCCGCCAGCCACGGCATAAAGCTCGCGTTCTCGACCGGATCCCAGAACCACCAACCGCCCCAGCCCAATTCATAATAAGCCCAATAGGAACCGAGGCCGATGCCGAGCGTAAGGCAGGTCCAGGCCGCCAACGTCCATGGCCGCAGCGCCTTTGCCCAATTCTGGTCGGCCCGGCCCTCGATCAAAGCGGCTAGCGCGAGTGAAAACGGCACGCTCAAGCCGACATAGCCGAGATAAAGCATGGGCGGGTGCGCCGCGAGCGCGGGGTCCTGCAAGAGTGGGTTAAGCCCCGAGCCCTGCATTGGCGCGGGATCGAGCCGCGCGAATGGATTTGAGAGAAAGAGCGTGTAGATCAGCGCGCCAGCAGTGACGAGACCCTGCACGCCGACAGCGCGCCGCCACAGCCCCTCATCCTGCGCACCTCGCCTCCAGGCAAGCGCGGCGGCGAACACCGCCGACACCAGACACCAAAGCAGCATGGAGCCTTCGTGGTTGCCCCAGGCGCCGGCGATTTTGTACATGAGTGGCTTGTCGGTGTGCGAATGCCCAACCACGACAGCCAAGGAAAAATCGGACCGAACGAAAGCAACGACCAACGCCGCAAACGCAATCGCAACTAGCATTGCCCCCGCCAGCGCCGCCACGCGCATCGCGGCGCTGTTGGCGTCGCTCCGCGGGAGCGCAATTCCCAGCGCGCCTTGCAGTACGCTTAGGGCGAGCGCTAACGCCGCGGCGAACGCGCCGATTTCAGTAATCATGGCGGGCGCCCGCCTCTCCACTCACCGCCTTGCTTCAGCGCCTCAGTGACCTCGCGCGGCATGTAATTCTCATCGTGCTTGGCGAGCACGCGTTCGGCGGCGAACGCCTCGCCCGGCGCCCAACTTCCTTCCGCCACGACGCCTTGTCCCTCGCGAAACAAGTCTGGCAGCAGGCCGTCGTAGCGCACTTCGACGATCGTCGCGCCATCGGTGACACTGAATTGGGCGACGGTTCCGGTTCGCCGCAATGTGCCCTCCACCACTAACCCGCCAAGCCGAATGCGACGCCCTGGCTGCGCCTTCTCCGCCAGTTCCGAAGGTTTGACGAAATAGACAACGCTGCTGCGCAGCCCGACCAGGGTCAGCGTGATCGCAGCGACGAGCACTGCCGCTGCGATCGCGATCATGATCAGGCGCTGGTCGCGTCTACGCATCGCGCTAATTGCCGAGCTGTTGCTGCGCCATGGCGCGGCGCGGGTCGTCGGCGCTCATCCGTGCGAGCGCACCGCGCCAGAACGGACGTGCGTCACGCCCCTCCTGCATTGCGGCCATAGCCTGGTAAAGCCACGGCGCGGGGTCGGAGGAGCGTTCGCCCGCCCGTTGAAAATGGCCCAACGCCTCCGGCGTCACCCGACCCTCGATTTCAAAAATGGCGCGCCCCATGCCCAGCATCGCCTCGCCCGATTCAGGTTCACGCCGCAGCGCCTGATCAAATTCAGCCGCCGCCTCGCGCGCGCGGCCAAGCTCCAACAGCACTTTTCCCGCTTCCAAGCGCGGAATCGCGTCGCCGGGATGTTGGCGCGCGATATGGCTCCAGAGCGCCAATTGCTCCTCGCGCGTTACCGCCGGAGGCGCTCCCGATTCAAACGCCTTGACCAGCGCATCGAGCCGCGGCTGGAACGGACGATCCGCCAGCGCCGGACGGCCGATCACGGCGTACACGCCCAAAGCAACGAGCATGGTTGCAGCAAAGCCCACCAATGCCCGCCACGGCCGGCCGCCCGCGCGCCGATAGGCGGCGAACGCCCACCAGGCGAGACCTGCGCTTAGTACCGCAGCGCCAAGAGCAAGCATGAGGCCGGAAAGCATAGCTGCGCTCTAGCCCGGTTCGCGGCGCAGCGAAACCCGGCTCGACGCCGCACGGCGTCAGCCGGACTTGCGATTTGCCCCCATCGCACCACAGCCGCTTAAAAATTGTCCCGAAGCCAAGCCCATGCGCCGGTGGCGGCGTTGCGCATGGCGGCGGCGGTCTGCAGCAGCGACGGCTGGAAGTGCGTGTCGACATCTTCCAGCGTCGGCGCGTCGAGCCGCCAGCGCAGCAGGCCGGCAGCGGCCGCGTAACCAGGCCCCGCTTCGCCGTGGTCGAAACCTGAGAGATCGAGCGGGCGGCCGATGCGCACGGGCATGCCCAGCGTTTCTGAGGCAAGTTCACGCAAGCCCGGCGCCTGGGCGCCGCCGCCAACCAGAACCGCGCGCGCAGGCGCGTTGGCGCCTGAGAAGCCGGCCCGCGCCAAACGGTTGCGCACAAGCAGCAGCATTTCCACAAGGCGAGGCGTCAAAGTGTCGGCGATGGCGCCACGCAGCGTGGTTGCCGCCTCCAATCTGCCATCGCGGCCGAGCTTTGGCGTGAGCACCGCTTCACGCGGATCGCAGGCGCCGCGCACCGCCCCGAATGTGAGCTTCACGCGCTCGGCGGCGGCGAAGGTCGTTTCAAGCCGCTGCGCAAGGTCACGTGTCAGACGCACGCCGCCGGCGGCGATGGTCTCAGCATGGACCAGGCCCTCGCACGCGAACGCCGCCAGGCCAATCGAGCCCGCGCCGATATCGACCAGCAACGCCCCGCTCTCGCGCTCGTCCGGCGACAACACCGCCAGGCCCGCTGCGCGCGGCGCTGCAACGATGTCCTCAATTTCAGCGCCAGCCCAGTTAACGCACGCCTTCAGCGCCGCCACAGCATCGCTCGGGGCGGTCACAGCGCAGGCTTCCAGAACCAGCACACGTCCAGGAAAGCCGAGCGGGTCCGACAGCGGTTCGCCGCCATCGATGGCATAGCGAAGCGGCTCCAAATGCAGGATAGCGTTCTGCGCCGACGCAGCCGCAGCCATCGCCGCATCGATCGCGGCGTCGATGTCGCGTCCGTTGATCACTTTGCTGCGCACGCGGACGCTGGCGCGGACAATGCGCGAGGACAATGCCGGCCCGGAATAGCAGGCGGTGACCCGCTTGATAGGAGCGCCGGCCATGGCGCTGGCCCGGTCAATCGCCACCCGGATCGCGCGCGCGCACGCTTCGAAATCCCCCGGCATGCCCGAGGCGATCGCCGGCGCGGTCTCGACGCCTACGCCAAGCACACGCAGCGGACGCTCGGGGTGCAGATCGAGCACCGGGTCGCGGCGCGCAGCCAGGCACACGGTTTTCGAGACGCCCACATCGAGCGCCGCGACCAACGGCCCAAGCGGTTGCCCAAGCGGCTGCCCGTATTGGGTCTCATCATGTGCGGCGAAAGTACGAAGCGCAGTGTTCATCTCAGGCGCCGCGCAATAGGTTTCGGGGACCGCCAACACGCACCGCAAGCCGCCCCGGCGCGCGCATGTCCAGCGTCGACACCGGACGATCCAGCAGCGCGTGCTGCGTATGCAATTGCTCAAGCTGCGCCAAGGCGGCGGCAGCGCCGGTTTCCGGAAGCTCAATAATCGTTCCGGAATTCAGTTCCACATTCCAACGCCGGTCGCCAATACGCACAAGCGCCTTCAGCCGCGAGCGAAGCTCCGGCAAATCTTCCAATGCGATCAACAGCGATTCCGCCGCCGGCCCCGCGCCCCGCCCAATCACCAACGGCAGATCGGCATGGTCGGCGGCGCGTTCGGCGAGCAGGCGCTCGCCATTATAGTCGATGACGGAAATCTCGCCGTCCTCTTGCCAACGCGCATAGGCTTGGCGGCGCTCCACTTTGACTACAAGCGTTGACGGCCACAACCGGCGCACTTCAGCCCGCTGCACCCAGTCCAGGCTCTCCACGCGCGCACGCACCTCATAGGGGTCGAGCGCGAGCATCGAATGGCGCCCTTCCGGCACGATTTCGGCGCGCACCTCCGCCGCACGCGCTTCCGACACGCCCTCAACTTCAACGTCGCCAATAGCGAACCCAACCGACGCCGCCGCGGAATCGGCTGCGCCCGCAAAGGCTTCGCGCACATCGAACAATGAGGAACCAAGGAATGCAGCACCCGCAATCGCTGCGCCGCAGAAGAAGACGACCCCAGTGAGCCCCGCCATCAAGCTCTTGCCGCTCACCTGCATGTCATCGCCGGCGATGCCGCCTGAGAGTTTTATGCGCGCAAGCCGCGGCATGTCGCCGCTCGCCGCGTTAGGGATACACCCGCGTCCGCGTTTGCCGGAATCCGCACCGCGTACGGGACGACGGGCTCTCAACGCGGCCATGACGCATCCTCCAAAATCCACGCCACTAATTGATCGTAGGACATCCCCACATAAGCTGCCTGCTCGGGCACGAGCGAGGTCGGCGTCATGCCGGGCTGGGTGTTCACTTCCAACAGCGCAACGCGGTTGCGCTTGGGGTCGTAGCGGAAATCCGCGCGGGTCACACCGCGGCAGCCGAGCGCGGTGTGCGCGATTTCGGCCGCGCGCATGAGCTGATCTGCGATAGGCGCCGGGATGTCGGCCGGCACCACGTGGCGCGAGCCGCCTTCCGCGTACTTGGCGTCGAAATCGTACCAGTCGCCCTCGCTGGTGACGAAAATCTCGGTGACCGCGAGTGCGCCGCGCCCGTGCATGACTGCTACAGTCAGTTCCTTACCGTCGATGAATTCCTCTACCAGCACCTCTTCGCCAAACGTCCAGTCCGGATCGAGCAATTGTTCTGGCGGGCGGTTGGCGCCTTCACGCACAATGAACACGCCAACCGAAGAACCCTGCGCGTTCGGCTTGACGACATAGGGCGCAGGCATCGGATGCGCTTTCGCCGCTTCCAGCCGATGCATCAGCTTCCCGCTCGCGAGTGGCAATTTGGCTTGCGCGAAAATCGCCTTCGATTTGTCCTTGTCCATAGCGAGCGCCGAGGCGAGCACGCCTGAATGCGTGTAAGGCAACTTCAGATAATCGAGCACGCCTTGGACGCGCCCGTCTTCGCCCCACTCGCCGTGGAGCGCGTTGAACACCGCGTCGACACGCGCGCTGCGCAGGCGCTCGATCCAGTCTTCGTCCTGCGGGTCGATCTCAAGCGCATCGTGGCCGAGCCTGCGCAACGCAGCCGCGCAACCGGCGCCTGAGCTCAGGCTCACCGATCGCTCCGGGCTCAAGCCGCCCATCAATACCGCCACCCGCGCCATTTTGCGCCTCAACCCCTGAAACCGACCCAGAACACGTTGGGCAAGCGCCTTTTCTGCGCCTGCTCCTGTGTCTCACAATGAAACCCCTCGAGGTTAAGGCAAGGTTGGCAAGCAGCGCATTATGCGTTGATTTTTATGGTGAATTTTGTGTGTTGGTAAAGAAACGGAAAACCTTACGCCTCAGTAAAGCAGGTGCGCGCGGCGCTCGCGATCCCAGGCCGCCTCATCAGGCAAAGCGAGCGCATCAAGATCGCCGGGAATTGCCGCCGGATCATCGACCCATTCTCGTAACAAAGGCGAGCCGTTGATGACGTCGATGGCAAGTTTTCCAAGCTCGTACTCGTAGGGAAAATCGCGCCACAATTGATAATCGGGGTAGAGCCGCCGGATCGCTTTGAACGCAAGCGCCTGCAAACGCCACGGCTTGAACGCCAGGTGGTCGTAGCTCGGGTCCTCGACGTGAATTTGTACACCATTGCAGAGCTGCTTGGCGTGCTTATGGAAGGTCGGTTCGAACCAGCACTCGCGCAACCGGCAACCCTGCAGCCAGCGCGGCGCAAGCGCGCGCATTTCCACGATCACCTTCGCCGCATCAATATCGGGCGCGCCGAACACTTCAAGGGGCCGTGTGGTTCCCCGCCCTTCCGAGAGCGTCGCCCCCTCCAACATCACGGTCCCGGCATAAGCGCGCGCCATCCATAGATTGGGCGCGTTGGGACTGGGGTTGACCCAAGCGCGCTCGCCCAGCGGCCAGCCGAAGCCCGGCGCGGCGTCTGGCGCGTACCCCTCCATCGCGATTACGCGATAATCGACATCGAGCTTGAAGTGACGGACGAACCATTGCCCCAACTCGCCGAGTGTCAGCCCATGGCGCATCGGCATCGGGCCGGCGCCGACGAAGCTCTCCCAGCCGGGGCGCAGCGTCAGCCCCTCGATCGGACGGCCCGCGGGATTGGGGCGATCGAGCACCCACACTTGCTTGCCTTCCCGCGCCGCCGCTTCGAGCATGTACAAGAGCGTGGTGATGAAGGTGTAGATGCGGCAGCCGAGATCCTGAAGATCGATTAACACGACATCGAAGGTGGAGAGCGCCTGCCCGGTGGGGCGACGGCTCTCGCCATAGAGGCTGAACACCGGGATCCCGTGCGCGGGATCGGTGTAGTCAGCGCTCTCGATCATGTTGTCCTGCTTGTCGCCGCGCATGCCATGCTGCGGCCCGAAGGCGGCGCTGATGCGCATGTCGCCGCAGGCGGCCAGCGCGTCGAGGCTGTGGGTCAAATCGGCGGTGACCGACGCAGGGTGCGCCAACAAGGCCACGCGCTTGCCGGCCAGCGGCGCACGCAATGTCGCATCGGAAATCAGCCGGTCAATGCCGAATTTCATGAACGCTCCCCTCACTCCCAGCGCAAAGCAAAGCAGTCCAAATGATGAAAATCCGGTTTTCCCGGCGGGTGCGCCAGCGCCCAATAGGACTTGTCGCCGTTCACTTCCTCAATCACCGCCGACGCGCCGATCCGAAGCCGCCCGCTTAGCATCTCGTTAAGCGCTCCCAGCTCGAACGCGGCCCGCAACTCCAGGCTGGCCGCCGCCGCCGTGATACTGACCTGCGGAGCGATGTTCAGGTTCGCCACACCCTCGCGATAATTTGTGAAACCATATGCGGCCCATTGTGTGGAGGGGGAGAAATTGAACTCCACATAATTGTCGCCCGCCTCGGCCCGCAGGAACAATTCAAAGCAAGTGTGCCTCCACAATTCGTCGGCACGCCCACTCGTGGCTGCCTGAGGAAAGCGCAGCTTTCCGATTTCGCCATGCGCGACAAAACTCACTTCGATCTGATCGTCGCGGCGCGACAGCCGAACCTCTATCCGGCCGATCGCCCCGCACGGCGCATCCGGATGACGCTTCAGTTCAACCTGCATCTCGCGGCCTTCCAATCCGCTTGATTTCCCATTCGAGTTCAACTCCGCTATTGGCCAACACCGCCGCGCGCACCTCTTCGCCCAGTCCCTCGATATCGGCCGCACTCGCCTCACCGGTATTGATCAGGAAGTTGGCGTGCTTGTCGCTCACCTGGGCGCCGCCGCGGCGGCGACCGCGCATGCCCGCCTCATCGACCAGCATCCAGGCCGAGAGCTTGTCGCCGTTGGGGCCGATCGGATTCTTGAAGGTGGAGCCGCCAGTTTTTTCGCGTATCGGCTGGGAGCCCTCCCGCTTGGCGGTAATCTCGGCCATGCGAGCTTGGATCGCCCCCGGTTCGTCCGGCCTCCCCTGGAATGTTGCGTCGAGGAAGATCGTCCCCGGCGGCAATTCATTGTGCCGGTAACTGAAGGCGAAGTCAGCGTTGCTCAGCTTTAACACTTCGCCTTGCCTGGTGAGCGCGGTCGCTTCCACCAGCGCACCGCCGGTCTCCCGTCCATAACAACCCGCATTCATGGCCAGCGCTCCGCCGATCGTGCCGGGCACGCCGACATAAAACTCCAGCCCGGCAATCCCCGCTTTCGCCGCCCCCTTCGCAACCATGGCGTCCAGCGCGCCAGCGCCAGCGCGGATGCGCGCGTGCTCCAGCGGCTCGATCGCAGCGAAGGCGCGCCCCGCCAGACGGATGACGATCCCGCCGACGCCGCCATCGCGAACGATCACATTGGAGCCCACGCCAAGCAGCGTGACGGGAAGTTCAGCCGGCGCCCAGCGCAGGAATTCCATCAGATCGTCACGATCGGCTGGCAGGAACAGCGCATCGGCGGGGCCCCCGACGCGAAACCAGGTGAACGGGGCCAAATTTTCCGAGCGCAGAATCTGGCCGCGGACCGAGGGAAGTTCACTCATTGTTGATCGGCTATCTCATGGTTCTTGCGCCTGTCAAAGCCTCGTCCTCTCGCTACTTATGGAATTGTCCCGCATAATGCCCGCCAAGGAGACGTAACATGGTGCGTTATACCCTCTTCGCCGCAATTCTGGCGCTCAGCGCGTGCGCAACGCCGCAAGACAATGCGAGCAGCACTCCCCCCGCAGGCCGCGATTGCTTCAATTCCAACTCCGTGAGCGGATATTCTTATATCGACAGCGAACATGTCGGCATCAATGTCGGCGCCAATCGCAAATACGTACTTACCACCATGTTCAACGCGCGCGATCTGGATTGGACTCAAGCGATCGCTCTGCGTTCCTCCAACGGGTGGATATGCACCGGCAATGGCCTCGGCGTGGAAGTGATCGGCGGCGATCCGCGCCGCACTTATCCGATCACCGCCATCGAGCGTGCGCCCGATCCCGCGCCGAACGCCGACCAGGGAAGCTAGCGCGTTTCCCCTATCTAATCATTGGCGATAGAACACTGTCATTCCGGACGCGCGGGACGCGCGATCCGGGTTCCAGGGGATAGAGTTGTGCGGTTGCTCCTGGATTCCGGGTATCGCTACGCGATCCCGGAATGACGGTTTCGGAGATCCGAATTCACCTGCCGCTACCCCACCTTCAACCCCGCCCGCAGCGCGATGCGTCCGAGCGCGCCTTTGACGATGACGTCGAGTTGACTTTTGGGCTGGTAATCGGCGGGCGCAACATAGCTCACGCGATCCTCGGCGATGAGGCGGCTAATCTTGTCGAGGCTGCGCGGCTCGGTCCATTGATAAGGGTCGAGCACGGCGATGGCGCAGCCGCCTTGGCTTGTCACCATGCGCATGGAGGGAATGTCGGTGTCGCCGTCGCCGATAAAGATCATGCGCTCGAACGGCAGCGCGCGCGCGTCGTCGTGCATCCAGCGATTGATCGCCTCGGTGTCGTGGACGTTGTCGATGCCCTTGTTGATGCGGAACAGGAATTGAGTCTTGGTCGTGTAATTGATCGCCACGCTCGGCCACTTCGCTTCACCGCTTTTGTCGTACAAAAACCGTGACGCAAATACCTGTCGGAAGCGTCCGAACAAGGGGCAGCCTTCGATCATCTCGTAGATGCCAGAGGAAACAACGTAATGATCGAGCCGCAGGCCGAGATCGTCGCCGAATGCATCTATGCGCTCGAACCAATGGTCGAGGCCGTCAAAGAAGTCCGGATCGGCGCCGCTTTGCTGCAGCTGCTTGCGCGTAACCGGGTGACCCGCGGCGCGGGCGCGATCCAGCATCATGTGCATATAGACGAGGATCTCGTCAGCATCCTCGGCCTTGGCCAAGCGCTTCACTTCCATCCAGAAATCGGCGTGTTTCATGCCGGCGATATCGGGGATGAAACTCCGCTCCTGGAGATTGCCGCGCGCCAGCGTACCGTCGAAATCGTAGACGATAGCGGCGCGGAGCGGTGTGGGGAGGCGGGGGGCGGTTTGGGCCATTGGACTTATGCGCCGGGAGTCGGGGGGCAGGGTCAAGGATTCGGGGCGATGTGCAGGCAAGGGGCGTGGAAACGCTCAGGCACCTGCGTGTCGCGACGCCCCTCACCCGGCCGCTACGTAGCGACCCCCTCCGCAAGCGAGAGGGCGGGCGGGCCCGTGTGGCCATTGCGCTGGACCTGACCTATGATCGCCGCCCATGAACGCGCACGCACACCCCAAAATCGCCCGCGATCCTGACAAGGATTTTGGCGAGTCGACGGCCGTCAATAGAGATCGCGGATGCGCAGCGAAACACCGGCGATAAGGTTCGGCGTCAACACATCGTCGGCGTCGACCGCCCTACCTGGTGCATAGGCGCCCGTGCCGATGCGATCAAAAATCAGCCCACTACGCGCGTCGAGATCGAGCACCCACAATTCGCGCACGCCGTGCTCAGCATAGAGCGGCGCCTTCACCTTGAGATCGCGGTATTGCGTCGTGTTTGAGAGTTCTATCGCCAACAGCACGTCAGAACCGCGCACGTCCGCGCTCGGCATGCTCGCGGGAAAAACGTGCAAGTCTGGCTGCACCTCGATGTCGTCAGCAAGAAAGAGGCTGAGGTTGGAGGCTACGAACCATTCCGGCCCAAGTGCGAGTGTGAACGCGCGCGTCAGCTGCCAGCGCGCCCGCCCATGCAAGCTTCCCTCAGACCCCATCGGCGACAATTCCCCCCGGATCAATTCAATCTTCTCGCCCTCGTCGAAAATGCCCGCCTTCACCATCTCCCGCACTTCAGCGTTGGTAAAACGGCGGCGGGGGAGGCCTTCCGCATGCGGATTGGCAAACTGGACGCTCATAAGCTCAACTTAGCATGGCGCCATGCCGACGTCATCCCGCCCCCAACTTCCCCGGCAGCGCGTTCGCGTAGCTCGTTATATCCCCCGCCCCCAAGCACACCACGATATCGCCCGGCTTGGCTTCCGCACGCACGAACGCGGGCAGATCGTCCAGCGAAGCGAGCTTCCTCGCATCCCGGTGGCCGTGGCTTTTGAGACTGGCGGCGAGGGTATCGGCGCTCACGCCTTCAATCGGCGCTTCGCCGGCGGGATACACGTCCGCCACCGCGGCGATGTCGGCGTCGTTGAAGCAGGTGGAGAATTCCTTGAACAAGTCGCGTAGCCGCGTGTAGCGGTGGGGTTGTACCACAGCCAGCACGCGCCCTTCCGTCATTTCGCGGGCGGCGGAGAGCACGGCGGCGATTTCCACGGGGTGGTGGGCGTAATCGTCGACGATGCGCACGTCGTTCCAATATCCCGTGGTGGTGAAGCGCCGCTTCACGCCGGCGAATTTCTTCAAGCCCTTGCGGATGCCGTCATCGGTCACGCCCAGTTCGCGCGCCACGGCAATGGCGGCGACCGCGTTCTGCACATTGTGCCGACCCGCCACCGGCAAAAACAGATCGTGCATGGTCACCCCCGGGCCTTCGCCCTTCTTGCGTGCGACCACATCGAAGGTCGATCCATCGCGCGAGGGCCGCACGTTGACCGCGCAGACGTCCGCCTGCGGATTGAAGCCGTAGGAGATAACGCGCCGGTCGCGCACTTGGGCTGCCAGCGCCTGCACCTGGGGATGATCGAGGCACATCACCGCGAAGCCGTAGAACGGAATGTTCTCGACGAAGGTCTGAAACGCCGCATTCATGGCTTCGACATTGCCGTAATGGTCGAGGTGCTCGGCGTCCATGTTGGTGACGACGACGGCGGTGGCGCGCAGGCGCGTGAACGTGCCGTCGCTTTCATCGGCCTCGACCACCATCCACTCGCCCTCGCCCATGCGCGCATTGGCCCCATAGGCGTTGATGATGCCGCCATTGATGATTGTGGGGTCCTTAGCGCCGGCGTCCAGCAGGGCGGCGATCATCGAGGTGGTGGTGGTCTTGCCGTGGGTGCCGCCAACCGCCACCGTCCATTTCAGCCGCATGATCTCGGCCAACATTTCCGCGCGACGCACGATCGGAACTCCCCGTGCGCGCGCAGCGTCGGTTTCCGGGTTGCCGTTCTTGATGGCGGAGGACACCACCACTACGCCAGCGTGCGCAGCGTTCTCAGCCTTGTGGCCGATGAACACTTGCACGCCCTGGGCGCGCAGCCGCTCGGTATTAGCGCTCTCTTTGGCGTCGGAGCCGGAGACATCGTAGCCGAGATTTTTCATCACCGCGGCAATGCCCGACATGCCAATGCCGCCAATGCCGACGAAATGAATAGGACCGGTATCGAAAGGAATGGCGCGTCTGATCATGGCGCGAGACTAGCGCCTGGCCGGCGCGCACGCCAGCAGCGTCCAATCGACTAAACGACAGATACCCCGAGCTTCTTGGCGGCGCCAGCCATTTGCTTGTCAAAACTCAACAAGGAGGCGCTCATACGGCTCGCGACGGCGATGTGGAGCCCGTCCGGCGCCCGCAATGGCAGATCAAAACGGCGTAAATAGGCGTCGCAAACCGCCATGTCCTGGGGCGTCATCTGAACACGCTCCGGCACAGTCGCCACCCATCCGTCGAAGTTGGCGACCGCGGCGCGCGCTTCTCGCGCCGTCAGCAGCTTCATCCGCATCCGCAGATTCAGGGCCGAGACAAACTCCGTTCCGGCGAGGTCGCTGACGACCAAGGTGTCACGCAGCCGCCCCAAGACGGCGGCGGCGCGCACTGACAATGGGTCGATTACAAACATGGAAACCAGCACGCTGGCATCCAGGTAGACGCTCACTTCCAGTCCTCGTCGCGCATGCGCGAAACAAGCGTGCCTGCGTCTTCCTTCGGCATCTTTTTTCCGACCCGGCGCTCGGCGAGCCAGTCGAGGTCCGCCTGGGTCATCGGCCGCGGCTTGCGTGCCCCCGCTGCCCCGGCGGGTTTCAGTTCCACCACCGGATGGCCGTGGCGCGTGATTGTGACCGGCTCACCCGCCATCGCTTCATCGATCAACGCGGAGAGCTTGGCTTTAGCCTCGGCGACGGAATAGGTGCTCATGGACAATTATAGTCATAGTATAGTCATTTTGTCGAGCTTTCCTTCCGCTTCCCGGAAGCCTAACGGCGCAGCCCAAACAACGGCGCGGTAAGCCGCAACACGGCGCTCGGTCGGAGGGCTGCGCCGTGCGGGAAAGCGTATGCCGCCAGGATGGCGCCCAAGCCGGCCGCCAACGTCTGCACCGCCGCGAAAGACATGCCGTACGCGCCCGCAAGCGCGAAGGTGAGGCCAGCGACCCCGCCGGCTGCCATCCAATGCAGCGCGCGCGTCAGGGCGGCGGCGCGGCGGCGCCGTTGTGCGACACGGGCGAGCACGTCGTAGCGAAAGCGCGCATCGGGTGCGGGTGGCGTTTCGCCGAGCAGCTCCGCGAGGAATGCGTCGTCGGTCATAACCCAGAGTCCTTGTTAGTGTCCGTATCAATTCCCAGCGCCGCCTGCAAACGCGCTCGCCCGCGCAGCACGTGCGATTTCACCGTGCCGAGCGGCAGGCGTAAAATCTCGGCCGCTTCAGCGTGGGTGAAATCTTGACCAAGGCACAGCGCCAAAGCCGCACGCTGATCTTCGGGCAGCGCTTCCATGGCGCGTCGCAGCGCCAGGCGCTGCGCAGCACGCTCATGTGACGCATCGGCCTCCTCTTCGAGCGCTGCGTAGGCTTGATCGCGCGCCACGCGGCGGCCTTCGGCGCGGCGACGACGGCGCCAATACTGGAACGCGACGCCGCAGATGAACGTCCGCAGCCGGGAAGCGCCATCGAAACGCCCCAGCACTTCCCAAACACGCGCGAAGGCGTCCTGGGAGAGATCGTCAGCATCAGCCGCGTTGCCGGTGAGCCGGCGCAGAAACGCCCGCACCGCCGCCTGATTGGCGTCCACCAGCAAGCCATAGGCGCGGATGTCGCCGTGCCGCGCCCGCTCAACCAGGCGCGCCTCCTCCTGCGCGTTCATCGGACTTACTTGCGGCCAACGAACAGCATCACCAGCGCGCCCACTGCCATGACCGCCATGCCCGCGGCGACAGCGAGGAAGATCCAGGCCCAATCCTCGGTCTTCTGGATGAAGGCGTAAGCCACCGAAAAACCGGCCGCGAGCGCTGCGAACGTGAAAAATGTCCAGACATTACTCTGGGCCTGCGTTTGCGGCGAGCTCACATTGCCCTCCTCGTCCCAATCCTTGGCAGCGAGTTTGAGCAATTCCGCCGGCGGCTCCTGACCTCGGTCAGTGTAGGTTTTGATCAGGTCGACCACGTTTTTGGTGCGGCGTTCGCTGGTGAAAGCGCCCGTGGCGGCCATGAACATCCCGAAAATGGGGAACATCAGCCACCAAAAATCGCGAAACAGCTCTTCCACTCGAACCTCCCTAGCGCTTCCATCGGCCCGCTGCTTGAACAACCCGCAGGCGCCTTCACCCCTATCCGCCGCTGGAACGAGGATTGGATGCAGGGGGCGGGCTCGCAAACCAAAAGAAACCTCACCACTCAGGTGCATTGCCCCCCAACCGCCCTCTTGCGCGCCCCCCGGCAAAGCGCGAGCATCGTCCCCATGTCTGACAGGCTCGCGGGCAAGCTCTTGGTGGCCATGCCGGGGATCGGCGATCCCCGCTTCAGCCGCTCCGTGATCATGATGTGCGCCCACGATTCCAAGCACGCCATGGGCGTGGTGATCAACAAGCCCAAGGACGAACTGACCCTGAACGATGTGCTCGGCCATCTGGGGCTCGACGCGGAATCGGAGGTGGCCGAGCGTAAGGTGCTCGACGGCGGCCCGGTGCGGCGCGAGCGCGGCTTCGTGCTGCACTCCGACGATTTCATAGCTAGCGGCGCAACCCAGCGGATCGCCCCAGGCATCAGCCTCACCTCGACGCGCGACGTGCTCGAAGCCGTCGCCAAGCAAAGCGCGCCGGAGCGCTTCGTGCTCGCGCTCGGCTATTCGGGTTGGAGCGCTGGGCAGCTGGAAGAAGAGTTGAAAAAGAACGCGTGGCTTGTTGTCGAAGCCGACGAAGCAATCGTCTATGGCGACGAGCACGACGATAAATGGGCGCGCGCGATTAAGACGCTCGGCCTTGACCCGAGCCAGCTCGTCGGCGCCATGGGCAACGCGTAAGCGATCCAAACATGGACCGCCGGCGCCCCCGCCGGCAGCGATGTAGCAAACACGCCGCGCCTGAGCGGTAGCAAGCACCGTATGCCGGCGAGGGCGCCGGCGGTCCATGTTTACGGCGCCTCCCTTTCGCGTAAGGGCAATTACATAAGTTTCGTTCACACACAGCGATTTCCGCGCCGCCACGCTTGCGAGCTGCTCGACGCTTACCCATGTGCGCAGCCCTTGCACGCAAACCGCGCGCGAGGTTTGCAAAGGAAACGCATGAGCAAATCCCCGCTTTACGCCCACATTCTGCTCGACCGCTCCGGTTCCATGGAGGATTGCCGCGACACCGCGATTGACGCGTTTAACGAATACGTGATGGGCCTGCGCCGCTCAGACAGCGTCGACGCCCGCATTTCGCTGACCATCTTCGATTCCGAAAGCATCGACACGATCCAACGCGCCGAGCCAGCCAAGAGCTTCATGGAGCTCACGCGCGCCAATTACGTGCCGCGCGCATCAACCCCGCTGCTCGACGCCATCGGCCATGTCGCTGCCGAGATCGACAAGACGGCGCTTCTCAAGGACGAGAAGGTCGCGCTTGTCATCCTCACCGACGGCTTCGAGAACGCCAGCAAGGAGCACACCAAGGACACGATCAAGAAGCTATTGACCGACCGCCAGGACAACAAGGGCTGGCTAGTGACCTTCCTCGGCGCTGATGTCGACGCCTTCGCCGAAGCGCACGCAATCGGCATCCAGGGCGGGAAATACCTACACCTGAAGAAAGGCAAGCTGCGCCAATCCATGCAACACGCCTCCGCCTCGCAGGAACGCTACGTCCGCACCGGCAACCTCGACGCCGGCGACTTCACCACTGAAGAGCGGGAGGATGCTGGCAAGGAATGACATTGTTTGGCGCATGGCCTCCCTTCTCCCCTTGAGGGGAGAAGGTGGCGCGAGCGCCAGCGAGCGACGGATGAGGGGCTTCGCACTGCGGCCAAGCAGAGGTGCATTTCACACCGCGCCACATTGCGTGGATGTCGCAAACCCCTCATCCGGCCCTCCGGGCCACCTTCTCCCCTCAAGGGGAGAAGGAACGGAGTTCATCCTCTCCGCACCACCCGCTCGCGCGACGCCAGGTATTTCGCCAGCATCGCCGACGGCCGGATCGGTCGCGGCGCGAAATTGCCGCCGCAATTGGGGCAGACGCCCTTGAGCACGCCATCAGCGCAGGATGCGCAGAAGGTGCATTCGAAGGTGCAGATGCGCGCCTCGGCGCTCTCCGGGGGAAGGTCGGCGTCACAGCATTCGCAATTGGGTTTGAGCTTTAGCATCGGGTCCTGAGTGCGCTCCCTATGGCCGCTGGCTTGTTGCGTTGACGTCGCGCTTCGACAAGCTCCGCGTGAAGCTACTCTGCGTCAGCCTGAGCCCGTCGAAGGCCGCAACAATGCCGACAAGGACGCGCCCAGTCCATGGCCCACCTTGACGCGCGCCAGCTTCCAGCCGACGAAAAGCGCATGGCAAAATCAGAGCAAAAATCCATTTTCGTCACCGGCGCCGGTTCAGGCATCGGGCGCGCAACGGCGCAATTATTTGCCGAGCGCGGCTGGTTTGTCGGCTTGTTCGACGTCAACCAGGCGGGCCTCGACGAAACTGCGGCTCTACTCCCCAGCGGCCAGCGGCTAGCGATGGCCTTCGACGTTCGCGACCGCGCCGGCTGGGCGCGCGCTGTAGAGACGTTCGGCCAAGCCACCAACCGGCGATGTCACGTCCTGTTCAACAATGCCGGCATCGCGCGCGGGGGCAATTTCGAAGACGTGGCGCAAGACGATTCTGACTTGGTGATCGACGTGAATCTGAAGGGAGCGGTCAACGGCATCTATGCGTGCTTGCCGCTACTGCGTGAGACGCCCGGCGCGCGCATCGTCAACACTGCGTCAGTGGCGGGCGTTCTCGGAGCGCCGCGCATGGCGATCTATTGCGCCACCAAATTCGCCGTGCGCGGCCTGACTGAATCGCTCGATGTCGAGTTTTCACGCTTCGGCATACGCGTTGTCAGCCTGATGCCGTGGTTCGTCGACACCGCGATCCTCGACGGGCGCACCAACGAACAATCGAACCGCCGTTTCCGCGACCAGCTCGCAGAAACCAAGACGCCGATCTATCCTGTACAAATGGCGGCCGAACGAGCGTGGGACGCCGCCCACGGCAAGGATGTCCATTATATGGTGGGCAAGGAGGCCGAACGCGCGCGTTTTGCTGCACGCTTCTTCCCCAATGCGCTGCGCAAGCGCCTCGAAGCAACGTTCAACAACGAATGATCAGGCCGCGATTTCGCCCGGCTTGAGCGGTTCGGCGTCCGGCAGCGGTTGCACCGGCGGCGTCGCCTCGGCGCCTGCCTCGACCGCAAGCTCCGCCTCGGCCGCGGGAGCAATTTCTTCCACTGCGCCGGGGACCACCTGTTCTGCCGCTGGCGCCTCTTGCCGCCGGGCGCCGAAAACACCCCGGCGACGCTCCAACGCTTCCTGGTAGGTCGCCCGTTCGGAGCGGTTGGGGAAACGATAGAAGACGTGAGTGCCGATCGAAGTGGTTTCCACCAGGCCAGCCGACCAGACCGGGTTCACAGCGTGGGTATGGTAGTGTGTGGCGTGCTGGGTGACCGGGCGGGTGTAGCCCAGCATCACAGCGGTCGCCACGCGCTGGGCGCGATCCCAAGCCCGGCCACGCGGACGCTGGCCAAGCGAGCCGTCGCAAGTGAAGGTGAATTGGCAACCGGTCGAACGTTCCGATCCTTGGTAGACCACGCCGCAGACCGTGTTCGGATAATGGGGGGAACTGACACGGTTCATCACCACTTCCGCCACCGCCACCTGACCGCGCTGGGTTTCCCCCCGCGCCTCGTAATAGATCGCCTGAGCGAGACAGCCGAGCTCGCGCGGGTTGAGGCTCGGCTCCGCTTGGCGGAGGCCTTCACCGGAAAGCGGGGTCGGCCCGCGCAGCGCCGCCTGCACCAGCATGGCGCGCGCGTCGGGGTTTTCGAACAGACTAGCGCTGCCGCGCGCCTTGACGCCGCTATCGGTGCGGAAGGCGGTCAGCTCAATGCGCGCATTGGGTTCGGCGCCGGCGAGCATTTGCTGCTGCAGTTCGGCCTGGAAGGCGTTTGAGGTCGCCGCCCATTCAGCGCCGTCACGCTGCTCGGCGGCGCGATGCGCGATCACGGGCATCGCCACGGCCGCAGCCGCGATGCACATGATCGTCGCCGCGCCCTGCCGCACGGCTAGAGGGTTCCGTTCGATCTCCACCATCACCTGGGTCCGTAGCGATCCCGCAAAGATAGTCAGTCGACGCCAGAACAACGCTAAAGTCATTAAGCCCTGCTTAATTGCGTCCAGATTTGGGACAGAAGTCTCCCAGCTGAACGACAGTCACCCATAATCATTTCGTCCAGCGAACAAGCTGCCGGACGGTCCGGCGGGGATACAGCCGGTACCCCGGAGGCGCGATTGTCTTTTTGTTCATACATGCCGCCTCCCTGGAGACTTTGGCTCATCTTCGGTCGACTTGCCGGCGTCATCGGCTCAGCCTGAAATCCGCTCAAACCCTTACAGGACAAGGCCTTGCGAGGATCGTGCCGGTTCGCCTGCGAGGCGTGCGTGACCGAGACGCCACGCCGCAGCCCAAATGCTGGTTTACGTTACGTTAACTGCGCTCTTGCGAGCGCTGCCTGGGCCGCGGCCAGCCGGGCGATGGGGACCCGGAAGGGCGAGCACGAGACGTAATCGAGCCCCAGGCGATCGAACAAGGCCACCGATTCCGGGTCGCCGCCGTGTTCGCCGCAGACCCCCAATTTGAGGTCGGGGCGCGCCTTGCGGCCACGTTCGCACGCAAGCGCGATCAACTCGCCGACCCCCTCGGCATCGACCGACACGAATGGATCGCGCTCCAGCACGCCGCGCTCGACATAGGTTCCAAGGAATTTGCCGGCATCGTCGCGTGAGAGGCCCATTGTGGTCTGCGTGAGGTCGTTGGTGCCGAAGGAGAAGAATTCCGCGCTCCCCGCGATCTCGCCGGCTTTCAGGGCCGCGCGCGGCAATTCGATCATGGTGCCGACAAGATACTCCACACGCCTGCCGCGTTTGGCGAAAACCTCCGCGGCGACGGCATCGATGCGGACCTTGAGGAGATCGAACTCCTTCCTGGCGATGACGAACGGGATCATGATTTCCGGGATCGGCGCCTCGCCCTTCTCGGCCACATCGCAAGCGGCTTCGAACACGGCGCGCGCCTGCATGTCGTAGATTTCTGGATAGACGATCGCCAAGCGGCAGCCGCGGAAGCCCAGCATCGGATTGCTCTCGGCCAGCTCCCTCGAGCGCGCGAGGAGAGCCTTGGCGTCGAGCCCTGTGGCGGCGGCGACGTCGGCGCAATCTTCCTCGGTGTGGGGCAGGAATTCGTGCAGCGGCGGATCGAGGAAGCGGATGGTGACCGGGCGCGCGCCCATCGCTTGGAAGATCGCGACAAAATCCGCGCGCTGGTGCGGGAACAATTTATCCAAAGCGACGATGCGTGTGTCCGGACTTGCCGCGAGGATCATTTCGCGCACGGCGGCGATGCGTTCGGCGTCGAAGAACATGTGCTCGGTGCGGCAAAGGCCGATGCCCTCGGCGCCGAATTTGACAGCAATCGCCGCGTCCTGCGGGGTTTCGGCATTGGCGCGCACTTTCATACGCCGTGCGCCATCGGCCCATTCCATCAACGTGCCGAAATCGCCGGTCAGCTCTGGCTCCATCATGTCTGCTGCGCCGGCGAGCACCTCGCCGGCCGAGCCGTCTACCGTGATCGTCTGGCCAGCCTTGATCACGCGACCGAGCGCGCGGAACTCGCCTGCCTTGTGGTCGATGCGGATGTCGCCGGCGCCGGAGACGCATGGCCGCCCCATGCCGCGCGCCACCACCGCGGCGTGGCTGGTCATGCCCCCGCGCGCGGTGACGATGGCGCGCGCTGCGTGCATGCCGTGGATATCCTCGGGGCTCGTCTCCTCGCGCACGAGAATGACGCTGACCCCCTCGCCCGCCAGACGCTCGGCCGCGTCGCTGTCGAACACAACAACGCCAACCGCCGCGCCTGGCGACGCCGGCAAACCCTTGCAGATGATGTCGCGTGCGTAGCCATCGGCGATGGTCGGATGCAACAATTGATCAAGCGCGGCCGCATCGACGCGCAACACCGCTTCGTTGCGCGTAATCAGTCCCTCCGCGGCCATGTCGACGGCGATCTTGAGCGACGCTTTCGCCGTACGTTTGCCGTTTCGAGTCTGCAGCATGTAAAGCTTGCCGCGCTCGATGGTGAACTCAATATCCTGCATGTCGCGGTAATGGGCCTCGAGTTTTTGGTAGACCGCCACAAGCTCCGCGTACGCCGCCGGCATCGCTTCTTCGAGCGAGAGCCCTTGCTCCTTCATCTCCAGGCGCGCGGCCTTAGTCAGCGAGCGCGGCGTACGGATGCCGGCGACCACATCCTCGCCTTGGGCGTTGATCAGGAATTCACCGTAGAATTTTTTCTCCCCGGTGGAGGGATCGCGCGTGAACGCAACCCCTGTGGCGGAGGTGTCGCCCATATTGCCGAACACCATAGCCTGCACGTTGACGGCGGTGCCCCAAGACTCGGGGATGTTGTTGAGCTTGCGATAAGTGATCGCGCGCGGGTTCATCCAGCTTGCGAACACCGCACCGATCGCACCCCAGAGCTGCTCACGTGGATCGGACGGGAACGGCCGGCCCAAATCGCGCTCCACCGCACGCTTGAACTCGCGCACCACCGTTTTCCAATCGTCGGCATTGAGCTCGGTGTCGGACTTGTACTCGTTGGAATCCTTATGCGCGCCGAGGATTTCCTCGAACACGCCGTGCTCGAGTTCAAGCACCACGTCGGCATACATCTGGATGAAACGGCGGTAGCTGTCATAGGCGAAACGCGCATCGCCCGAGAGTTTCGCCAGACCTTCGGCAGTTTCATCGTTGAGCCCAAGGTTGAGCACCGTGTCCATCATACCCGGCATCGAAGCGCGCGAGCCCGAGCGCACCGAGACGAGAAGCGGATTGGCCGCGTCGCCGAATTTCTTTCCGGATTTTTTCTCAAGCACGGCGAGCGCAGCGTCTACTTGCTCCGCGAGCTCCTTGGGGTAGGCGCGATCGTTCTTGTAGAACTCGGTGCAGACTTCCGTGGTGATGGTGAAACCGGGCGGCACAGGCAGTCCAAGCTTGGCCATCTCCGCCAGATTCGCGCCCTTGCCGCCAAGCAGCGCCTTCATGGAAGCATCGCCAGCGCTTTCGCCAGCGCCGAAGGAATAGACGTATTGCCTGCTTGCCATCGAACTCCACCGTTTCCCGGCCGCAGCGTGCAAGGCACGCGGAGAGCCGGGACCCATCGTGCCGCTTTCGTGAGCGCGAGAGCTTTATCGATCCATGGATCCCGGCGCACCGCTACGCGGCGTCCGGGAAGCGTGGGAGCTAGCCCTCGATCTTGGAAAAATCCGCCACCGCAGACAGCGCCTCCCGTAAACGCGAGACCAGCAAAAGTCTATTGCGGCGCAGCGCAGCGTCCTCCGAGTTGACCAGCACCTTTTCGAAAAACTCATCCACCGGCGCGCGCAGGCTAGCCAGCGCGCCCATGGCGGCGGCGAAATCCTCCGCCTCAACGCTCGCGCGCGCTTTCGGGATCGCGGCTTCGAGGGCGGCGTGGAGCGCTTTCTCCGCCGGCTCGGCAAGCCTGGCCGCATCCACCGCGCCTTGCGCCTCCTTAGCCGACCACTTCCCCTTCTTCTCCTCCGCGGCAAGGATGTTCGCGGCGCGTTTGTAGCCCGCGAGCAGGTTTGCGCCGTCGGGCGTTTTCAGAAACGCGTCGAGCGCTTCGACGCGCGCGACGATGCGGACGAGATCGTCGTCGACTTCTTTCGTTATTGGATTTGGCGCGAACACGGCGTCAACCAGATCGTGCCGCTTGCCTTGATCGCGCAGTTGGACTTTGAGGCGGTCGGCGAGGAAGGCGAGGAGATCAATCACCCGAACATCAACGTGCGTGCCGTTCCACGCCATCGCGGCTTTTCCCGACGCGGTAATGTGCAAACCGGGCCCCCGCTCGCGACGCCTTACTTCACTTAGGCTTTTGCGCACTCTGTCCGAATGGGTATCAGCCAACTTCACGAGCGGGGCCCTATGGCCGCCAGCTCTAGCCACCGAAATCAAGCCCAGCGCCGCGCGCCGCAACGCGAACGGATCGCTCGATCCTGTGGGTTTTTCATCGATCGCCCAAAATCCCACCAGCGTATCGAGCTTATCCGCCAGCGCCAGCGTCACCGCGACCGGATCGCTCGGCACGCGGTCGTTGGGGCCGAGGGGGCGGTAGTGATCTTCGACCGCGGCGGCGATGCTCTGGCTCGCACCTTTCTCCAGCGCATAGAGCTGCCGACCCACCTGCCCCTGCAGTTCCGGAAACTCGCCCACGGTTTCCGTCACCAAATCCATCTTGCACAACTCGGCCGCGCGTTCGATGGCGGCGATGAAGCTTGCAAGGAGTTCGTCATTCCGGACGCGCGAAGCGCGATCCGGAACCCAGGGGGTCGTAGAGCTCGACGTTTGCCCCTGGGTTCCGGGTTCGCCGCTGCGCGGCGCCCCGGAATGACGAGCATCGAGGGATTCCCACACCACCGGCGCAAGCTCGCGCGCCAACGCTTTCACGCGCTCGACCTTGTCCCACACGCTTCCGAGCTTCTGGTGGAACACAATCTTCTTCAGCTTCTCACGACGTTCTTCAGTAAACAGCGGCGTCTTGCGATCGGTATCCCAGAAGAAGCGCCCATCGTTGAGCCGCGCCGAGAGCACGCGCGCATTGCCGGCTGCGATGGCCTTGCCTCCGTCTTTCGCCTCCACGTTCGCCACCACGACAAAATGCGGCGCAAGTTTCTGCGTTTTTGGATCGCGCACCGCGAAATATTTCTGGTGCGTGCGCATGGAGAGGCGGATCACTTCGCCAGGTAGATCGAGAAACGCCGGGTCCATATCGCCCATGAGCGGAACCGGCCACTCGACCAGCCCCGCCACCTCTTCGAGCAAGCCGATATCTTCGACCAGTTCAAATCCGCGCTGCGAACACGCCGCGCGCGCGCCATCGAGAATGATTTGCTTGCGCTGCTCGCGCGACAGCATCACGCGCGCCGCGCGCAGATCGCGCC
>CADEEA010000016.1 GCA_902826245.1 uncultured Alphaproteobacteria bacterium | reverse complement strand
CATTCGCGTCGACGAACGAGAACACGAAGAACATCAGAAAGATCATGAACAGAAACAGCGCCAGCGGCGAGATATAGCGGGCGCGCTTGCCGTAAATGTACTCTCGAGTCAGCGTGCCGGGACGAAACATGAGTTTCGGAAACGTGCGCCACGCCTTGGTTTCGAAATGGAAGAGGCCGTGCAGAACTTCCTCGATCATGTGGAAAAGCGAACGGTGCGGATGGGCCGCTTGCCCGCAGGCGCTGCAATAGGCGCCCGCAAGCGCTGCGCCGCAATTGAGGCATGCGCCCTCGCCGGGCTTGTGCGTCTCGCGCCCCTCAATGGCGCCCGCGGCCAGACCCGCTGTCGCCAGCGCTCCGGCTGCATCCAATTCACCGCTCATGGGCAGAGTTTCCAGCGTTCCGCCGGTTCGATCAAGCCCGCGCCCCTCGCCGCGACACCCCATTCGTGCGCTCGCCGCCGGTAGGGCGGATCAGAAACCCCAATTCAGTGCGCGCCACCGCCGTGGGGCGGCGCCGCGGCGGCGCTGAAGGGGGTGATTTTTTCGCATCCGCGGTGATCGCATCCAGGCCTTCGCGCTCGAGCGCCAGCGCCGCCAGCGCCTCTGCCTCCTCGATCGTGCGCGCCCAAACGAACACGGCGGTCACCGCGCCCTCCGCCCGCCGCGGCCAACGGCGCGCGCCAAGCGCCAGTTTCGCCTCCACCACCACGCGCCAAAAGGGCATCGGCGCGCGCAGCAGCCGCACGCGATAGAGCCAGGCCCAAAATTTGCTCGCATTGCGTTTGAGCCGGATCATGCCGCCGCTCCAAGCACGCTCATAATCGCCTGTGACCGTTCGGTCTCGGGTGTTTCGAACAATTTCAAGGGCTGCACGCCGGCGAAGAAATATTCGAAATCCTCAGGCGGCTCAGCGGGCTCGACGAAAACCGGAACCAGCCTCTTATGATAACGATCGGCTAGATAAATCTCGCGCTTGACATGGTCGCTCTCGAACGCGGCTTTTGAACACATCACCATCACGCCCGTCGCTCCCTTGATGGCGCGAACGATCTCCCCGGCCCACCCGTCGCCGGCGCCGATGCCTTGCTGGTCCAGCCAGAATTTGCGGCCCTCACGCTGCGCCGCTTGAATGACTGGGATGACGAGCGCCTGATTGACCCGCGCATAAGAGACAAACACAGCGTCCGATTGCGGCTGGCTCGCGGGCTCTGGCGGAGGCGCCGTCTCGCGACTGCTCTCGCGCGGCCGGGTGGCGCTGTACGCGACCCGCGCCACGACCCATGTGAACACGACCAGCGTTACCGCAATCGCGCCGGCGAACGCCCATTCGGCAGCCCCAGCAGGAGCGCCGTAATTCTGCCCTAGCGCGTCAATCCCCGCGCGCAGATCGCTAAAGCTCCCCGGCGTCGGCCCGATCCGGTTGGCCAGCCAGATGGAAACAGAGACCGCCAACGCAGCAATACCCGGCGCCAACAGCAACAGGATGAGCAATGCGCCCAACAGTCCCGATTTCTTCACCGGCGCCACGCGCGAGGCCGTCGGCGGCGCTCCCCCTGCTGCTTCCTGACGCTGCGGCGAACGCAACAATTCGCGGACTGAGTTGGCGACTTCGAGCCACTTGAACTCGCGCTGCGCCTCGAAGCTCGCATCGATGGCGGGCAGGTCCCGCAGTCCGACCGGGGCGAGCCCACGGTCAATCTTCACGACGATGAGGCGCCCCTCCGCCCAGGCGTCGAGCGCGCGCTGCTCCAACCTGAGGCGCGTCGGCGCAAACAAAAGGTCCTTTGAAATCAGCGCCACCATGACGTCGTTCGCCTGGACCGGGTGCATCGCGGTCTGGCCATCGTCGAGCTGAGCGAACTGGCCGCGCCGCTCTATGGCCTTCTCCAGGGATTCCGCGACGGCGCGGTTGGCCGGGGCGTGCGCGATGAAGACGGTCATAATCAAGGCTCATAGCATGCCCGTCCAGGCTGGGAAGCGGGCGTCTCATTGCACCTTAACCCGGCGCCATTATCCTATGGGAATGGCGCCCCCGATGAAACCGAGCCTTGCTGAAATTTCCTTCCTGTCGTCAGCGGCTTCGGACCTGCTCACGGCGCTGGACCGGGAGACCGAGTGGTTCACCCTGCCTTCCGGCTCGGCGCTGATTTTTGCCGGCGAACCCGCTGATGCGGTCTATTTTCTGGTCTCCGGGTCGCTGGCCGCCTTCCGCCCGTCCGAGCGCAACCGGCACAATCTGCTGGGTTATGTCCGCCCGGGAGAGCCGGTCGGCGAAATGGCGCTGGTCGCCCACGAGCCGCACACGTCGAGCGTCTTCGCCGTCCGCGACAGCGAATTATTGAAGCTCTCGGCGGAGGCCTTCGAGCGGCTCATGTTCGCGCACCCGGAATTGATGCGCCGCCTCGCCCGCATCATGTTGACGCGGGCCCGCGGCGGCGCCGCCGTCGGCTTGTCGCGCGCCGCGCCCAAAGTGTATGCGCTGATCTCCACATCGCCGACCATCGACCTGAAATTACGGGCGCGGACATTGCAGGCCTCGCTCAAGCGCCTCGGCGCGCGGGCGATCATCATCACCGAGGAGGATGAGGCGGCGCTAAGCGCGCAAGGCATGAACAGCGCCTGGTTCGACGCACTCGAGGCGAAGAATGACGCTGTGTTCCTTGTGTCGCCGATCGCCGACACGTCCTGGTTCCGCACCTGCCTGCGCCAGGCTGATCGACTCTGGTTTTTTGCACGCGCCGATGCGCGCCCTTCGCTGCCGCTGCTGCCGCCGGAGGAACCCTCCCCAGCGCGGCAATTCCGTCTGGTCGATGTCGTGCTGCTCCACCATGGCATGGACCGCAAAGCCGCCACCACCAATGAATGGCGCGACGCGTGCGAGGCTTCGCGCGTGTTCCACTGGCGCGGACTTGAGGACGATGACGCGGCCCGCCTCGCGCGCATTATTGCAGGGCGCTCGATCGGCCTGGTGCTCTCCGGTGGCGGCGCGCGCGCCTACGCCCATATCGGCGTCATCCGCGCGCTGCGCGAGGCAGGCCTGCCGCTTGACGTCATCGGCGGCACCAGCATGGGCGCGATCATCGCGGCATGCGCAGCAATGGGTTGGGACGACGATGAGATCGAGATGCGCATCCGCAAGGCCTTCGTGGAAAGCAACCCACTGGGCGATTACGTACTGCCCGTCGTCGGCCTAGTGCGCGGCCGGCGCGTTGAAGACCGCTTACAGGAACACTTCGGCGAAACCTTGATCGAGGATCTCGGCGCGCCGTTTTTCGCGGTGTCCACGAATCTGGTGGACGGCGCAATTTACGTCCACAACGGCGGCTTGCTGCGCAAGGCGCTGCGCGCCTCGATCTCTCTGCCGGGGATTTTGCCGCCCGTGCTCGACGACGAGAAGCGTCTGCTGGTGGACGGCGCGGTGTTGCGGAATTTTCCGGTCGATGTGCTCAAGAGCATGCATCGCGGCCCGATCATTGGCGTCGACGTCGCGCTGCGCGACGGTATCGACATCGAGGATTTTCGCGATCCCCCCGGCTTCTTCGGCTGGGTCGCCGCGCATGGGCTGCAAGCGGCGCCGCCTATCGCCTCGCTGCTGATGCGGGCAGCCACCTTGGCTGTCGATCCTTGGGAGGGTCGCTCCGGTGCGGACCTGCTGATCACGCCGAACATGCCCGACATTGACATGCGCGACTGGAAGCAGTTCGATGAGGCCGTGGCCGCTGGCTATGAGGCAGCAGTTGCCGCGCTCCAGGGCCCCCACGGCCTGTTCCACGCCAGCGTCGCAGATGACAATTATTCGGCGGCGGCGGCCGACGCCTTTGAAGCCGCTGAATAGAGTTTCCCAGCCCGCCAACTTCGCCTATCGAAGCTCCGAGACGGAGGGACGATGCGGATATTCGCACTTTTGGCGTTGAGCCTGCTTGGGGCATGCGACGGCGGTTCGCAGCCAAGCGCGAACACTGGCTGCAGCCGCAGCGCCAGCCACGAAATCACCTGGTCCAACCCCCAAGCGCCCGACACCGTGACCGCGCACGCGGATGGTCCCAGCTGCGCTCAGGCGATCGTTACGCTTACGATCCGCAGCGCTCAAGGCGATCCGCTCTGGACCTTTGCGGCAACCCATTTCGCCATGCAATCCGGCGACGGCGCATTGCCCGAATCCGCGCCCGCGGTGAGCGACGAGGCCATGGACGCGTTTCTGACCAATTGGGCGGAACTTACGATCCAAAAATCTACTACATTGCCGCAATGGCGCGAAGCCGACGCCAGGCTGACCGGAGAAACCTTCTCGTACCACACCGATTTCGACCGCGAAGCGTATGAGTTGTTGCGCACGCGTGACCTGCCAATGGCCTGCTACGCCGCAGGGGTAGAGAGCGTCGCCTGCCTCGTAGTCGATCCGTTTTCGCATGCGCCCGCGCAGATCGTCGCTTACGGCCCGTGAGGCAACTTTTTTTCGCCATGCTCACGCTGCTCTGCGCTTGCGCGCCTCGCGCAGGCCGTTGTGACATGCAGGCGACGCATGCGATCAGCTTTAGTGCGGCGGAAGAAAGCGTGATTACCCGCTCGATCGGCATTTCCTGCAACAAGGCGATCGGCGTGTTCACAATTCTCGACGCCGAAGACCGCCCGATCTGGTCCTGGAGCGCGCCGCTGGAGAGCGCCTATGGCGACATTTTTCCCCCCGACGATCACGAAGCCATGCGCGACTTCATCGAGCGCTGGGCCGAGCCGAGCGTCGCGACAACCTCGACAACGCCAGAATGGACCCTGCTGGCGCCGGGGCAGAGCACGCTTGATCGTGCAACCTATGAGGACATCCGCGCGCGCAAACTGCCGATGCTGTGCCATTCTTCGGGCTCGGCGCGGGAAACCTGCATCTTCTGGGAGCCCGTCGCGGGTTTCGCGGGGCATTTGTACGACCGTGACGTGGCGCTCGAGCAGCCGGAGTAAGAGCGCCCAATTCGCGTCAGCGTCGCCCAAGCGCCACGCCGGTTCGCCTCACGCACATAGAGGTTTGCATTGGCCCGAAGCATGCTTATCTTCGCTCGTACCGGCGATGGGCGCCGGCTTTTTAGAAAAGGAGGTGATCCATGTCTCATTGTCACCAGTTGGGGATGATTTCGCAGGTTTGGATCGCTTCCGAGCGCGCCTTCGCCTGAGGTTTCGCCCAAAAGGCACGACAATGGAGGGGCTGCCCGCGCTTAGCGTGGGCGGCCCTTTTGTTTGGCCGTGCGGGACCAAAAAAAGGGCGGGATTGCTCCCGCCCAGTTTCACCAGCGGAACTGAATACGGTCAGGCTCGGGCAAGCTTGAGCCCCGGCGCATGCCAGAGGCTGAAGCCCGCCACGAGCGACGCTGCAAAGCCCGGCAGGAACACCGCCGAACCCGCAAGCATGTTTGCGCTGTCGCCGCGGCCGCCGAACACGATCGACGCGCCGATCGACACCAGGGCCAATCCGAACAACATCAACGCAACCAGTCCGAAATTCTCCGCCGCGAGATTGAGATCAACCCGCGGAAGTTTGAACATCGGCGCCCGACGGGTCGGCGCCTCGGTTCGGCGCGCAACAGGCGCTGCATGCGCGCTCGTCAGCTCGCCATCGTCGATGGCGGGAGCAACTTGGGTGAGCAACAGCGCTTCGGTGGCGGGCTCGGAATTCAGTATTCTGGTCAGCATTTGGGCCGGAGACGACGCCAGAACGGCTGGAATCTGAACCGGCGACTTCTTCTTCCCGGGCGCACCCAATATGGAGGCGGCGTGATCAAGCGTGGGGCGCAGCAACGCCGATGGCGAAGGGCTGAGCGGCAGGTCTCTCAAAAACAGCGCCTTCTCAGCGGCGCGGCGGCGCACCAGCGCTTCCACAATCTGCACCTCGCCCTCGACCTCCGCCTTCCGCCACGCGTCCAGCGCGCACGCAGCGGCGACATTTTCCCCGGAATTGACGCGGCGCAGAACTTGGCTCTGTACAAACGCCCCTTCGCCGACCGAAAACGCGAAGGAGACCAGCGCGTCGAACTGCGATTGCTTGATCGGGGCGGTTACCTTGGCGTTCACCAATTGCTCGACAGGCGCCAAATCGAGCGTCAGCAGCTCTGTCGCCTCGTTTTTGGACAAAGGAGCGCCGGCATCGCCGACGCGGACATGGCCGTAGCCGACAACCCAGCCGCCTTCGGGCAGAGCAGTGGCCTCGGCGCGGAAACCTTCGAATTTCCTTACCAGAGCGAAGCCGGTGGAGGAGAGCGTGTGTGTCATTAGCTGCCTTTCGGGGCGAGATCTCACGCCTCCCGTCCCGGCGTGACCCACGCTGGTCGGGAGACTTCCCCAATCAGGCAAAACCGGCGCCAACAATGCGCGCAGATGGTGAATTGGCGTTAGCCGACAACAGGTGGCTTAACTGGCCAGGCAATCGGCGCTCTTGCCGCCATTCTCGCGCAGGTATCCGACATAAAAGGCCACGCCAGCGGCGACGCGCTGGCGGCGAGCCTCGTCGCCATTGAGCAGCGGCGTTAGCGTTTGGGAATAGCCTTCGCCGCAGCTTTCCACCGTTGCTTCGGTGTGCACGCAGTCGACAAGCCCGCCAAAGGCTGCGCGGTAGATATCGAATTGCTCGCGCGTCATCGGATCGCCGTGGCCGGGCACGGCCAATGCGAACGGCGTCGCCCACACCTCATCCAGCGCCGCGCGCCAGCGGTTCGGGCACGCCGTCTCGAAATAGGGCACTGGAAAGGTCACCAGATCGCCCAGCACGGCGATCCGCGTGCTCGGATCGTAGAGCCAGACATCAGCATCGGTCACCGCGTTGTCGGTCACGTGCACATCGAAGCGCCGTCCGCCGATACGGCGGCGATCTGATCGCGACACTTGGATGTCGGGCCGGAGCGCGTTGCGCTCGCCCATGGTGGCTATGAAAATGCGCACCTCGTCCTTGTCGGTTTCCGTGAAGCTTGGATCGGCCAGATATTCGGGGGTGCGCGCGAATTCGCGCGCCAGGAAGCCACCGTCGGCCAAGGCGCGATCAATGGCGTTGGTCGCATACACGCGCGCGTGCGGAAATGCAGCTTTGAGGCGGAGATTGCCGCTGGAATGATCGAGGTGCCAATGCGTATTGACGATGGCGGCGATCGGGCGCGCGCGCGAACGGGCAAAACTCAGGATCGCGTCGCTGTGCCAAACATGTCGCCCTGTATCGACGACCACAAGGCCATCTCTTCCGTCGAACACAATAGTGTTGCCGTCTGGCCCTCGGTCGGGCGCGCGAACTCCGGTGATCAAATGAACACCCGGCGCCAGCTCACGCGGAGCGACTTCAGCCGCGCCCTGAAATGCAGCGATCATCAAAAGTGTTGCAAGCATGCGCGACTTCCTCGTCAGCCGCACCATCCGCCGCCGCAGAGAGGAAGACCACCTCGCCGCGACCAACCGCCCGCCGCTTTCGACCAAATCAAGCCAGCAGGATCAGCGTCGCGAGCCCGAGAAACGCCAGGAACCCCAACGCATCGGTGATGAAGGTCACCAGCACCGAGGAGGACACCGCAGGGTCAGCGCCTATGCGGGCGAGAACCAGGGGCACGGTTATCCCCGCAAGTCCGCCTAAACTGAGATTGATCACAACCGCTAGGCCGACGGCCAGCGCAAGCCCGTCATTGCCGAACCAAAGATGCGCGACCGCGGCGAGCGCGAGACCAAACATCACGCCTTGCACCAACCCGGTGGCCCCCTCGCGTGCGACATAGCGCCAGGCGTTCGCGTCGGTAAGGTCGCGCGAAGCCAGGGCCCGCACCGCCACCGCCAGCGTCTGGTTGCCGACATTGCCGCCCATCGAGGCGACCACCGGCATCAGCACCGCGAGTTGTACAATCTCGACGATCGAATCGGAAAACGCGGAGATCACCGTAGAAGCGATCAATGCGGTGCCTATGTTCAGAAAAATCCATGGCGCACGCGCGCCCACCGATTTCAGCACGCTGTCGGTTTGTGCGGCCTCGCTGACGCCGGCAAGCTTGAGCAGATCCTCTTCGCCCTCTTCGCTGATGACGTCGACAATGTCATCGACCGTCACGGTGCCCTTGAGCCGGCCGGCCTCATCGACGACCGGGGCCGAGGCGAGGTGGTATTTCTGGAAGGTGTGGGCGACCTCTTCCTGATCCATCTCCGGGCGGATCAACGCTTTCACTGGCGCCATGATCGTTGCGATCGGCGTGTCGCGTTTCTCGCGCATCAACTTCGATACGTTGACCGCGCCGACCGGGCGCATCATTGGGTCGACTACATAAATTTCGAAGAAAACGTCAGGAAGCTCGGCGGCTTCCAAGCGCATGCGGTCGATCACGTCGCCGACCATCGCCCCTTCGGGCGCAGCGACGTATTCGCGCTGCATGAGCCGCCCGGCGGTCTCTTCATCGAACGAGAGCGCCTCCTCGACGGCGAGGCGGGTGTCCTCGTCGGCGGCGGCCAGCACTCGGCCAAGCTGCTTCTCGTCGATGTCGCCGGCGATTGCAGCGGCGTCATCGGTATCGAGTTCGCCGAGCGCGCGGGCGACGTAGTCCGACGGCAAGTGTGGGAGGATTTCCTCGCGCCGCTCCCATGAGAGCTCGGCCAGGAATTCCACCGGCAATTCGCGCCCGACCATTCGAGCGATGGTGCGCGCTGTTTCGAGCGGCACGTGCTCGAACACATCAGCGATGTCGGCGGGGTGAAGTGCTGCCAACTGGCGGCGCAGCAACGGCGCGTCATGGTCGCCGGCGGCGCCGATGATGCCGACGATAAAATGGGCGTCTTCTGAGGGGGCTTTGCGGGTCTGTTCGGCGGCGTCTTCTTCGATGCTCATCGGCCGCCTCCCCGCAAATGGGATCAATCCATGGATGGGTTAGGCGCCTGTGTCGGCGCCCGCGTCAAGCCTCGAATGCGGCCCGAGCGCCGCGCCCGCAGCAGAGCTTGCGGCGGCACACAAATGGGATTAAATCCCATCCGATGTCGCGATCCACCAAACAAATGAGCGTTACCTTACCGCTAGAGATGGCCAAGGAAGTCAGCGCCAAGGTCGCCGCTGGCGATTATGCGAGCGAGAGCGAAGTGATTCGCGACGGCCTGCGCGCCCTGCAAGCGCGCGAGCGCGCAGTCGAGCATTGGTTGCGCGAACAGGCCGCGCCTGCCTTTGACCGAACCAAGGCCGATCCCACGCGGGGGCGTTCGCCGGAGCAAGTGCGCGCGGCCTTGGCCAAGGAGCACCGCCGCGCCAAGCGCAAATGAAGGCCTACCGCGTCGTTTTTTCGCCGGAGGCGGAGGAGCAGCTGATTGAGTTTTACCGCTACATCGCGCGTGCGGCGTCCGCGACCGTCGCCAAGCGCTTCACGGACGCGATTGTCGCGCATTGCGAAGATTTCGCCGGTCTGCCTCTGCGCGGCCGGCAGCGCGACGACACCCGTCGCGGCCTGCGTATCACGTCGTTCCGCCGCCGTGTCGTTATTGCCTATGCGGTGTTCTCCGAGGTCGTGACGATCATTGGCGTGTTCTATGGTGGCCAGGATTTCGAGACGCTCTTGCGCGAAGATTAAGTTAAGGACGACAGAATGCTCCGCACCGCCCTGCCCGCCGCCATCCTATTGCTCGCTGGCCCCGCCTTCGCGCAGAACCCGCACGCGGGGCATGAGGGCGACGCCCCCGCCCAGCAGCAAACGCCCGAGCTCGACCCGCACGCCGGTCACGACATGGGCCAAATGGATCATGGCGCGATGGGGCATGGCGACAGCGAGGCCGTCACAGCCCACACGAGCCTTGAGGGCGCACTCGGCGCCTATCCGGCTAGCCGCGACGCCTCTGGCACCGCGTGGCAGCCCGACGCGTCCGAACATGGCGGCCTCCATGTGATGGCTGGCGATTGGATGCTTATGGGCCACGCCATGTTCAACGCCGTCTACGATTGGCAAGACGGGCCGCGCGGGGACGAGAAGACGTTTTTCGCCGGCATGATCATGGGCTCGGCGCGGCGCGATTTTGAGCGGGGCACTTTGAACCTGCGCGCCATGCTCTCGCCCGATCCGGCCATGGGCGCGGAAGGCTATCCGCTCCTGTTCGCGGCCGGTGAAACGGCCGACGGCGTCGACACCCTGATAGACCGCCAGCACCCCCACGACCTGTTCATGGAACTCTCGGCCTCCTATTCGCATCGGCTCGGCGCAGCCGACAGCGTGTTCGTCTACGCGGGCCTGCCCGGCGAGCCGGCTTTCGGCCCGCCTACTTTCATGCACCGCATGAGCGCCATGGACTTTCCCGAGGCGCCGATCTCGCACCATTGGCTGGATTCCACCCACATCACATTCGGCGTGCTCACCGCCGGCTGGGTGCATGAGAATTGGAAATTCGAAGCCTCGCGCTTCCGCGGTCGCGAACCGGACGAACATCGCACCGACATCGAAACCGGCGCGCTCGATTCCACTGCCGCACGCGTTTCCTGGAACCCAAGCGGGAATCTCTCGCTGCAAGCGTCCTGGGCCGATGTCGCGAGCCCCGAAGCGCTCGAGCCGGAACTGGACGAAACGCGCATTTCCGTGAGCGGCATCTACACACGGGAGATATTCAACGGCTGGTGGTCGGCGACGCTCGCTTACGCCAACAAGGACCGCAGCGACGGCGTCTCGCTCGACGCCTGGCTGGGCGAAGCAGCCCTGCACCCGAACGAGAATTGGACCCTGTTCGCCCGCGCCGAAGCCATCGAGACCGACGAATTAAGCGGCCATGGAGGACCAGTCGAAAGCGTTCAGCGCCTGAGCTTCGGCGTCATCCGCGACTGGCGCGTCAACGAGCACATGGTGTTCGGCGTAGGCGCGCTGGCGCAGCAGCACTTCGCTTCTGATGCACTAGAGCCGAGCTATGGCGGCGATCCTAACGGGGCAATGGCGTTTGTGCGGATCAAAGTAGGGTAGTCGCTCCGTGCTGCTACCGGGTGCGTTCGAAGCGCACTACTTTCTGGTCGCGATCGACATAGGCGACGCGATAACCCGCGCCCATCCACGAACGCGCGTGGGAGTGGTGGCCCTCGTTATCGTTCGCCCAGAAGGCACGGTGCACGACCGCACTCTTCGGCAATTGCTTGCCGATAATGGCCTCAATATCCTCGAAAGTCAGCATCTCTGGGCGCCCGCCGCGCCGCTCGAGATGAGATTGCAACGGCTTGTACTTTCGCATGCCACGCGCCTCCCGCCTCGCACATTACAGACCGTGTCCGTAACGTTGACTACGGGGACGAAGGGTCGGTGATTTGTGGTGAATGAAGGGTTACCGGGGGCGCCAATGGCGATAGACTGCGCCAAATTAGGCTTGGGGGGCCTCTGAGAAACCAGGGAGACGAACGTGACCGATAGAGGAGGCCCGTCGACGGGCGTTGAAGGCGGCGGACGGAAATGGCTGATCGGCGCGGCGGTGGCGGCGCTGTTGCTCGGCGGCGGCTATTTCGCCTGGCAAACCTTCGGCCAGGACGACGCGCGCGAAGACACCTCGGCTTACAATGAAGAGACGCCCACAGGCGCCGCCCATGTGAGCCCGGCAGAGCCGAGCGAGGAGATGCTCGCGGAGAACATCGCGCCCGAGGAAACAGCGCCAGCATCCCCATCCGCGCGCGCGCCAGCGCCGGTGCGACGGCAAGCCCCGCGCGCTGAGCCGATTCCAGAGGCGACCATCGGCATCACGCCCGAATCCGCGACGACGGAAGCGAGCGAAGAAGACGAAATCGTCGTGACCGCCCCGCGGCGGCCCATCTGGATCAGCACGCCCAGCGCGCAGCGCCTGTCGGCGCTCTATCCCGAGCGCGCGCTGGAACGCGGGCGCGAGGGTGAAGCGCTGCTGCATTGCCTTGTCGAGGACGGCGGCGCGCTACGCTGTGAAGAGACCTCGGCCACTGCAGGCGGCTTTGGCGCGGCGGCCATGCGTGTCGCGCGTACTTTCCGTCACGCACCAACACTCGCCAACGGCGCCAGCGCGACCGGCTCCCCGCTCAATCTGCGCGTGGTGTTTCGCATGGAGGAGGAACGGCGCGGGCGGCGGCGATAGGGCGGATTCAACCCGACTGGATTTAGATGAACGCGAGAGTTTGCACGGGCCGCTCCGTGCGACGTTGGGCGTTCAGCCGCGGTTCAGGCGGGCGGGATCAGCCTCTACTCCAAGGGGAAGCAGGCCATGTTGCAGAGGCGCGATTGGCTTTTCGGCGCGGCGGCGTTGGCCGCCGTCCCATCTATGGCGCTGGCGCAGGTCGGACGCCACGGAGATATCCGCCCGAACCAGACGCTGCGCGTCGATGGGCGCGCTCGCCGGTATCGCTTGGTGACGCCCCGCAGCGCCGGGCGTGGCGCGCCATTGATGATCGCGCTGCATGGCCTGGGAGTAGATTCAATCTCGTTGATGCCGCTCTATTCCGGGCTGGACGATCTCGCGCGCGAAGTCGGCGCCGTGCTCGTCTATCCGGCGTCGCTGCAGAACCACTGGCCGCTCTCTTTTGGCGAGAACCTCCAGATCGAGCTGCGCTTCCTCGATTCTCTTGTGCAACACATCGAAGCCACCTACGCCACCGATCCCCGCCGCAAATATTTGCTGGGGATGTCCAACGGCGGCTATTTCGCCGTAGTCGTCGCCTCGCGCCGTTCGCAGCATGTCGCCGGGCTGGCGGTTCATTCAGGATCGGCGGGCGTGCTCGGCGTTGGTTTCGAAACCGCCCGCAAGTTTCCTGTCTTCATCGCCCACGGCGCGGCAGACCCCATCATCAATGTCCGCGATGGGCGCTGGCTGCAGGGCATGTTCACCCGCATGCGCCATCCCACGCACTACCAGGAATATGACGGCCTCGGCCACATCTGGGCTCGTGACCAAGGCGTAAACCAACTCATCTGGGAACATTGGCGCGCGCATGGGGCGTAAGGGTCGGCGCCTGCACGAGAGTCCTCACCGCCCAAACTTCTGAAACTTGATCCGGCTCGGAATAATCTCGCTCACGCCGAGGCGGCGCATTTTGTCTTCTTCGTACGAGTCAAAATCGCCCTCGAACCACTCGACATGTGAATCGCCCTCGAACGCCAGGATGTGCGTGGCCAATCGGTTCAAGAACCAGCGATCGTGGCTGATCACCACGGCGCAGCCGGCGAAGTCTTCGAGCGCCGCTTCAAGGGACTGCAGCGTTTCCACGTCGAGATCGTTGGTCGGTTCGTCGAGCAGCAGCACGTTCGCGCCAGTGAGCAACGTCTTCGCCAAATGCACGCGGTTGCGCTCGCCGCCCGAGAGCAGGCCAACTTTCTTTTGCTGATCGGCGCCCTTGAAATTGAAGCTTGAGACGTAGGCGCGGCTCGGCACTTCGCGCGTGCCGACAGTCAGAATATCGAGGCCGCCGGAAATTTCCTCCCAGATGTTCTTCTTGTCGTCGAGACTGTCGCGCGATTGATCGACGAAACCGAGCTTCACGCTCTCGCCGATCTCGATGCGGCCAGCATCGGGCTTTTCTTGACCGGTTATCATCTTGAACAAGGTCGACTTGCCCGCGCCATTGGGGCCGATAATGCCGACAATGCCGCCCGGCGGCAGTTTGAAACTGAGCCCGTCAATCAGCAGCTTGTCGCCGAACGCTTTCTTCAATCCATCGAAATTGATCACGTTGTGGCCCAATCGCGGGCCCGGCGGAATTTGGATCGTGGCGAAGGTCTGCTTCTCGCGCTCGGCCTCGGCCGCCATTTCCTCATAGCGCGTGAGCCGCGCTTTGCTCTTGGCTTGGCGCGCTTTCGGCGACTGGCGCACCCATTCGAGCTCGCGGCTCATCACCTTCTTGCGCGCATCGCTTTCGGAAGCTTCCTGCGCCGAGCGCTTGGCTTTGGCTTCCAGCCAGGCGCTGTAATTGCCTTCGTAGGGAACGCCCTTGCCGCGATCGAGTTCGAGCGTCCACTTCGTCACCTGATCGAGGAAATAGCGGTCGTGGGTGACCAGGATCACGCAGCCTGGAAAATTCTCGAGGTGATGCTGCAGCCAGGCGACGCTTTCAGCGTCGAGGTGGTTGGTGGGCTCGTCCAGCAGCAGCATGTCAGGCTTTGAAAGCAGAAGCCGGCACAAAGCCACGCGCCGACGCTCGCCGCCGGAAAGTTTCGCGACATCCGCATCGTCAGGCGGACAGCGCAGCGCATCCATCGCCATTTCGATCTTGCTGTCGATATCCCAGGCTTCGGCGGCGTCGATCTTCTCCTGAAGCGAGGTCATTTCTTCCATGAGCTCATCGGTGTAATTTTCGCCGACTTCCATGCTCACTTCATTGAAGCGCTGCACTAATTTCTTTTCCTCGCACCACGCCTCGACGTTTTCCCGCACCGAGAGCGCCATATCGATGTGCGGCTCCTGCTCAAGATACCCCATCTTGGTGTTGGCCATGGCGAAGGCTTCGCCGGTGAAATCCTTGTCCATGCCGGCCATGATCTTCATCAAAGTCGACTTGCCGGATCCGTTGACGCCAACCACGCCGATCTTGGCGTCTGGGAAGAACGACAACCAGATGTTCTCGAACACCTTCTTGCCGCCCGGATAGGTCTTCGACAGACCCTGCATCGTGAAAATATATTGCGCCGGTTGAGCGGCCATTTGCGTCCTCGGAATGAAGCTGAGCGGGCCGATATAGCGACGTGGCCTGCGGGCGTCCATCAGGCGAGTATCGCACGCGTGATTCACTTGGATGGCGAATTCACGCTCGTCTGGCGAGAAATGCCTGCTAAGGTTGTAGAAAATAAGGAGGATACGCATGGCTGCGCGTGCTCTGCGAATACTTGGCGTCCACGGGTTGGGAGATCACCGCAGCGGGAAATGGATTGAAGAATGGAAGGGGGCGCTCAAGGCGGCCACCAGTAGCGAAGTCGAGTTCGAGCCTGCCTCCTATGATCACATCATGGAGGCGACCGAGATCAGCCCGTGGGAAACTGCAGCCGCCGTCGCAAAATTGCTGGGCAGCGCGATCTTTGGCCAACGCGACATGCACGCGCGCGGCGCCTCTGGCGACAAGCTCCACTTTACCGCGGGCTATGTCGTGGCGTGGGTGGATGACAAAAGGTTTCAGCGACAGACGCGGCAGTTTGTCTTGGATAAGGTGCGTGAGTTTCAACCCGATGTCGTTCTCGCGCACAGCCTTGGCACGTTGATCACCTACAATGCGTTCTCCCACGCCGACGCGGCTGAGCCCGCGCTCGCGTCGCTTCTGCAGCGCATTACATACGTTACCATTGGCTCACAGATCGGAAATCGTTTTGTCAAACGCAATCTAACGCACGGGCGAATCGAGCCGTTGCCAGTTCGCTTCTGGCGCCACGTGTACAATCGCCACGACAACGTTTTCACAGCGGAGATTTCGATTCCCGGGGCCCTCAATTTTTCGCAGACGCGCGCGGACTTTGACAAGGACGACGATCACAAGGCCGAAAGCTACATCACCCATGCCAACACGATTGACGAGGTCTGGGCGCCGCTTGTCGCCCGCGAAGCCACTATCCGCGCGTTTGGCGCGCCCGCGCCCGCGCCCGCGCGCCGCACGGCCTCCGCGCGCCGATCATCCAGGCGCGCGCTGCTCATCGGCATCAATGATTATCCGGATGAGAAGGATCGGCTCGAAGGTTGCGTCAATGATGTCTTCCTGATGAGTTCGGTGCTGCAGGAATGCGGCTTTGAGCCTGAGTCCATTCGCGTCTGCCTCAATGACCGCGCCACGACGCAAGGCATTCTCGAACGGCTGGCCTGGCTCTTGGAGGATCCGCGCACCGGCGATGAGCGCCTCCTCTATTACAGCGGCCATGGCGCGCGCTTGCCCGCTTATGGGATGGACGGCGAACCCGATCACCATCTCGAAGCGCTTGTGCCTTGGGACTTCGATTGGACGCCGCAAAAGGCGATCACCGACGAGCAAATCCATCAGCTCTACAGCCAGCTTCCCTACGATATGCAATTCGCCATGGTGTTGGATTGCTGCCACTCGGGCGGCATGCACCGAGACGGCGCGGCGAAAGCGCGCGGCATCACGCCCCCTGACGACATTCGCCACCGAGAGCTCAAGTGGGACCTGAAAACGCGCATGTGGGTAGCACGCGACTTCGAACGCCTCGGCGAGGGCTTCACCGCGAACAAGAGCACACGGGCAAAGTATTTCGGTGAGAACGGCGCCACGCTTCGTTTGGGTCGCGCGGCCATGCTGCGCGGGTTAAGTTCCGCCGAGTATCAGCGCGTCAAGCGTGATGAGAAAAGGAGCATCGTGGGTCCCTATTTGCCGCTCATCATCCAGGCCTGCGATGAACATCAATATTCCTATGAGTACCGCCATGGCTCAACCAGTTATGGCGCATTCACCTATTCGCTCGCGCATATCCTTCGCAACCAGAAGCAGCTAAGCTTCGAGGCGTTGGTCGAGAAAACCGGAGCGCACCTGAAGGACCTGCAATACCCGCAGGACCCGCAAATACTCGGCCCAGAAACGGTGGTGGCCGCCAAAGTGCCCTGGATGAAGGACAACGCCACCCCACCCAAACGGGCGAAAGCAAAAGCCGCACCGCGCAAACGACGGAGCAAGAAATGAAAATAGGGCCGACGTTTCCGCCGGCCCTTGGTGCTTTTCCAATGCAAGCCGCTTGTTTCATCCCCTCGTCGAGGCGCAGAATCCATGCCGAACCGGCCCGGGGCGCAACACCTCAAGGCTGGCGTGGAGCGGCCTCCCTTTCGGCTTGCGCCACGGCTACGCGAGCGACAAACCGCCACTCGTCGTTCGCGCTCCTAGGGTGCGTTGGCAGGCCGGCCAATATTCTCGGCCAAGAATGCCTCTAGCTCCCCGAGCATCTGGGTGCGCGTCTCCGCCGCTGAAAGCCAATGGTCGTCGCCCCGTAACGTGACAAAGCGAAAGTTTTTTCCGGCCCTGCGCAACGCCTCTTCCATCACCCGCGATTGCTGGATCGGCACAACAGTGTCTTCCTCGCCGTGCATCAGCAAAATTGGAACGCGCACGTTGGCCGCCAGATTCACAGGAGATACACTTCGCAGTCCGTCGCGATCTTCAACCCGATCGCCCATCGAACGGCGCCAGAAGTCAGAATAGGAGCTGCGTGCACCGGTGCGCGACGCGCCTTGATCCAGCATGCGAAGCAGATCGGAGACGCCCGCGATGCTGACCGCGCATGAGTAACGTTCTGGGGTCAGCGTGGCGCCTGCGAGTGCGGCGTAGCCCCCATAGGATGCGCCGACAATGCACACGCGGCCGCCGTCGATCATTCCCGAACGCGCCAGTGCGGCGACGCCATCTTCAACGTCAGTCTGCATGAGCCCGCCCCACTGGCGCCGTCCCGCTTCAACCCACGCCTCGCCATATCCGGTGGAGCCCCTGAAGTTCGGTTGCAGCACCGCATAGCCGCGCGACGCCAGAAAACTAGCCCACCAGTCGAATTCAAATGTATCGCGCGCATGAGGGCCGCCGTGGACCAACAACACCAGAGGCAAATTCTGCCGCTCGCCAGTTCCGGGGAGCGTCAAGTAAGCGGGGATTCGCGTCCCGTCACGCGCCCGATAAGTAATCGACTGTCGTTCGCCCAGATCGGCGACGCTAGTCAGATTTGGGTAGCGCAACCCAATGAGGAGCAACCGACCTTCCGCAGGCTCGAAGATATAGTAGCCGCCTGCGTCGCTCGCATGCTCGCCGTAGACGACGACCCTGCGGCGATCTTGGGACCAAGAGAGAATGTGTGCATAGCCGTCAGAGAATGCAGCGTTGACGCGATGGTAAACTTGCTCCATTTCGGCGTCGAAAAAGTGCTGTTTGGGGAGGTCGTCGGTCCAGCCAACACCCACCACCACCGCCGTCCATGGGTCGCGGATCACCTCGTCGGCGCTGCCATCGTAGACTGTCTCGCGCTCCCCGGTCTGCAGATTTATTCCGACAAGCCCCTGCTGTTGCCCTTCTTCCTCCTCGCCAAAGGCCACAAGGCGTCCATCGGCGAGCAAACCTGGATACGAAGGGGGCGTGCCTGTTGGCGAGTCGCCGGCCTCGATTTCCCGATAATTTGGCCCCTCCACATGCGCCAGCAAGCGCCACCGATTGGTCCGTTGATTCGCATCGACGCGCGCCACAGGCTCGCCGCGTGAGTTCAGAATGAAACGAACCGTGTCGGCTTCACCGCGATTGGTCGGACTGGCTTCCCCGGTGTTCAAGTCGACGCGATACACCGCTTGGCGGCCAAGCTCGTCACCCGCCAAATAGGTCTGGATACGACCGAAACCCGGATCGCCCTCGATCGGGGCGCGCATCGAACTGATGAAACCGTGCATGTACGGCTCAGCGTTGCGCGGCGCAACCAAATAAATTCGTTGCCTCTCGACCGAAGCTATTCCCAACCTGAAGTACTCTATCAAACTCTGCGCCGTGATGTAGACCGGCAACACGGTGTTGGTGGAAATGGTCTGGCTGCTGAGGTAGGTGGCGTGATCCTCGTCAGCCCAGCCGACCCCTCGTAGAGTGACTTCCGGCTGTAGGCGGTTGGCATAAAGGGTGCGTCCGCCGTCGACTTCCGTGATCACGAATCCGCTTAACCCGCCGCCAGCAATGCCCCGCACCAATCGATTGCCCGAGGGCGAAATGGCAACGTCGGTAATGGCTGGCAGACTTCCGTAGTCCGCCACCGGCCTTTGCGCAGCGGCGAGACCTGGCATCGCAAACAGGGCCAGCGCCACAAAACCCAATTTGAGCTGCATCCCCACCTCCGACCTGCTTCCCGCGCAAAGCTAAGATCACTGGGCACAGCGTTCAAGCTAATATGAATCCGGGGACGGCCGGGTCAGGAGCAGAAGGAAAGGGAAGGCCAGCGCCTCCGCCGGCCTTCCCCCTGCTCGCAGTGTACTACGCCGGAACCCATTGCCCGCTTGCGTTGCGGCAGAAGGTTTCCTGCGGCAGCGCTTGGGTGGTTTGGCCGTCGCCGACGGTGGCGCTCACGCGCCGGCATTCCGGTCCGCGATCTGGCGCCGGCGCAGGACGCGCAACCGAGAGCGAGCGCGTGCCGCCTTGTTCGCCTTCCCAGCTTTGGTTCACGCCCTGGCCCGTGTTGAGCGATTGGTAATATGCATTCTCCACGCGTTGCTGCTCGCGCGCTGTCAGCCAGCGACAGACGCCATAAGTGGCCAGCCCGCCCGCCGCCGCCCCGATGGCGGCGTTCTCGGCGCGGTTCTCGCCTGGACCTTGAGTGGCGCCAATAATGCCGCCTACCGCTGCGCCGATCAGCGCGTTGCGCATGCATTGCGACAATTGCGTGCGTGGGGGCCCGCCCCCGTAGGCGCCGCTGGTGGTTTCGCACGAAGCCAACGCCATGGCGCCAGCCAACGCGGCGCAGAGAATTCTGTATCGCATGTCATGTCCTCATCGATGGGCGCTCAAAGTCGCGCCAGCTCGGCCAGTTGGCCCACACCCAGCCTGAATAGCAAATGAAGCAATAGATGGACTTGGCCTGCCTCAATGCCCCGGGACAGCCCGCCCAACGGCCGAGAATCCTTGCTCCCCCCAGGCGCGGAGCCCTAAACAAGGGCGGCGAGGGGAAAATATGTCCAACGGCTATCTGGTGGCGGCCAGCGTCGATCTGGCGGCGCTTGACGACATCGCCCAGGGGTTTGGGCTCGATATCATCGCCGCGCACGCCATTACCGACCGTGACGCTGTGGGCGCGGCGTTGGCCGGGGCGGCGAATATCGGGATCGTCCTGAGCGTGCCGGCCGCGCGCGAAGATGCGTTTGTCGCGCTCCTCCAGGTGCTGGCGGACCGGCTCAAGAGCGCGCAGCTGATCCTGGTCGAGCCCGACGCTTTGCGGGCGTTTGCGTTCCTTCCGGCGCTGTGGCCGACGATGTCGATCGAAGAGGCGCGCGCGCGCGCAGCGGCGCTACTGCAGGGCCGCCAACAGGCGGAGGCGCCCGCGCCGCCGGCGCCCACCGAGGTAGAGCCTGCGTCCGAACCCATGCCGGTAACGGAGCAAGAGCCACCACCAGTCGAGCTATCGCCGGAACCGGCGCCAGAGGCTGAGCAGGTCGAGCACGCAGCGCCAGAAGACCAAGAATTCGAAACGGTCGAGCCGCGTGCAAACGAAAATGCTGACGAACCAATCCCGGCAGTCGACGACGGCGTCACGGCCAGTGGCGGAGAGGCTGCAGAAACGCTGGCAGGCGAGGACGCGCTCCCGCCGCCCAGCGAACCTGAACCGCCAGCGCCTCCGTTAGAGGAGATAACGATTGCGGCGCCGGAAGACGACGCCCGTGCGATCACGATCGACGAAGGCGAACCGGCGCTTGCCGCCGAACCCGAGCCGGCGCCCGATGCTGCATCGGACCCTGCACCGGCGCCCATCGCCGCCGGCGCACCCGCTCCCGCTGCGCCGCCGCCACAAGCAGATGACAATGACGCGGACACGCCGGAACCGCCGCCGCTGGCCCGCAAGCGCAGCAAGCAAGAAGCCGCCGAGAGCGCGCGCGGCGCCAGCGCCCCTGCTGACGCCACCGCGTTCGCCCCAAAAAAACTCCGCCGCGGCGAAGCCGAATTAGTGCGCATCGCCATCCATCAGCCGAAAGATCTGCAAGCCGTGATCAAGGCGGCGCGCAAGGCCGATCCGCGCACCGATTCAGCGCCGCAGAGCATGGGCATTGGCGAGGTCGCGCTAGGCGCCAGCGTTGGCGTCGCGCTCGAAGTGAAGGGCGCGGCCTGCGACGGCTCGGTGCAACGCCGCACCTGGGAGGGCGAGCCGCTAGAATTCTCATTCGCCGCCACCGCCGATGCCGACGTCAAACAAGTGGTGGTGCTCGCGCGCGTGTTTGTCGACGACGCCCAGATCGGCGTGCTCGCCTTCACGCGCGGTGTGACCGGGCCTCGCCCCAAGGCGCTCCCGGATGGCGAGCGCGTGCGCCTCAAGCGGCACAAGCGCGTGTTCCTCTCCTATTCGAGCAAAGATCGCGAAACCGTCTCGGCCATCGCCACAGCTTACCAGATGGCGGGCGTCGAGCATTTCTGGGATCGCGCCTCGCTCAAATCCGGCGAAGAATGGGGCCCACGCCTGCGCCGCGAGATCGACCGCTGCGACCTGTTCCATCTGTGCTGGTCGAAATCGGCCGCAACCTCGGAATGGGTGGAGAAGGAAACCGCCCACGCCATTTCGCTGCGCCGCTCCAGGAAGCGCCCCGACATCAGCATACAGATGCTCGACGGCCCGCCCTGGGCCAAGCACCCTGACAGCCTCGACGCCATCAATTTTGACGATTTCGTCCGCGCCGCCATCGTCGGCTACGCGCGCGGCGAGGGCGAGGCTTGACGGCGCAGGCGCCGCACCGCACATGCCCCCGGCTCCGGGCGCGTAGCTCAATGGTTAGAGCCGGCCGCTCATAACGGTCTGGTTGGGGGTTCGAGTCCCTCCGCGCCCACCATTACCGCCTCCAGCGGTCAGCGCTTTTCTTTGTGGGGCAGCGGCACTAGGTTAGTGACCGGAGATCAGCGCGATGGAGTGGATTGTCGGGCTAATTGTGTTCATCATCGTGGCGTCGGTGGTCGTCGGCCTCAATCTCAAGAGCAGCCGCAAACACCGCGCCCGCCGCGAGGAAATCATCGCGCTGAAGACTTCCGGCGCCTTCGAGCAACGCAAGTCGAATATGGACTAGCCGGCAGCGCCTGCGGCGTAGACCGCGCACACCGAAGAATGCAGCCGCATCGGGGCGATGTCGGCGGGAAGGTCGAGACGGTCGATTTGCTCCTGCGTCACGCGTAGCTGTTGAGCCCGCCCGCCTGCGTTCCGACTTCCTGTTACGACGACATCCTCATCGCCAGCATAGGACGGTGGAGGCGGCGGCGGGGGCGGCGCAGGCGCATAAGTTCCCGGTCGCGATCCGTACCATTCGCCCAGGCACGGACCCTGGCCTTCCTGCAACACCAGCAGCGGCCCGAGCCGCGCGCCTGTGGCTTCAGCGGCGGCGCGCCCGCGCGCGGCGGCGTCCGCAGCGGCGGCGGTGAACACACGGCGCTGATGCTCGGCGGTCATGCGTAACGAGAATTGCAGCGGCTGGCTCTGCTCGGGCCCGACCGCTAGCGCGGCGGCGCGCACGCCTGGGGCGCGGGCGATGTCGGTCACCTCGACATCGAGTTGCACCCTCGCAGTGTAGGAGCGGATATTCTCCGCGCCCTCGCGCTGCTCGACCACGCCTTCGCGATTGCGGTATTCTTCGTAATTGGCCTGCATCGTCACGCTCGAGCGTATCTCCACAGCCTGGCCGCCGCGCTGGCGCATGGCCGCGACCGCAAGCCGCGCGCGATCGGCGGCCTGAGCCGATGCTTCGCCCGCTTCGCGTTCGGTCTGCTCGAAGGTGATCGAAAATGTCGCGCGGTCGGGCATGACTTCGAGTTCGGCGCGGCCGACTGCTTCGATCACCGAACGGTCCAGCCAATAGGGGCGGTCGAATCCGGATTGTTGCTCTTGGGCTGAAGCCGCGCCAGCGAATGCCATAATCCCTGACGCTAAAATAACAGCCCGCATGATCGTCTCCCTTTGGACGCGTCCCCGCCGAGGTGCGGCCTTCGACAGGCTCAGGCTGACGCAGGTTGGCGTCAAGCTGACGAAGAATGGCGTCACGCTGAGTTTATCGAAGCGCGACGCCAGCACCTTGCCGACGGCCACGCCGACAGTCCATAAAACAACGTGGCCGGAGCAAGTCCATGCACAACCCCGTGAAGGCGAGCACTGGCGCGAACAAGGCCGAGACCTATTCCGCCCTGCGCGCGGAAATCGCCGCTGTCATCTCTGGCGAGCCAAACCGCGTCGCCCGTTATGCAAGCGCAGCGTGCTTGCTGGCGCAGGCTTTTCCTGAGCGCTTCTTCTGGACCGGCTTTTATCTGGTCGATCCCGACAGGAGCAACGAACTCGTCGTCGGCCCATACCAGGGCACACTGGGCTGCCTGCGCATTCCGTTTGGCAAGGGCGTGTGCGGCGCAGCTGCTGCGCAACGCGCAACCATTATCGTGCCAGACGTACATGCGTTTCCAGGCCACATCGCCTGCGACAGCCGCTCCAATTCCGAAATTGTCGTGCCGGTGTTCGACGCAGACCGTGCGCTTGCCGGCGTGCTCGACATCGATTCAGAGCAATTCGCCGCCTTCGACGAGGTCGATCAAGCCGGCCTCGAGGCGATCTGCGCTGATTTGCTGACCGTCAGGTGAATCTCCCGCGCCATTGTGTGCGAAGCTTGCGCGACTGGAACTCAGGCTAGAACACGGGGGCGTCGGAGACTGGCGTCACGCTGAGCCTGTCGAAGCGCGACGCCAGCGCCGCGGCCGGCACGATGCGGCCTTCGACGGGCTCAGGCTGACGCAGATACGGCCCAGCCTGACGCAGAGACGGCTCAGGCTGACGGAAAATAGCGTCTCCGCAAACGCCATTCTAACCCGGAAACAGCTGTAACCCAACCTTCTCCAAAGCGCCGTTCTGCAGCGCCAAGCACGCTTGGCTTTCCATGCCTTGCACAAAGCAAAATAACGGCGCGTCGGCGGCGCGGAGCGCGAGGTAGCGTTCGCGCGTCATGGCCTCTTCGGGATAGAAAGGGAACTCGCCACTCTGCGGCGCCTCCGCGCCTGCCGGCCAATCGGGCAACGCGCCGCTGGTGGCCATGGTGTGATTGCCGGAGCTGATCCAATCGGCAAGCGCTGTTTCCATCGCCGCGGCGTCGTTTGCTTGCGCCAAGCTCATCACGTTGGCCGCAGCGTGCGTTTCGCTGAACAGCGTAACGCCCACGCTCCTGATCGTCAGCGTCGCTTGCGCCGATGCGCAATCGCCGCCCTCGACGGCGGCGGTCACGTTGAGGCCGCTCCATTCAGCGCTGGCGCTCGCCGCGCATGCGCTTGAATGCTCCGCTCCAACTTTCTCCTGGCACGCGCCAAGCGCTGCAACTCCAATGGCGACAACCAACCAATTGCGCATATTTACTCCGGACCGAATCTCAGCTGCCCCCCCTCGGTCGAGCGGCAAAACGAGCCCTACCCAATATTTTCGCCCGCCGCCACCTCGGGCCGCCGACTGCAAACCGGCGCTCCCAGGTGGCGTCGCCGCCGCCGCTAAGCTAACTACGCGCCCATGTCAGACCGAATTTCCTTCCAAGGCGAACTGGGCGCGAATTCCCATATCGCTGCGCGCGCGGCATATCCCACGCTCCAACCCCTGCCCTGCGCCAGCTTCGAAGATGCTTTTGCTGCGGTCAGCGAAGGTCAGGCGCGCTATGCGATGATCCCGGTGGAGAATTCCGTGGCGGGACGCGTCGCCGATGTTCATCATCTTATCCCGGAATCTGGGCTCTTTATCGTCGCCGAGCGTTTTGAGCCAATCCGCCATCAATTGCTGGGGCTGCCCGGCGCAACGCTGGACAAACTTACCCACGTGCGCTCGCATCCGCAGGCGCTCGGCCAATGCCGACGCTTATTACGCGAACTGGGCGTGGTCGCGGTGAAGACTGCAGACACTGCGGGCGCGGCGCGAGAAATCGCCGAACTGGGCGATCCCAAGATCGGCGCGCTGGCGTCGGCATTGGCGGCCGAGATTCACGGTCTCCAGATTCTCAAAGCCGACATCGCCGACGCCCAGCACAACACCACGCGGTTCCTGGTGTTTGCGCGCGATGCGGAAAATGCGGCGCTCGGGGTCGGCCCATGTATGACCAGCTTCATGTTCCGCGTGCGCAACGTGCCAGCGGCGCTCTACAAAGCACTCGGCGGCTTCGCCACTAATGGCGTGAACCTGACCAAGCTCGAAAGCTACATCGAAGGCGGGGGCTTTTCGGCGGCGATGTTCTACGCCGAGATCGAAGGTCACCCGGAGGAGCGAGGGGTCAAACTCGCTTTGGAGGAACTGGCGTTCTTCTCGGCGTCGCTCAGGGTGCTGGGGATTTATCCGGCGGACGGGTATCGGCGGCGAGAATAAACGAGCCTTCTCGCTGAACCTAACCGCCCAACTCCCCATTACGCGCCGGCGGCGTAACCGGCTCGACGGGCCGCGCGTACTTGCTACAAGTACTGGCGATGGCGGATGAAACCCAGCTCCGGGGCCTCTTGCTCAAAGGCCTCGCCGGTGAGGAAAGCGCGCATCGCGCGTTCCTGACCGAGGCGGCGGCGCTGTTGCGCGGGTTTTTCCGCAATCGGCTGCGCGGCGCCCCGGAGGACGCTGAAGATCTGGTGCAGGAAACTCTGGTGGCGCTGCATACCAAACGCGATACCTACGACCCCGCCTACCCGCTGACAGCGTGGATGTACGCCATTGCTCGCTACCGGCTGATCGACCATTTGCGCCGCCTGCGTAGGCGCGGGGTGCACAATTCAATCGACGACCTTGATATCGGCGATGCCGATCCCGAATACGAAGCCAGCGACGCCCGCCGCGATGTCGCCGCCCTGCTCGAACGCCTGCCGGAAAAGCAGCGCGCGGCAATCCGGCTGGTGAAAATTGAAGAAAAAAGCGTCCGTGAGGCTGCTGACGCGACCGGGTACTCGGAATCCGACATCAAGATTTCAATCCACCGCGGGATGAAAACGCTGATGCGGCTGATGGGCGAAGCGGGTGCGCCATGAAGACCGGACGCTTGATTGAACTTCTCGCGCGCGGCGCCGGCCCGCGACGGCAGGACCACACGCGCCGCCTGGCGCTGACGCTCGCGTGCGGACTTGGGCTTGCTCTCGCGCTGATCACGGTTGGACCTGGTGTGCGCGAGGACTTCATGGAAGCGCGCATGCCCGTGATGTGGAAAACGCTGTTTTCCGCCGCCGCCGCCGCCGCGATGCTGCCGCTGGCCGCGCGCTTAATGAGGCCCGGACGCCCGCTCGCTTGGCGCATCGGCGCGGGCCTCGCGTTTGTTGGCATTGCAGCGCTGGCGACCGTCATCGCGCTCATCGGCGAAGCGCCGGAGCAGCGCATGCAAGCCTGGCTCGGAGGGGGCTTTCCCTGGTGCGTGGTGTTGGTGCCGCTGTTGGCGGCGCCGACGGCGGCGCTTCTGGTCTGGCTTGCGCGCAGCTGCGCGCCAACGCGCCTCACGCTCACTGGCGCCGCCATAGGGGCGCTGTCGGGAGGCGTCGGCGCAATGGCGTATTCGATGTATTGCCCAATCGATTCGATCGCATTCGTGACCACCTGGTATGTGATCTCCATCGCGCTTTGCGCCGCGTTCGGCGCGCTCGCAGGCGCGCGGCTGCTGCGGTGGTGACATAAGCCGACGCCAAGCCCGCCGAACGATCCCGCAGGCATCGCTGTAACCCATCGACTTCGCCGAACGTCTTCGCAGTATCGTCCCTCGAACGACATGCCACGGAGACCCCAACATGCGCGCGTTGATACTCGCACTCGGAATCGCTCTCGCCACATTGGCCGCCGCGCCAGCGCTTGCGGACCAGCGCCCAGTATATACCGGTTTCGCCAGCAATGTCGGCGTGTCCGGTTACGATGTCGTCTCCTACTTCACCGACGGCAGGCCGGTGCGCGGAACCACGCAATTCCGACAAGTCCATCTAGGCATCGAATATCGTTTCGCCTCGGCGGAGCATCTCGCGGCGTTCCGCGCCGATCCCGCGCGCTACCTGCCCCAATATGGCGGCTATTGCGCCTGGGCGGTGAGCCAAGGCTACACCGCTTCCGCCAACCCCAATAATTGGCGCATCGTCGACAGCAAACTCTACCTGAACTACAACGATGATGTGCAGCGCCGCTGGAACGGCGACGTCGCCGGGCACATCCGCAACGCCGACGCCAACTGGCCGAGCGTGTTGACGCGTTAGCCAGCTATTCCTGCGCCCGGTACGCAACGCAGAGGCCGCCATTGCGATAAGCGTGCAGGCGCAATTCCGACTTGCGCCGCTCCGCCACCGTACGCAGCAATTGCTTGTACGACCCTGCTCCGAACCAGGGTTCAGGGCCGGTGGGGCTGAAACCCGGCAGCGTCTGCAGTGCGCGATAGACGCTTTGCCGGCTCAGAGGCGAGCCCAGCGCGCCCTTGGCGGCTTGCACCAGGCGGTCAGCGGCTTGATCGAGTTTGTCGAGCGCGCGCGGGGTCGCTGCTTGGCTCTGCTTCGACTGCGCCGATGGCGCCTTTGTTTGCACGGGTTTGCTCGCGGCGAACCAGGAGCGGCGCGGCGGCGTATAGGCAAACGCCGCGATCAGATCGCGGCGCAGCACCACTGCATCGGCGTAATCGCGATACACCGCCGCCGTCGTGTTTTCCTCATTGCCCATGGCCACCACATCGAGCTTGCGGTCCTGCAGGCGATTGACCACGGGCACGAAGTCGGTGTCGGAGGTCAGCAGGATCACTTCCTTGAGGCCGCGAAACTCGTTGGCGACTTCCATCGCGTCGAGCGTCATGACGATGTCGGCGGAGCTCTTCTTCTCCCGCGCGATGGCGCGGCAAGCGAACGCTTCGAAGCCTGCGGCCTCGAAAGCCGGCCGGTAGCGCTCGTTCATGCCGTTCCAATAGACCCGCTTGGTGACGAACGTACGCCTCTTGGGCTTGGCTTCGAAACCGCCGGCTTCGAGCCAAGCCATCCAATTCTCAATTTTTGTGACGAGATCGCCGCCGGTCATGCCGATGACATTGTCGAAATCGATCAGCAGCGCGCTCTTTTTGCGGAAATTGAACATTCTGGCCCCGCTGACCGCCTGCTCTAGCGCAAGGATAGGCGCGGGGTCCAGGGTTCACGCGACCGCCTGCGCTGCCCCCAGCAGCGCCGCGCCTACCGGGCGGCCCATCTCACCGGCGCGGCCGTCATTGGCCGCGGCAGCCGCCGCTACACCGCGCCCGCTATCGAACATCACTTCGGCATACCAGAGCGTGTTCGAGCCATTGTGCCAAAGCGAGCCGTCTCCGCGCCGCATCCAGCCCATCGCATAGGGCCCGCCGAACGGCGGCGTGTGCAAGAGTTCCCAACTCTCCCGGCGCAGGAACGGCGACGCCGCGTCCCGGTGGGCCGCCAGATATTTGAGTACATCATCGAACGCGGCATGCACCCGTCCCGCCGGGCCGAGTGCGGCGGGATTGTCGGTCATGGGACCGCCTGGCGGAAATGCCGCCAAGGCGGCGGCGACTTCAGCATGCCCCGCCGGTTGATCATAAGCTCCTGGCGCGCCCGGCGCGCCTTGGCCTGCGCTGCTCATGCCGAGCGGATTGAAAACACGTTCCTGAATGATCGATTCCCAAGGCGCGCCCAGTTTGGCCTCCAGCATGGCGCCGGCGACGACGTAGCCAGTGTTGGAATATTCGAACGAAGCCTCCTTCGCGCCCACAGGCATTTGCAATAGCCCCAGCCGCGCATAGGCGATGCGATCAGCGCGCGCGTCTTGGCTTTCGCGAGGGAACCTCAACAAATCCACCATCTCGATGTTCGAGGGCAATCCAGCGCGATGCGAGCACAAATGCCGAAACGTCACGTCGCGGTATTCCGCGCGCATGTCCGGAATGGCGCCGCCCAGCGCGCTTGCGATCGTGTCGTCCCAGGAGATCACGCCGGCCTCGGCGCATCGCGCCACGAGCGTTGCGGTCATGGATTTGGTGATCGAGCCAAGGTGCCACTTGTCCGATGTCGTGACCCGCTCTTCGTGGCCGAGCGCGCGTACGCCGTCGGCGAACGCTGTACGTCGCCCATCCCGATTTGCTGCGGCTGCGATCAATGCGGGCGCGCCGGCTTGTTCGCGCAAAGCGGCGAGGCGGGCTTGCGTCAGCGCCTCGGGCGCGGGAGCTGTTTCGGCGACCTGCTCGCGTGTGAACACCAGCGGCAATGTTCCGCGCTGCGTGAATTGACCCTCGAGGCGTCCCCCCTCGAGGCGCCCGCTAAAGCTCGCGCCTATTGCAGGAACATCGAGTGTGACTTGGGCGCCGTCGATCAACGTCTCGGCGACGGGGATCGGCGCATTGCCTTGATCGATGCTGTACAAAATCGAACTCGGGCCTTCGTCGATGACAAGGCGCAAACGCAAGCGCTGCGATCCAAGGTCCAGTGCGCCAAACCACTCGCCCTGGAAATCAGCAGGCGCCTGAGCGAATCCAGGACCCACGGTGAGCGGCGTAAACCCTGCTGCAAGCAATAACGTTCGGCGCGAGATCATGGCGGTTGGCTCCTTTGTTCTCCTGCCGTCTAGGATGCTTTGATCGACCGGGTCAGACGCATCAAGGCGCGATCGTCGCATTGACGCGGGAATTGGGGGCCCGCTAGTGTCCGCCGCGTTGTTGCGCCGCAGCGCGTTCACGGAAACCTCAAGGAAATCAAGCATGAAAGTGCTCGTCCCGATCAAGCGGGTGCTCGATTACAATCTCAAGGTCCGCGTCAAGCCGGACGGATCGGGGGTCGACCTCTCGAATCTGAAGATGTCGATCAACCCGTTCTGCGAGATTGCCGTTGAGGAAGCCGTGCGCATGAAAGAAGGCGGCGGCGGCCACGCCAAGGACGCCGCGACAGAGATAGTCGCCGTTTCGATTGGGCCTGAGCAGGCGCAAGAAACCATTCGCAACGCGCTCGCCATCGGCGCCGACCGCGGAATTCTCGTGAAAGCCGAGGGCGAGATCGAACCGCTGGCGGTGGCAAAGTTGCTGAAAGCAGTGATCGAGACGGAGAAGCCGGATCTCGTCATTCTCGGCAAGCAGGCCATCGACGACGACAATAACGCCACCGGCCAGATGCTGGCTGCACTTCTCGACTGGCCGCAGGCGACGTTCGCATCGAAAATCGTGCTCCAGGGCGACAAGGCGAGCGTCACGCGCGAAGTCGACGGCGGCCTGCAGACCATCGATGTGCAACTTCCGGCGATCATCACCACCGATTTGCGCTTGAACGAGCCACGCTATGCGTCGCTGCCAAACATCATGAAGGCGAAGAAAAAGCCGATCGACGTGAAGACGCCGGCCGATTTCGGCGTTGACGTGAGCCCGCGTCTCAAAGTGATCAAAACCGCCGAGCCGCCGAAGCGCCAAGGCGGCGCGAAAGTCAAGACCGCCGCCGAACTGGTCGGCAAGCTTAAAGAAGCGGGGATATTCTGATGGCTGTCCTGGTTGTAGCCGAGCACGACAATAACGCGCTCAAGGACGCCACCCACAAACTCGTCACCGCCGCGGCGGCGATGAGCGGCGATGTCGATGTGCTGGTGGCCGGTTCGAGGGCCGGAGATGCAGCCGCGGCGGCGGCGAAGATCGCGGGCGTGCGCAAGGTGCTTCATGCCGACGCGGCATCCCTCGACAAGCAGCTCGCGGAACCCATGGAAGCGCTGATCGTGCCGCTGATGGCTCAATACGACGCGGCGCTGTTCCCGGCGACGACAACCGGCAAGAACGCGGCCCCGCGCGTGGCCGCCAAGCTCGACGTGATGCAGGTGTCCGGCGTCATCGCCGTACAAAGCGCCGACACGTTCGTGCGCCCCATCTATGCCGGCAATGCGCTCATCACGGTGCAAGACGAGCAGGCGAAAAAAGTGCTCACCGTGCAGGCGACCGCTTTCAAGCCCGCGGGCGAAGGCGGCGGCGCCGCAATTGAAAGTATCGCCGCGCCGGGCGGGCCGTTTAAGTCGACCTTCGTGCGCGAGGAATTGGCGAAGTCCGACCGTCCCGAACTCACCGCCGCCAAGCGTGTGGTGTCGGGCGGGCGCGCACTGGGCTCGGCTGAGGAGTTTCATCGCGTGCTCGACCCGCTGGCCGATAAACTCGGCGCCGCGGTGGGCGCCTCGCGCGCAGCAGTCGATGCCGGCTACGCCCCCAACGATTACCAAGTCGGCCAGACCGGCAAAGTGGTGGCGCCCGAGCTTTACGTCGCCATCGGCATATCCGGCGCCATCCAGCATTTGGCCGGCATGAAGGACAGCAAGGTGATCGTCGCCATCAACAAGGACGAGGACGCGCCGATCTTCCAGATCGCCGATATCGGCCTGGTTGCCGATTACAAGGTCGCCGTGCCGGAATTGATGGCGGAGCTGACGAAGGCGGGCCTTTGAGACCGGCGCTACCCTTGTATGAAGTTCAAGCTTATGTTGCATTGCAACAAGAGTTGGAAAAACGGCCGTGACATGAGCAGCATCAAAACCGTCGGCGTAGTTGGCGCTGGGCAAATGGGCGCCGGGATCGCGCATGTTTGCGCGCTGGCTGGCTACGACGTGCTGCTGAATGACGCCGACGCGTCGCGCATTAATTCCGGGCTGGAGAGCATCGCCAAAAACATGCGCCGTCAGGTTGGGCGCGGCATCATTACCCAGGCGGACATGGACGCCGCTCTGAAGCGCATCCAGGCCGCGCCAAACCTCGCCGCGTTCGAGGCTTGCGATTTGGTGATCGAATCCATCGTCGAGCAGGACGACGCCAAGCGCAAAGTCTTCGCCGATCTGCGCATGAGCTTGAAGCCCGACACAATCCTCGCTTCGAACACCTCCTCGATTTCAATCACGCGCCTCGCCGCCACGACCGACCGACCGGACAAATTCATCGGCATTCATTTCATGAATCCCGCGCCGGTGATGAAGCTCGTGGAGCTCATTCGCGGCCTCGCCACCAGCCAAGAGACTTACGACGCAAGCGTCCAATTCGTGGAGAGCCTCGGCAAGACTATCGCCAACGCCGAGGACTTCCCGGCCTTCATCGTCAATCGCGTGCTGGTGCCGATGATCAACGAGGCAGTGTATACGCTGTACGAAGGCGTCGGCTCCGTGGAGGCGATCGACAAATCTATGAAACTAGGCGCCAACCACCCGATGGGGCCGTTGGAACTCGCCGATTTCATCGGCTTGGACACCTGCCTCTCGATCATGCAGGTGTTGCACGAAGGCTTGGCGGATTCCAAATACCGCCCCTGCCCGCTCTTGGTGAAATATGTCGAAGCCGGCTGGCTTGGCCGCAAAACCCAACGCGGCTTCTACGATTATCGCACCGATCCCCCCACGCCGACGCGGTGACGACGGCGAACTTAGATGCTACGCTCCAGAGCATGACTGCGATCCGCAAACTCATGACCGGAGAGGAATTCCTTGCCTGGTGCCTGGACCAGGAGGGGAAATGGGAGCTGGTCAACGGCGTACCCATCGAGATGATGGCCGGCGCCACCGAAAACCACGACCGCATCGTCGTCAATCTGATCGCCACCCTACGCGAACGCCTGCGCGTTGGGCCTTGTCGCCCCAAGACAGCTGACCAGGCCGCGCGAATCCCTAAGGGTAATTTCCGCCGCCCGGACGTGACTATTGATTGTGGGCCCCCCGCGCCGCAATCGCTCGAGAGCACTGCGCCAGCCGTCTTCTTTGAAGTGCTCTCGCCATCGACACGCACCTTCGACCTGCTCAAAAAGCCGGAAGAGTATAAGACCGTCCCAACACTCAAGCATTTCGTCCTGCTCGACTCCAATGCCGCTCGTGCGTCGTTGTGGACACGCGGCGATGATGGATGGACCAATGCGGAGGTGGACGGGCCGGACGCTGTGATTTCGCTCGGCGGCGTTGGCGTCAACCTGACGCTCGCGGAAATATACGACGGGGTGGAGCTAACGCCCGCATGAAGCGAGCGGGAGCGCGCGCTTCTGCGCACGCTCCCTCACCTCGCTATGACGCCAGCGCCCCCATCTGCACGGCGCCCTGCGCCATGTAGACAGCGACGGCAACCGTGAAGGCCGCGCCGATTGTCATCTCGAGAAAAGTCACCAACTTACGCATGGAGCGTTCCAAGTAGCGCAAACAAAGTGCGTTTGCGTGCTCCATATAGGAGGGGCGTGCGACACGAAAATGGCGCCGCGGACAAAACACCGCGACATGACCATGATTTCACGCCCGACGCACAAATCAGTTGCGCCGAAACACCAGCGATAAATTATTTGCCGGCATATCGACGATTTCCTCTAGCGTGAGGCCGCGCGCACACGCTGCTTTCTCCACAGCCTCGATGTCCCGAACGCCGAAGCGCGGATCGCGTTGTTTTAGCCAAACGTCGAACGTCTCGTTCGAGGGCGCAGTGTGGCGCCCGCCGCGCTTGTAGGCGCCGTACGTGTACAAGACGCCGCCTGATCTCAGTATTCGCTCAGCGCCCGCCATCAAGCCGAGCGTCGCCTCCCAGGGCGCAATATGGATCATGTTGATGCAGACGAGCGCGTCGAACAGCGTTTCGTCCTCCACGCCCCAGGCAGGCGCGGCCGCATCGATAGCACGCGGGGGCGCCAGGTTAGGGAGGGGCGCCGCTCCGGCCCATGCAGCGATGCTTGCGCACGCATCGGGGTCCGGATCGCTGGCTGTCCAGGTCCAGCCAGGCATGGCGTGGGCAAAGAAGACGGCGTGCTCGCCGGCGCCTGCAGCCACCTCCAGCACGAGAGCCCGAGCGGGGAGCGCGCGCTGCAGCACGGCCAGGATCGGTTCACGATTGCGGGCGGTCGAGGGCGCTGTGCGGCGTGGGTCCATGAGCCCAGCATGGGTGACTACGGGCGTTTTCGCTATAGACTTGCGCCATGGTTGAGGCGCCAATTCCGATCCGGATTCCGCCGCTCAGGTGGCGCGCTCCAGCGCTCCTGTGGATACCGGCAGCACTTGCTCTGTCGATCGGCTGGCCGGCGGCGCTGCTGCCGACGAGCCCGGAGCTTCGCCAATTGGCGCTGGTGGGCGATGCTGTCGTGTTCGCGCTGGCGATGACGGGGCTGTGGTTGCGCTGGATGATCCGCGGCGCCCCTAGGGCGCGCCGCGTCATTGTGCGCCATGTTGTGGTGTGGGGTGCGATCGTATCGGCGGCGGCGCCATTTGTGCTGACGAGCGGCATCGTGTCTGTCGCTTCGCCCTTGCCGGCCGGCGACGTCAGCAGCCTCTCCTTCTCAACCATTGCCTCGTTGGTCCCACTCTCGCTTTTGCTGGGACTGCCGACGGTACTGGTATCGGGCAGCATCTTCGCACTGGTGGCGTTGACGCATCCTGGACGCGTTTTCGAGCGTTAGAGTTGCGCCCAAATGCGCAGCAGGTTGGAAATCGATTTATCGAGCCGCACCAGAACATCGCGACCGGCGCCGCCTTGACCAAGATCGGCGCGCAATACTGACAGATCAAACAGCGTTTCGCGCCGCGCCGCATCGGGAACCAGGCTCTGAATCCAGCCCACAGCCGCCAGACGCACGCCCCGTGTCACTGGCGCGACCTGGTGGATCGATCCAGCCGGGTAGAGAATGGCGTCGCCCGCTTCCAGCCTAATGTCCTGCTCGCCAAGCGCGCTTTGCACGACCAAGGCGCCGCCTTCATAGGCGCTTGATTCAGTCAAAAACAAAGTGAACGCGAGATCGGTGCGCAGCCGCGCATCGCCCTGGCCCATCAGCGCGTCGTCTGTGTGCGCGCCGTAACTCATGCCGGGCTCATAACGCGAAAACAGGACGCGGGAGAAACGCGCCGGACGCGCCGCGATCTCAAACAGCGGGTGGCGTTGCAGCGCCTCGTGAACAAATCGCCCGAGAGCGGCGACGCGCGGGTCCTCGCCCCCGGCCTGCAAATTTTCCTTCAAAGCGCGCGCGGTCGCTCCGGCCGTCGCCTTTCCGGGCGACCAGGCGCACGCCTCCAACTCAGCGCGCACCCGCGCCAAGTCTTCTGGGCTGAAAACCGACTGGAGAATAAGGCTCATCGAATTTTGTTATTGCGAATGACTCGCATCTCATCCAGGCTGCGCACCAAATGAGGTGTGCGACATGATCAGCTGGAAATACAAGCTCTGGCGCACGGCGGGCGCGGTTACTGCGTTGGGTCTGGCCGCGTGTGGCGGAGAAGGCGGCGAAAATGGCGGCCCCAAGGGCGAGGCCGGTGAAAGTGGCGGCGCTGCGTCGGCCCCGGTTGCCGCAGCAGGCGGGGAGCACGGCGAAGCCGGCGTCGCCAATGCGTACGCAGGCGTCGAGGGCGCCCAGCGGACCGCGCTTCGCCTCCAACATCTGAAGGGTTTCGTTCTTGTGGCGGAGCGCGTGGCGGGGGATGCGCCGGGGGATGCCGCGGTGCTGGTCGCGCAAGGACTGCTCGAAGTCTACGATCCAGCCGCCGAGCAGTTCGGCGGTCTCGACGCAGCAGCCCTGCGTGCAGCCGGCGCCGCGGGAACGCCGCAAAACCTGCGCGCTGCCACACGCGCGCTCGACGCCGCACGCCCCGGCGATGCCGATTATGCCGCGCTCGCAGTCAGTATGATCGACATCGCGACCGGCCTTTACCAGCATGTCGACCTGGAAGGCGCCGTCGACCCAATTGAGTACCAACACAGCCTGGGGGCAGCACTCTCGGCGCGTGACGCATTGTCAGCAGGACGGCAAACCCTGCGCGCGCGCAACGCTCGCGCTTATGACGAGGCGATCACGGAGATTGAGCGCTTCGTAACGTTGTGGCCCGCGGCGACTGCGCCCGAGCGCCCCACCCCATATCGCGAGCTGCTGGCGCAAAGCTCGCGGGTGCGCCTGGCGCTCTCGCCGCTGCTTTTCTAACAATACCTGCTCGTCGAGCGCCTAAGTACGTTCGTCTCAACCAGCTGCAGCGCCTGCCGCTGTTGATTGCGGCGCGGAGTAGAGAGCTGTACGGACAGGCGCGCCCGCGCGTCGCCGCCAGCAAACGAGGACCCTTATGAAACGACTAGTTCTCGTCCTCTGGGCAAGCCTGCTGCTTGCATCGTGCCAAACCGTCGCACCGCCTCAGGCGCCGGTGGAGCGCCAGGGCGAATACAAACTCGACTGGCCCCAGCAGGAGAGCGACCTCGCGGTCGATCCGGCGGTTCGCTATGGGCGACTGGCGAACGGCATGCGCTATGCGATCATGGCAAACCAGACGCCCACTAATGCCGCCTCCTTCAGGCTGCGCTTTGATGTGGGTTCGCTGGCGGAGCAGGACGACCAACGCGGGCTCGCGCACTTTCTTGAGCACATGGCGTTCAATGGATCGGAGAATGTCCCGGAAGGCGAGATGGTGCATATTCTCGAGCGCCACGGCCTGGCGTTCGGCGCCGACACCAACGCCAGCACGTCGTTCGATGAGACCACCTACACCCTCGAAGCGCCCAACGCGGACGCCGCGACGCTTGACACCATCTTCTTCCTGTTGCGCGAAGTCGCTAGCAAAATAGCGATTGCCGACGATGCGGTGGAGCGCGAACGCGGCGTCATTCTCTCGGAGGAGCGCACGCGCAACACGCCTGGCCTGCGCGCGCTGGTGGCGCAATGGACTTATCTATTTCCCGGCGTGCGCTTCCCAGAACGCTTTCCGATCGGCACGATTGAAACAATCACTCACGCGCCCGCCCAGCGTATCCGTGATTTTTACGCGGACTATTATCGCCCCGAGCGGGCGCTCTTCGTGATCGTAGGCGACATCGATCCTGCCGCGATGGAAGCGCGCATACAGACGACCTTTGCCGATTGGCGCGCGCGCGGCCCCGACCCTGGCGATCCCGATCTCGGCGCGCCTGCGCGTCCACAGGCGCCGGCCGGAATTTTCGCCGACCCCGGCTTGCCCACGATTGTAACGCTGGCGGCAGTCGCTCATGCGCCTCGCGAAGCGAACACGCGCGCCTCCTACCGTGTCGATCTGCTCCGCACCATCGGCAACGCAATCGTGCAGCGGCGTTTGCAAACCCTGTCCCGCGCCCCTGACGCGGCGATCCAAGGCGCCCAGGCGCAGCACAACGTCCTGTTCGATTCAGCCGCACTGACGCAACTCGACCTGGTGGCGCGGCCGCAAGATTGGCAGGCGGCGCTCGCGACCGGCGAACAAGAACTCCGCCGCGCGCTGACGCACGGCTTCACCCGCTCGGAGATCGATGAACAGCTGGCGCAATTTCGCACCGCCTATCGCACCGCAGCCGAGCGTGCGACGACGCGGCGCAGCGATGCGCTGGCCAATTCTATTGTCGACGAGTTCAGCGCCTGGGGCGTTTTCATGACCCCCGCGGACGAATTGGCGTTGTTCGAAGCGCTGGCAGGCGACCTGACGCCGGCAACGGTGGCGGCAGCGTTTCGCGAGCAATGGGGCGATCAGGCGCCGCTTCTGTTCGTGAACACCAGCGAAGATATCCCCGGCGCGCCATCGGCGTTACAGGCCGCCTATGATCGCAGCCGCAGCCAGGCGGTTTCTCCGCCAGCGGAAATCAGCGCGCAAGCCTTCGCCTATACTGACTTCGGAACGCCAGGGAGCATAGCCGAGCGCCATGTCGTTGCGGACCTTGACCTCACCCAGGTTCGTTTCGCGAACAATGTGCGCCTCAATATAAAGCGCACCGACTTCACCAACGACGCTATCCTCGTCAGCGTACGCTTTGGCGGCGGGCAACTCGAATTGCCCAAGAGCCAACCCGGTTTGGGTCTGCTGATCTCCTCGATGGGCGCCGGGGGCCTTGAGGCGCACAGCGCCGATGAAATTCAACGCCTGTTGGCCGGGCACAATGTCGGCGTGCAGATCGGCGCTGGCGGCGACGCCTTCACGCTTTCCGGCGCCACCACGCCCGACGATCTGCTGCTGGAATTACAAGTGATGGCCGCGCAGATGACAGCGCCAGGCTATCGCCCCGAAGGCCTCAGCCAATTTCGCCAAGTCGTCGAGGGCCAGTTTCAGACCTTGGCTGCAACTCCATCGGGCGTGGCGCAACGCGACCTGCCCCGGCTGCTTCGATCGGGCGACCCGCGTTTCGGCATTGCAGCGCGATCAGATCTGCTGGCGCGCAATTTTGATGAAGCGCGTACGGCGTTGGAGCGCGCGACCGGCGCCGGCGCGATCGAGATCGGCATTGTCGGCGACATCGAAATAGACGTCGCAATCCATCTTGTAGCGCGGACCTTTGGCGCTCTGCCGCAACGCGCCGCATCCGAGCCGGGGTTTGAGGACGCCCGCCGCCTCGCATTTCCGGCGCCGCGAGACGAAACCTTGGTTCTGCGCCACGAGGGCGCGCCTACCCAGGCGCAGGCCTTGGTGTATTGGCCCGCGGTCGATGACAGCAATTCCCGGCGCGCGCGCACGCTCGAACTCCTGAGGAGCGTGCTGTCGCTGAAGCTACTTGAGCGCGTGCGCGAAGCGGAGGGCGCCACTTATTCGCCGAGCGCGCAGATATTCCTTTCTCGCGTCAATCCCGGCTACGGCTATTTCGGCGTAGCGCTGGACCTGGCGCCGAGCGAAGTCGACCGGTTCTTTGGCGTCGTCGATGAGATCGCTGGTGCGCTGGCGTCTGGTCAGATCACCACCGATGAACTCGAACGCGCGCGCCGGCCAGTGCTCGACGCGTTCGAGCAGAACCAAGAAGACAATCGCTATTGGCTTGGCCTGGCGGCGCGGGCGCAGTCCGATCCCGAGGTGTTGGCCCGGCACCGCCGGGTGCGCCAGGAGCTGGAAGCGGTGACCATCGCCGATTTACGCGCAGCCGCCTCGCGCTACCTGACGCCAAGAACCGCGTACCGGATCGCGATCCTGCCGCCGGAACAGCAGCGCTAATCTGTGGAAATTATTCTGCGCCCCAGGGCGGCGGCGGGGCGGGGATCGGCGCTGTGAGGTCGAACTCGACACGAAAGTGTCGGCCGGGCCGGCGTAATTCGTAGGCGAACATGGCGCCGGGGATAATCTCAACGCCCCACACATTCTCGATCGACGCGGGAATGTTGTTGGCGCGAAAGAGTTCTTTGGAAAAATCGTCAGCCGGAAACTCTTGGCGGCCCGGTTGCCCTCCTCCCAACGTGTCGCCGCCATATTGACTGAGCACATCTTCGGCGCCGTCTTCATGGCGATGATCATGCTTGAGGCGGAGCGCCCCCGGCATACGAGTGATCACCCAAGTGCGCGAGCGATCCTCGCCGACATGAAAGGGAATGCGAATTTCGTCGCGTGTGCATTCCCGCACATGCATGACCAGCGCCTGGCCAGCGAAACGTGCGTCAGCAGTGTCGGTGCTGACGACGCGTCCCGCAAACGCGCTCCCGCACAATTCGCTCAGGCGCGTCCAAAATACGCTCTGCGGCGATTGCGCGGGTGCGGTCACGCACGACGCAATCGCGACGAGCAGCAACACCGCCAGTTTTGCTCTCACGGCTGGGGCTGCGCGCCGGTTTGCAGTTCCGCGCAGCGCGGATCCTGCGGTTGGTTCGCCTCAGCCTGACGCGCGCATTCGCGCCGGATCGCCTCTTCGCGGTTCCAGAGCGGATCGGGTCGCTCCAGCCCGCCCGGTATGCCGCATGCGGAAAGCAGCGTAAGCGCCGCCAGGCCCAGTAGGATGCGCGTCATTCGAACATCTCCTTCCAACGCGCGACCTGTTCGCGCACCCGCTCGGGGGCGGTTCCGCCATAGCTATCCCGGCTCTCGACTGATTTTTCAACGCTGAGCAACGCCCGCGCCCCTTCAGAAATGCGCGCATCGACGGCTTGGAATTCGCTCAGCGGGAGTAATTCGAGCTCCCGCACGCCTTCCGCCTCGGCGCGGGCCACGATCCTGCCGGTGATTTCGTGGGCCTCACGGAAGGGAATTTTCAATTCCCGCACCAGCCAGTCGGCGAGGTCGGTGGCGGTGGAGAACCCCCGCGCCGCAGCCTCGCGCATCACCTCCCGGTTGAAACGCATGGTCTCGATCATGCCGGTCATGGCGGCGAGCGAAAGCGCGAGCTCATCGAACGAAGCAAAGGTGAGCGCCTTGTCCTCCTGCAAATCCTTGGCGTAGGCGAGCGGGAGTTTCTGCACGATGGCATTCAGCGCGGCGAAGTTCGCGCCGATGCGCGCGGCCTTGGCGCGGATCAGCTCGGCGGCGTCAGGATTGCGCTTTTGCGGCATGATCGACGACCCGGTGGACCATGAATCGCTCAGCACAGCGAAGCCGAATTGCGGACTGGTCCACAACACGATTTCCTCCGCCAGACGCGACAAGTGCGTGGCGGCGATGGCGAGATTAGAGAGCGCCGCAAGCGCGAAATCGCGCGAACCAACCGCATCCATCGAGTTCGACGAGGGCGCGTGAAAACCGAGCATGTCGGCGGTCATGTCGCGATCGATAGGGTAAGATGTCCCCGCTAGAGCCGCAGCCCCCAGCGGGCATTCCCAGGCCGCTTCAAGTGCGGCTCCAATAAGGCGCACGCGGTCGCGCTCGAACATTGAAACATAAGCCAGCAAATGATGGCCGAGCGTAATCGGTTGCGCCGTCTGCATATGCGTGAAGCCCGGCATGATCCAGTCGGCATGCGCATCGGCGCGCTTGACCAGCGCCTTCTGCAGCGCCCGCAAGCCGTCGCCGGCCTCGCGCGACGCACGCATGGTCCAGAGCTTGAAGTCCGTCGCCACCTGGTCGTTGCGTGAACGCGCGGTGTGCAATCGTTTGCCGGCCTCGCCGATCTTTTCGGTCAGCCGCGCCTCGATGTTGAGGTGGATGTCCTCCAGTTCGCGCGAGAACGTGAAGCGGCCCTCGATGATCTCCGCGGCGATCTGCTCCAGGCCGGCTTGTATCGCTGCGTTATCCTCGGGCGTAATGATGCTGCGAGCGGCAAGCATGTGGGCGTGGACTTGGCTGCCTTCGATGTCTTCGCGCCACAAGCGTTTGTCGATGTCGATCGAAACGTTTATCGCTTGCATCGCGTCGCCAGGTCGGGCGCCAAAGCGCCCGCCCCACATTTTTTGGCCGCCTTGGCCGGGGTTTTCCGGGGGATCGGAATTGGACACCAATCAAAGCTCCACTCGCCCGCCAAGTTCATGGGCGTTCGCTGCGGCCAAAGCGATGATGGCCATGCTCGCATTGGCCTTCATCTACGCGAACCTTGCGGCGTGTTCAAAGCAAGAAGCGCCGCAATCGGCGGCCGATCTGAGCCGATTCGCACATGGCGGCATGGCGCGCCTCGCTATCATGGACGACGCCCCGGCGATGTCGGCGCAAATATTGCGCGATGCGGCGGGTGTGGAGACCGATCTCGCCACGCTTACGCACGGCCAAGTGTCGGTGGTCAATTTGTGGGCCACGTTCTGCGCACCATGCAAGATGGAAATGCCGACCCTTGCCGCCCTGCAACGCCGCTTCGGCGACCGCATCCGCGTGATCGCTGTCTCCGCCGACGAAGAAGCGAAAATTGAGCAGGCCAAATCCGAGTTGGCGGAACTTTCCGGAGGCCTGCTCCCCTTTTATGTGGACAGCTCGCGCGCCATCATCTTCGAGGCGCGCGCGCCGGGCCTGCCTCTCACGCTCATCTACAATCGCCGCGGCGAGGAGGTCGCACGCGTCGCCGGCGCGGCGGAATGGGATAGCGAGGAGGCCCAGGCGCTCATCGAAGCGGTGTTGGCGCAGCCATGATACCGGTAATCGAAACCGAGCGCCTGATCCTGCGCCCGCACGCGATGGCTGACTTCGAACCCTGCGCGGCCATGTGGGCCGATCCGGATGTCGTGCGCTTCATAGGCGGCAAGCCCTCCACGCGCGAGGAAAGCTGGGCGCGATTCCTGAGATATCCGGGTCTCTGGCAGCATCTGGGCTACGGCTATTGGGCAATTGAAGAGAAAGCCAGCCGGCGCTTCGTTGGCGAAGGCGGGTTTGCTGACTTCAAACGTGAGATCGAACCGCCACTCAACGCGCCGGAACAGGGGTGGGCGCTCGCGCCTTGGGCGCATGGCAAAGGCTTCGCCACCGAGGCGGTAGCCGCGATGGTCGCCTGGGGTGAGGCGCGCTTGCCGCCGGGGGGCCTTGCTTGCATCATTTCGCCGGAAAATATCGCGTCGATCCGCGTTGCCGAAAAGGTGGGCTATCGGCAAACAGCGGCCACCGCCTACAAGGGAGCGCCGACGCTCCAGTTCCGGCGCTGAGCGCCAGCCTTGGTTTGGCCTAATCGGGTTTGATAGTCTCGCCGCCGATGAAGCTTGAAGCCGCCCTCGCCCAATTGGCGCGCGAGACCGCCCGCATGCGTGGGCGCATAGCGGCGGAGCGGGCGCTGCGCGCCTCGGTTCCGGCACTGGGGGCGGCGTTCGCTTGGGCGACGTTGGCGCTTGCGGGCGTGCAGGCGGCCCTGCCCTGGGCGGTTCAGAGCCTCGCCTCCCTCGCCGCATTGGTCCTCTGCGCTATACTAGCCCTGCGCGCACGTCGCGCATGGCGCGCGCCGAGCGAGGACGAGGCGCGCAACCGCCTGGCCCAGGAATCCCGTGTCGACCAAGGCGCTTTGGAGGTGCTGCGCGACCAGCCTGTTCAGTACGAAGCGGCGGCCACCGCACTCTGGCGGCGCGCGCGCCAGCGCTCGCTGGATCAAATAGCGAAACTAAGAACCGGCCCGCTGCGGCTGTCGTTGAACGAGGTCGATCCGCGCAAGCTGCGCTACGTCCTCGCAGCGGCGTTTCTGGGGGCGCTCTTCTTCGCTGGCGCCTCGGCGCCCGAACGTTTGGCGCGCGCGTTCTTGCCCGATCCGGGTCCGTTGCTGGGCGACCGCCCGATCATGGTGGAGGCCTGGGCCTCGCCTGCCGACTACACCCATGCTGCGCCGATCTCCTTGAGCGACCGATTGGGGCAGAGCGTCGCAACTCCTCCAAGCATCGAAGTCACGGTCCGCACGACCGGGCCTGCCGGAGCGCCGCTTCTGGTGTTTCGCGGCGAGCACGGGAAGCGCGAAGCCCGGTTCAAGCGCGCCGCCGACGGCGCCTGGGAAGCGCACCTGGCGCTGCCGGGGCCCGGGCGTTTGAGCATTGTACGTTTTTACGAACGCGGCTTCTGGCGCATGGCCCCTGCCGCAGACGCCGCGCCGAAAGCGTCATTCGCCGCACCGATCGCAAACCTGCCGGGCGAGCGCGCCGCGATCACGTGGCGGGGGAGCGACGATTTCGGCCTTGCAGGCTTGCGCTTGCGTGTGACGCCGATAGCGCCGCCGCCTGACCTCGCTCGCGCCGATCCGTTCGAGAGCGAACTTGAAGTCCCGGGCGGCGCGCCGCGCACGGCGGGGGCTGAGGCCGAGCTTGAACTGGCTGCGCACCCCTACGCCGGCCTGGAAGTAGAGGCGCGCCTGGTAGCGGTTGACGCTTTGGGACAAGAAGGGCTCAGCGAACCACTACGCTTCACCATGCCGGAGCACGTATTCGTGCAGCCGCTGGCGCGCGCCGCCATCGAAATCCGTCGCCACATCCTGGCCGAGCGCCGCCCATACCGACCGACGCCGGAGGCGCGCATGCGCTCGATCCCCGACAACGCAACGCTCCTGCGCAATCAGCGCATCGAGGTTCTGGATTTTGACTCGCGCCCGGCGCTCGGCCGCGCGCCCGAGGGCGTTCGCCGCGCGACCCGCCTGCTCGATACGCTCACCGCCGATGCTCAGGACGGCTATTTTAGCGACCAGGCGGTTTACGTGGGCCTGCGTCTGGCGCGCTCGGAACTCGCGGTTGCGGAAAATGTGCACCACACCGACCTTGCGGCGGAAACGCTCTGGCACGTGGCGCAACGCGCGGAATATGGCGGCGGCGCCGACACCCGCCGCGCGCTGGAAGAATCCCAGCGCTTGTTATCGCAGGCGTTGCAGCAGCCCGATGGCCGCCAGAGCGCTCGCGAACGCATCGAAGCATTGCGCCGGGCGACCGCGCGCTACCTCGAATCGCTCACGCAAGAGGCGTTGCGCAATGGCGGCGTGGAATCGGCTGAAGACACGCGCGAGCGCACCGAGATCACCGAGCGCGACATCGAGCGCGCACTCGACAACATAGAGCGCCTGACCGAACAGGGCCGCACCGAAGAAGCGCGCGCCGCTTCCGAGGCGCTGACCGACACGCTGCAAAACCTCGACGTGCAATTGCAACGGGCCGACGAAGCCGCGCGCCAAGAACAGCGCGCGCAGCTAGAGGCGCAAAATCTGGCCGACGTCATGCAGCAGCAACAATCGCTGAGCGAGGAAACCGAGCGGGAGCGACAAGAACAGCAGCAGCAGGACAGCCAAGGCGGTAGCGGCGGCGAACAGCAAGGCGGCCAGGGTGGCGACGAACTGGCCGAGCGCCAGGCCCAAGTCAGCGAAAGTCTGGCGCAGACGCGCGAGCAATCGCAGGCTGACGGCGAGGCCTCGCAACAAGCTCTCGATGCGGCAGGCGAGGCGATGCGGCGCTCAGAGAACGCGTTGCGTCGCGGTGATTTCGAGGGCGCCAGCGCTGCCCAAGCCGCAGCGCTCGGCGAGCTGCAGCGCGGCGCGGCGGCCTTGGCCGGAGAAGAAGGGCAACCCAGCTCCACATCTGGGGAGCGCGCGGCCGAGGGGGAATCCGGGCCGAGCGAGGAGACCGACCCGTTGGGCCGGGGCGCAAATGGCGGTGAAGACTGGCAAAACGGGCAAGGCAACGCCGACCCCTCCCGCACCCGCGCGCTGTTCGACGACATCGTCCGCCGCGCACAGGATCCAAACCGGCCGGAAGCAGAGCGCGAATATTTGCGCCGCTTGCTGGATCGATTTGGGGACGAGTGAGCAAGGCGAAGATTTGCTGCGACGCAGAGCGCGATGTAGCAATGACGCCTACGAGGCTTTGGGGATTAATATGATCGCACTTCTGCGGAACTCAGTCGTCGCTGCAGCCTGCATAGCTCTAACCAGTTGCGGGCCCAATGGCGCGAGCGACCCCGGCTCGCCGGGAACGATTTCGCAGTCGGCTGATGCCGGTTCGACGGCAAAACCCCAAAATGTTGGCGACTGCGTAGAGACCACGATCACTTTGGTCGGGCCGCGTCTGGAGGGAGCTCCCGAGAGCGGCAGCTCCGTTCAGTACGAGAATGGAATGGCGCAAGTCGAATACGACGTGCTGCCTGGCGTCGCCAATTCCCGCGTTGGCGACGAGGTCCGCGTTTGTCTGCTCAGCGTTCCGGAAAATTGCCCTCCTGGCGATGATCGCGGGCGCATGTATTCGGGAACCAATTTGAGAACCGGCGAGAGCTGGAGCGCGCCAGACACCCAGCACATGTGCGGCGGCGCATAGCGCAGACCGCCGGCGCCGTCGCCGAAAAGGTGCGGCCTTCGACTCGACAGGCTCAGGCTGACGCAGAATGGCGTCACGTTGAGCTTGTCGAGACGCGACGCTCACACGGAGGCCGTCCGGGTTACCCACCCACCGCGGCGATAAACGGCAGCCCGCGATAACGCCCTGCGTCGTCCATGCCGTAGCCGATTAGAAAATCGTCAGGCGCGTCCCAGCCGATGGCGTCGATTGCCTCGCCCGCCGCTTGCGGCTTGCGCACAAACGCGCAGGCCAGCGTGCGCACCGCGCCCTTAGCCGTCAAATGCCGGCGCGCAAACGCGATGGTGCGCCCGGAATCGAACACGTCATCGAGGATCAGCACGCCGCGCCCTTCAACCGAACGCGAGATATCGGCGCGGACGACCACCTTGCCGGAACTTTCACGCGCGTCGCGATAGCTCTCGAGCCAAAGCGAATCGTAGATCGGATGGCGCCCACGGCTCTCCAGCGCGCGCATGAGATCCGCCGCAAACGGGATAGCGCCTTGCAGGAGCGCGACAATGGCCCAGCTATCGTCGATCTGTGCTGCGAACTCATCCGCCAGCGCACCTACGCGGGTTGCGATCTCAGCCTCGCTCAGCAGGACGCGCCAGCGCGTCTCAGCCATTCGTGAAGCGTGGCGCCAAGCCTTCAACCGGGCCCATGCTGTTCATCGCGGCTGGCGTCTCTTCGATCACATGCACGCCGTTGTCGTCGATGGGCTCATCGAGCAGCAATTCGCCCTGCACCGCCGGCGAGACATGCGCGGCGCCGCCTGCAACCGAAATCTCAGAGAAGCTCGCGAACGTGGCTTCAAGATCAACCGCGTCCACTGGAGGATTTTCCACGCGGATCTGGAACGGCAGCGATGCCCCCGCTTCGATCGGCGCATCGGTGACCGCGTTCACGACCTGGAAAATTTCCTGCGAGCGATTGTCGCGCAAGGACAAGCGCACCGGGGGAACCAATTTGTCGTCGCGGCCGATATTGCGGACCTCGCCCGAGACCAACAGCACCGGCGTCGGCCCATCGAAAGCGCGCTCGACATTGATGTCGAAGAACTCAAGCCCATAGACGTTTACGTCGAGCCCTAGCGCCGCAAAAGCGCTGGCCGAGCGCGGCCACAATTCGGCGACGTCCTGACGGAAGGCGACCATGCCGGTGGCGGAAGCGGCGACCGCAGCGCCCGTAGCGCCCCATACCGCGATGGCGGCGCGTGTGCGCTCCTTGCGCATGCGTTCGGCCTGTTGGGCTCGGAATTTGGCCGCTGCTGACGGCGCAGGCCCCGGCTGCTCCGCTGCGCGGCGCAACCGCTCCACCCGCTCACGGGTCAGCGGCTCGGCCCCCGCGCCCGGGAGCGCTGCGGCCTCAGTTTTGCTGCTGAGCTCCAGCTGGGGTTCGGCGAACCAGGAAAATCCGCAGGCGGCGCACCGCACAGTCCTGCCCGACGCGCCGATCGCGCTATCGTCAGTGTAATAGCGGGTTGAACAAGACGAACAAGTAAGGATCATGGTAAGTATTGTTTCATCAGCCCCAATAATCGTTCTTGGTGCATTGATTCTATTCGGCTTGTCCAGTCATGGCTCGACCCAACCCTGCCGATCTTGAACTGTTCCGCCGCGGAATCATGGCCCGGCTGACCATGGTCGATTCCGGCTACGGACCCTCCACCGTTCTGGTGGGTGTCGAATTCGAAGCGCGCCTGGGGGAGGTGTCCTTGGTGACGGGCCCCGCGGCGGCTGGAAAAACGACGTTCATGCACCTGTTGCGCCTAGCGCTTCCAATCCACGCCGGGCGCGCGGTCATTTTGGGCGAAGACGTCGCGCGCGCAAGCCCAAAAATGCGCGCACTGGTCAAGCGCCGCATTGGTTACGTCGCAGAAAACCCAGTGTTTATCGAGCATTGGACCGCTTTCGAAAACATCGCCATGCCACTGCAATTAGCCGGCAAGCGCAGCACCGATTATAGCGAGGACGTTCGCGAATTGGTCGAGTTCGTCGGGCTTGGCGAGGCCGCCGATCTTGCCATTGCAAAACTCTCCGGCGCTGAGCGCAGGCGCGCTGCGATCGCGCGCGCGCTGGCTGGTAAGCCGGACCTCATCCTCGCCGACGATCCCACGGCCGGCATGTCGCCGGCGGACGGACGGCGAATAGTGCGGCTGCTGGCCGAGATGCGCCGGGTGAACGCCGGGGTGGTCATCGCCAGCCAAGACGAAACCCTCGCCGATTGCGCCCCGCTCAATCATTGGCGGATGGACCGAGGCCGCCTCAGCCTGGTTTCAGAGGAAGCCGAACACGCCGATCTGGAGGCGTTTGAATGAAACGAGCCGGGGCTGGGGTTGAGCGGGCGCTGTTCTGGGCGCTGGCGCTGGCCGCGTTTGCGGCCGCAGCCGCCGGTCTGCTTTCGCGCGCGATCGACCGCGTCGCCGCCAATTACGACATCGGACGCAGCGCTTACGCCATTGTCCGCGTCATTGCGCCGGAGGGCCATGACGGGGTCGCCAGGGCGGCGGCGATCCTGCAATCGGCGCCCCATGTCGACAGCGCCGCGCCGATGACAGCCGGACGCGCCGCGGCTTTGCTGGGCATGGAGGCCAGCGCCGACATTCCCGCCCTACGTTTGATCGAGATCGAATTGGTGCAATCGCCCCCCGGCGCAGATGTGGCGGGCGACATCATCGCCGCCCTCGCCCAAGGAGGCGTCACAGCCGAAGTCGTGGGCGCGCCGGACGATTCCGGCGGCGCCGGCCTGGGCGGCCGGATCCGCAACCTCGCCTTCTGGGGGGCTATCGGGTTTGGACTGATCATGGCCCTCATCGTTTCGTTCTCCGCCCGCGGCTTGGCCGGACGAAGGCGCGAGATGGTGACTGTCATGACAGATCTGGGCGCGACAGGCGCGCAGGCGGCAGGCCGTGTCGCCGACGAAGCCGCCATGCTGGGGCTATTCGCGGGCGCTGCCGGGTGTGCGCTCGCCGGCGCGCTTGGGGTGGTGGCTATCCTGCTGACGACGCCGGAGGCCAGCCCGGAGGCCCTGCCCCGCTTGATCCGCCCGCTCGACCTGGCGCCGCTCGCAGCCGTGACCCTGGGTTCGGCGATCGCCGCGGGGATCGGGGCGCGCACTGCGGCGTTGAGCTTTCACGAACGAGCGGCGAAAATCGGCTGATGGTGAAAAAGGCCGCGATTCTCTTCGGCGCGATCGCGGTCGTCGCATGGCTTGTCGGCTTCTGGCGTTTCGCCGAGCAAGTGCGCGCGCCCGCCGCACCTCCCCCGCAGGCGGACGCAATCGTGGCCCTGACCGGGGGCTCGCTGCAGCGGCTCTCAACCGGCGTGGCGCTTCTGGGCGCACACAAGGGCGAGCGCTTGCTGATCTCTGGCGTCAACCGCGCCGTGACCGACGAAGAATTGTTGCGCGACGCCTTAAGCGTGGATCCCGTGCTTGCGCAATGTTGTATCGATCTCGGCCGCGGCGCTGATGACACATTGGGCAATGCAGCGGAAACAGCGGCCTGGGCGCGTGCGCACCATTATCGGCGCCTGATTTTGGTGACGGACGATTATCACATGCCGCGCTCGCGCCTCGAACTCTCACTCGCAATGCCGGAGGCGGAGATTTTTGCGTACCCGGTTCGCACGCGCTGGACCGATCCCGCGCTCTGGCGCAGCGACCTCGCCGCGGCGAGCCGTGTTGGCGGAGAATACGTCAAGTACCTCATCATCCGCGGACGAGAGGCGCTCATCGGCCTATTCCGCCGCACAGCGCGAGCGGGGCCATCATGATCTTCCTGCGTTCGCTCACCTTTGCGATCTGGTTTTACCTCACCATGGCGGTGTGGGGATTGATCTACATGCCCGCGGTCCTGTTGGGACATGACCGCTTCATCTGGCACGCTATGCGCGGCTGGGGGAAAAGCACGATCTGGGCTATGCGTTGGATGTGCGGAATCCGCATCAGCTTCGAAGGGCTCGAACATCTGCCGCCGCCCGGCGCGGCCTTGCTCGCTTCCAAACATCAAACGACGCTCGACACCGTGCTGCCCGCGCAATTCGTGGCTGAGCCGGTATTCGTGGTGAAGCGCGAACTGATCAACATGCCGGTATTCGGCTTCTACATGAAGCGCGGCATGATCCCGGTCGATCGAAGCGCCCACGCCAAGGCGCTCAAGGACATGATGCGCGCAGCCCGCCTTGCAGTGGCGAAAGGCCGCCAGATCGTGATCTATCCCGAAGGCACGCGGCAAGAATTGGATGCGCGGCCCGACTACAAGCCGGGCATCGCCGCTCTCTATCGCGACCTCAACTTGCCGGTGACGCCAATTGCGCTCAACACAGGCTTGGTTTGGAGACCCTCCGGCATCATCCGCAAACCCGGCCATATCACCATCAAGGTGCTGCCGCCGATTCCGGCCGGGCTTTCGCGCGACGAGTTCATGAGCCGCCTCGAGCGCGCGATCGAGGATGAAAGCCAAGCGCTCTTGCCGGCGCATTTGAGGCGCAGCCAATGAAGACGCGCGCGCTCTGGCTATGGGTACCCTGGGGCCTGTTTGTGGCTGCGGCTCTGGGTTGGGTGATCTATTGGCATGTTGTGGCGGGGACCGCGGAAGCGCGCATCCAGGCATTCCTTCGCGATCAAAACGCGAAGGGCGCGCAAGCATCCGTCGCGCGCATGGTCCGCCACGGATTTCCTGCGCTGTTGCGGCTTGAATTGCAGGGGATCGCCTATGCGCCAGCGCGCGGCGGCTGGCGCCTGAGCACTGACCGCGCCGACCTTAACATTGCCCTGCTCCGCCCCGAACATGTGGTTCTCGAATCCAAGGCGGCAATCGCCATCGCACGCGCCGATGGCGCCGTCACCAATGTCGAGGCCCGCGCCCTGATCGCTTCGCTGCGCACGCACAATGGCATGCTCGCCCGCACTGGGATTGAAGCCGACGATCTCAGTCTCGACGATCCCAGCAAAGAGGGCGTGCTGCGCGTGCGCAAATTCGTGGCCAATGTGCAGCCCGATTCGCGCGCGGATGGCGCCTTCCAGCTAGCGCTTGAAGCGGCGAACCTCACTTTACCGCGCCCGGTGCGCAGCTTCGAAGGGTTCGGCGTCGATGTCGCTGCTCTGCGCGCGGCCATCGTTGTTGAACATGGCGCTGCCTTACTCGCAGGCGCTGACGGCGATCCAACCGCTGCATGGCGCGGCGGCGGTGGGCAGTTGCGCTTTGAGGCACTGGAACTCAATTGGGGGCCGATCGAAGCGCGCGGCTCGGGCGCCGGCGGCCTCGACGAAAAGCGGCGATTGGCCGGTGTGTTGACATTACCGATCGATCGGCCTGGCCCCATCTTCGCCTCTCTCGCCAACAGCCCCAATTTGAACGAAAACACACGCCGTGCGCTCGGCATGCTCGCCGCGAGTTTCGACGCCACCGGTCGATCCATCGCGCTCGACGTCGAGGCGCGCAACGGCGTGTTGCGGCTGGAGGGCGTGGGCGTGCGGCTCCTGCCGCCGGTTTACTGAGCAGCGCCCGGCCTTGTATTGGCCCCCTTGAGAAAATGCGCTAATGTGAAGGCGATGAATGCGCCCTTCAAACTCAGGACCTTTAGCAACGCCGAGTTCGAACGCATGGCGCGTGCTGGCCTCCTGGACGGCGCGCGTACCGAACTGCGCCGAGGGATGATCGTCCAAATGAGCCCACAATTCGCCCCGCATGCGCGGGTGAAGATGAAACTTGTGGCCGCCATCGAAGCAGCGGTCAACAAGGCGGGCTTCGCTTGGGAGGTATGGAGCGAGGTCTCCGTTGCATTCCCCGAAGGCTTCGAACCAATGCCAGACATCGTGGTCTGGAACCCGGCAGAAGCGCCGATTGACCTAGATGGGCCCATTCCTGCAGCTGCAGTGAAGCTCATCGTCGAAGTGTCCGACACCACCCTGAGAGACGATCTGGGAGATAAGCTCGAGGATTACGCCAATGGCGGCTTGGGAGAATATTGGGTCGCTGACATCGGCGCGCGTCTTATCTTGCGCCATGCCGGCATTCAGAGCGGGACATACACGCGTCGCGAGCCCGCTCACTTTGGCGATCAGATCACCTCATTGATTGCGCCTGCCCTCTGCATCGACAGCCGCGCCCTGCCATAAAGAAAAGCGGCCCGGCGTCGCCGCCGGGCCGCACCGCCCTTTCGGCGTTTCCTTCCCAGACTTATTCCGCGGCTGGCCGCGCAAGGCGCGCTTCCTCGGCTCGATCGAGCGCCAATTGCGCGTCGCGCTCGGCGGCGAGCTTCTGGTAGCGGCGCAATTGCCCGCCGGTGCCGGCGGGAATGAGACGCCCGACGATGACGTTCTCCTTCAAGCCCTCCAGTGTGTCGGACTTGCCGTAGGACGCCGCCTCGGTGAGCACGCGCGTGGTTTCCTGGAACGAAGCCGCGGAGATAAACGAACGCGTCTGCAGCGAGGCTTTGGTGATGCCGAGCAACATGGGCTGGGCCGTTGCCGGCTTCAGGCCAAGTTCCGCAACACGCTTGTTTTCGTCCTCGAGATCGAGCGCCTCTACCGCCTCCCCTTTCAGGAATTCGGTATCGCCAGCGTCCATCACTTCGACCTTTTGCAGCATCTGGCGCACGATCACTTCAATGTGCTTGTCGTTGATCGGCACGCCTTGCAGGCGATAGACCTTCTGGATTTCCTCAACGAGGTAATTGGCGAGCGCCTCAACGCCCATGATGGACAAGATGTCCTGCGGCGCAGGGTTGCCGTCGAGCAGGTAATCGCCCTTCTTGACGAAATCGCCTTCTTGTACGGGGATGTGCTTGCCCTTCGGGATCATGTACTCGAACGGCTCCTGCTCCTCGTTTTCGGAAACGACGCGCAGACGACGCTTGTTCTTGTAGTCCTTGCCGAACTCGACGCGGCCATCGGATTCCGAAATGATCGCGTGATCCTTCGGGCGGCGCGCCTCGAACAATTCCGCCACCCGCGGCAAACCGCCGGTGATGTCGCGTGTCTTAGCGCCGCCTGTCGGCATACGGGCGAGGTCTTGGCCGGGGGTGACATCATCGCCGTCGGTCACAGAAAGAATGGCGCCGACTGGCAGGGCGTAGCGTGCTTCCCCGCCATTGGTGAGTTTCAGCGGAACACCCTTGGCATTGAGCACGACGATCGCCGGGCGCAGCTCGGAGCCCTTGGCGGTCGAGCGCCAGTCAATCACCACCTTCGACGAAATGCCGGTGGCCTCGTCGAACTCATCGCGCGCCGAGACGCCCTCGATCATATCCTCGAACTTCACCTTGCCGGCGACTTCGGTGAGGATTGGCGTGGCGTAGGGATCCCACTCGGCGATGCGGTCGCCGCGCGAAACTTTCGCCTTCTCATCCACTTTGAGCCTGGCGCCGAACGGCAATTTGAAGCTCTGCCGCTCCTTGCCTTCATCGTCGACGACGACGACCTGCATGTTCCGGCTCATGACGATAAGATCGCCGTGCGCGTTCTTGATGGTGTTGCGGCTGACGAGCCGCACCTTGCCGTCATGCGCCGATTCCATCACCGATTGTTCCGCGACCTGCGCGGCGCCGCCGATGTGGAACGTGCGCATGGTGAGCTGCGTGCCCGGCTCGCCGATCGATTGCGCGGCGATGACGCCAACCGCTTCGCCGATATTGACCTGGGTGCCGCGCGCGAGATCGCGTCCGTAGCAGGCTGCGCAGACCCCGGTGCGGGTCTCGCACGTCAACACCGAGCGCGCCTTCACGCCCTGCACGCCCGCCTTCTCGATGGCGACGACGATATCTTCGTCCAGGAACGTCCCGGCGGGCACAACCACCTTGCCATTGCCTGGGTCAACGATGTCGACCGCACAAGTGCGGCCAAGGATGCGGGTTCCGAGCGAGACGATGATGTCAGCGCCGTCAATCACAGCCGCCATCTGGATGCCGTCCTGGGTGCCGCAATCATCCTCGGTGATGATGCAATCTTGGGCGACGTCAACCAAACGCCGCGTCAGATACCCAGAGTTCGCTGTCTTCAGCGCCGTATCGGCGAGACCCTTGCGAGCGCCGTGGGTGGAGTTGAAGTACTCAAGAACCGAGAGCCCTTCCTTGAAGTTGGAGATGATCGGCGTCTCGATGATCTCTCCGCTCGGCTTTGCCATCAGGCCGCGCATGCCGGCGAGCTGCTTCATCTGGTTCTTCGAGCCACGCG
>CADEEA010000015.1 GCA_902826245.1 uncultured Alphaproteobacteria bacterium | reverse complement strand
TCACCGCCGCCGCGACAGCGCAGGCGTTGCGGTTTAATTCGAGTTGAGGAATGCGGGCGGAGGGCTCGTCAACGCAATCAAGGGCGTGTGAAAGGTGAGGCTGGGCCTAATTGTCCACCGCTAAAGCGCCGCTTCCCTTCTCGCTTTCTTCAGCTTGCGCAGCGCGCTTTCGCGCTTGAGGCGCGAGAGGTGGTCGATGAACAGCACGCCTTCGAGGTGGTCCATTTCGTGCTGGATGCAGACGGCGAACACGCCTTCGGCTTCCTCCTCCACCGCCTTGCCGTGATAATCCAAATAGCGCAGGCGCACGCGCGCGGGGCGCTCCACCTCATCGTATATATCCGGCACCGAAAGGCAGCCTTCCTCGTAGGGGGCGATTTCTTCCGATTTCCAGAGGATTTCGGGATTGACGAAATAGCGCGGCGCCTTCGCCTCGTCGTCCTTGGCCAGGTCCATGACAATGATCCGCACCGGCTCGCCCACCTGAATGGCGGCGAGGCCAATGCCTGGGGCCTCGTACATCGTCTCCAGCATGTCATCCATCAGCGCGCGGTGGGCGTCCGTCACCGGGCCTTCCACGGGCTTGGATTTCTGCTTCAACCGGGTATCCGGGGCGGTAATGATGATGCGAAGCGCCATGGCCTTGAGGTATTAAGCGCCGGCGGCAACGTCAAGGAAGCGAGCGCACTCGGTGAACACACGGATATTGTTCAAGCTTTCAGGCGCCGCCGCCCTTGCCGGCGGCTTGCTCCGCACCGTTTCGGCAGCGCCCCTGCCTTTGAGTGCGCTCGCACAGGAGGCGCTATGGGACACGATCGACGTTTTGCTGACGCTGGGCCTGATCGGCATTTACCTTGTCCGCGCCGAGCGGCTGGGATTTCTCGGTCTCGCCGGCTTCGTGCTCGCTATGGCTTCGCTTTCATTCATCGGCGGTCCCGACGCGGACATATTCGGCTTCAGCACCTACCAACAGGGTGCGCAAGCGCTGGCGATTTCGTTACTGGGCCTCTCGCTGGCCTGGCTGCGCGCGGGAGAGCGGCCTCTGGCGGCCCCGCTCCTGTGGTTTGCGAGCGTGATCGCCGCGGGAGTGCTGGGGATGTTGCCGGCGCCGGCGCCGGATTATGGGTTGCTGGCGGCTGGCGCCTTGTTCGGCCTGGCCTTTGCGGCTGCCGGTCTGGATCTAGTGCGGCGCTGAATCTGCTTTCGCAAGATCGGAATTGCTGACGAGGCCGCTGCTCAGATTCGTCCCTCTAGGCGAGTAAACGTACGCCGCCACGACGCGCAAGCGCTGCATCAAAAGTAACGAGTTCGCTGCAGCCAGACTTCTCCGCCATGCGCGCTATGAAGCAGTCGGAGAAATTGAGCCGCCCTGACTGGAATTCGCGCACCGCTTCGGTAGCATCGAGCCAATGTTCGTGCTCCAACACCTCGATAGAGAGCACTTGTCCAAGCACCAACGCGAGCTCAACACGCCCCAATTTGAAGGCGCGCTCAAGCACCCACGCGAACTCGCACAAGACAATCGCCGCTACGAAGCCCTTATTCTGCACCGATAATTCGCTCTCAAGAAAGCGCGTCGCTATCGGGGATTGTACAGGATCGTCCTGCGTCACATAGCGCACCAACACATTGGTATCGACGCCAATCACTCGCCGCGTCTGCTTCGCTGGGCCGCGCCGGACGCAACAGCCGCGTGCATCTCATCGACCGTGACGGGCTTGGCGCGCTTCGCAACGATCCCTTTAATTGCAGTAATCGGGTGATTTGCAGTAACCAATCTGAAGCCCTCGCCCGGCATCTCGACAAAGGCAACTTTGTCGCCAGCCCTGAGCATGAGGCGTTCACGCACTCGCGCAGGCACCGTAATCTGCCCCTTCGACGTGATCTTGGCGACGTTCATCCTCCTTACTTGCCATAGAATTCCTTGCATTTCAAGAAAGACAAGGCGCTCGCAGGCTTGCAGGCGGACGCGCTTGCAGCGATATGGAGCACGCAGGCAGGCGGCGGACGGCCGCCCCGCCAACCCGGTCAGGTCCGGAAGGAAGCAGCCGTAACGGGTTGCGTACGGGTCGCCGTCCTGTCTGCACTTCGTTTGGAGGTCGCGCTTGCTGGCCGATATTCCCCAGATCGCGAAGAATGAGGAAGCCCGACTGACGGCGTCCTTCGTGAACGCCATCGCCGTGGCCGCTGCGATTGGCGGCGTCCTGGGGCCGTAATTTACCGCCCTTGGCGAAATGGATGCGCAGTTGCGCCTGCGGCTGTTCTTCATCGGGCTGGGCCTGCATCTGGTAGCGCGGCTCATTCTGCGCCACATTAAGAATCCCTGATGGAAAAAGATACGCTCACCGTGCTCTTGCTGGTTTTGGCCGGGCTCATACCTGTGGCCATACAAGTGCTGTCGCAGCTTAGCGCCGACCGGTCCCGATCCGAGCGCCGTTAGGAAAATCGAGTTGGGCGCGCGACCGCCCCATGAGCGCTTCGGCCTACGCCGCTTGCCGGCTCTCGCATGACGCTTCTGCGCACGGCGCCACTGGCACAATCAGTGTGAACGCAGAGCCGCGCCCGAGTTCGCTCTCGGCATGAACGTCTCCACCCATCAGCCGCGCCAATTGCCGGGTGATGGCCAGCCCGAGCCCCGCGCCGCCAAAGAGGCGCGTTGTCGAAGCATCTGCTTGGACGAAAGGCTGGAACAGCCGCGCGAGATTCTCGGCGCTGATGCCGACGCCTGTGTCGCGCACGGCAAAGGCGATCGCCTCAACGCCATCGAAATCGCTACGGCGAACATGCAGCACAATGCGCCCGTCGCTGGTGAATTTGGCGGCGTTCGACAGCAGGTTCATCAGGCATTGGCGCACCCGCAGCGGATCGGCGTGCATCGCTGCGGCCCCTGGCTCGACGATGAGGTCCACGGCGGTTCGGTTGGCTGCGGCTTGTGGGGCCACGGTTTCTAACGCTTCGCGCGCAAGCGCGCCAACATCGACATCGGTTGGCGTGATAATGAGCCTGTCCGCTTCGACCTTGGAGATGTCTAAGATGTCGGAAATCAGCGCCAAAAGGTGGAGGGCGGAGGCGCGGATTTTTCCGGCATGGCGTGAGCAATCCTCGGCTTCACCGGCAGCAATGTCTTCGCTGATGATTTCCGAGTAGCCGATCACGGCGTTAAGCGGCGTGCGCAATTCATGGCTCATTTTGGCCAGGAACGAGGATTTCGCCTTGTTCGCGGATTCCGCCACACGCGTGGCCTCGGCCAATTCGGCGGTGCGTTCTTCGACCCGGCGCTCGAGCGTGTCGGCCGCATCCTCCGCCGCCAGGCGCGCTCGGATCAGTTCGTCGAACGCCTCGGCCCCGGCCTGAGTATTGACGATAATGCTGACGATAGCGACGAGGCCCAGCAGCACAATGCCCAGCGCCCCTCCCGCTGGGGCCAAGGCTGCGCCGTTGAGCAGCATGGCCAGCGCCATTACCGGGAAAGTGTACAACACCATGTTGCGCGTCAGCCCGTGCTGGGTGGCGATTAGCACTGCCGAAGTCATGCAGAAGGTCAGCCCGATCAGGGGACCCGGTGCAGGCGCGAACGCCAGAAGGATGTTAGGCAGCGCATAGACGGCCACAATCAAGCCCGACCGACGCACGATCTGCTTCATCAGGCGCTCGGCTTCACTGGCGGTAAGCGTATCGAGCGTGGCCAGCTGGCGGGTAACCCAGAGCTCGGCGCGGCGGTCCATGAGGCAGCCCAGAGCCAGCAACACCGCTGCGCTCAGCGCCCACCAGATCCCAGGAACCAACGCCCCTATTCCAAATGGAACGAAGGCGATCGAGACGTACCGGGTCTTGCCGTGACCGACATACGAAACTTCGTGATAGCGCCGGATGGCCAGCGCAGTTCGACGGCGTTGGTAATCCTGCCCGGGCATGAAAAGCGTGTCCTTGGAGGGCGTTCGGGCGCGCCTCGTATGGAACTTTGCCAGAAAAACCCTAACTTTAGGGAAAGCCGCTTCGCTCGCGTCGGTGTCTAAAGTCCTAATATGGCCCAATGAGCGAATCGCCCACCCCGCCGCTGAAGCGCTTCTGGCCGCCGCCAGAGGCGCCAGAGGTGCGAAAGGAGCAGACCAACTGGTGAACGCCTTGGCGATCGCGTGTACGATCACCGGCTTCGTCGGCCCCCTCATCACTAGCATTCCCGACAGCGATTTGACCTTTCCCACTCGCGCCGGCTTGGTGGCTATGGGACTTGCCCTTCATCTCGCCGCGCGGTGGATTCTACGCTATATGTAGTTCGGAGGCCCCATGCTGGAAGAACCCTGGATCACGTTCGCCCTGATCATTGTCGGCACATCCGCAATTGTCGCGGGCGCCTTCGCGCAAGATTGGCTCGCCGATCGCGCCGCGGCGCGGCGCGCGCGCAATTTGCACGCGGCAGAATAGCTTGACTGAAGGAACCAACCTGTTCGGCGAGCCCGCCCCCGGCGGGGGATATCTTGTGCTGGCGCGCAAGTATCGGCCACGCACCTTCGCCGATCTGATCGGTCAGGAAGCGATGGTGCGCACCATCGCCAATTCGTTTGCGTTGAACCGCATCGCCCACGCCACCATGCTCACCGGGGTGCGTGGGGTCGGCAAAACCACCACCGCACGCCTGCTCGCGCGTGCGCTCAATTATCAGCGCGGCGAGATCAACGCGCCGACCATCAATCTCGATCCCCCCGGCGAGCATTGCCAGGCGATCATGGAGAGCCGCCACCCCGATGTGTTCGAGATGGACGCCGCTTCCCGCACGGGCATCGGCGACATTCGCGAAATCCTCGACTCGGTGCGCTACGCCCCAGTGATGGCGCGCTACAAGCTCTACATCATCGACGAAGTGCACATGCTCTCGACGCAGGCTTTCAACGGCCTGCTGAAAACTCTGGAAGAGCCCCCGCCGCATGTGAAGTTCATTTTCGCCACCACCGAAATCCGCAAGGTGCCGGTGACGGTGCTCTCGCGCTGCCAACGCTTCGATCTGAAACGCATCGACAGTGAAATGCTGGCCGCGCACTTGAGCGCGATCTGCGCCAAAGAAGGCGTAAAGGTCGACGCCGACGGCATCGCGCTGATCGCACGCGCGGCAGAGGGCTCAGCACGCGACGGGCTTTCGCTGCTGGATCAAGCGCTGGTGCAGAAGCCGGGCGGAAGCGTCAGCGCCGCTGACATTCGCGACATGCTCGGCCTCGCCGATCGCGGCCGCGTGCTCGACCTGTTCGACGCCATCGCCAAGGGCGATGCGAAAACCGCGATCCTTGAGGCGCGCAACCAATACGATTCCGGCGCTGACCCCTCGCTCATCCTGCGCGACCTCTTGGACGTCGGCCATGAAGCCGCGCGCGCGCAGGCGCTTGGCGCTGAAGCGCGCATCCTCGGCGGCGCCGATTGGACCGCGCGCGTGCGCGCTCTGGCGGAAAAGCTCTCGCCAGCGCAGCTTTCGCGACTGTGGCAGATGCTGCTGAAGGCGCTTGAGGAAGCCGGCAAGGCCCCCGATCCGATCGCAGCGCTGGAAATGGCGCTGGTGCGCCTCTGCGCGGCACAGAAACTGCCGCCGCCGGAGGATGCTGCCCGGCTGTTACGGGACGGCGCTGCTTGGACCACCGGAATCCCCGCCAGCGGAAGTACGCACCCCCCTGGCGTTCGCGCTAACGCCGGCGAGACGCCGGCGCTCCAAGGGGCGGCGCCCACCTTCCCTTCCTTCGAAGCAATCACGGCCGCAGTCGCCGAGGAGCGCGACATCGAACTGGAGATTGCGCTCGACCGCATGAAGGTCGTGCATTTTTCACCCCATGGCGAGATCGTGTTCGTCGCCAATGCCGAGCAACCACGCGACCTGGTGCGACGGCTGAAGGCGTTTCTGGAGGAGCGGACGCCGTTCGAGTGGCGCATTCGCTCCAGCGAAGAAGCAAGCGCGCCAGTCGAGAGCCTCGCAGAACGCCGCAAGCGCGAGGAAGCGCGCGCGCTCGAAGAATTGAAGCGCCAGCCATTCGTCGCTGAAGCGCTGAAGCTTTTCCCGGGCGCCGAAATCGCCGCCGTGCGCGAGCCAGCCTCTGAAGGCGGCGGCGCTGTGGTGCCGATGAAACAGAGCCAAGCTAAGCCCGTTGCGACAGGCGAACGCAAGAAGGAAGCCGACCGATGAAGGACATCTCCCAGCTGATGCGCCAGGCCCAGCAAATGCAGGCCAAGCTCAACGATGCACAAAAGAAGCTCGAGGCCATGGAGGTGGAAGGCACCGCAGGCGGAGGCATGGTGAAGCTGCGGCTCAACGGGAAGAGCGCGCTGCTGGGCTTGAGCCTCGACCCTTCGTTACTGGTCGCCGACGAACGCGAAATTCTCGAGGACCTGATTAAGGCCGCCCACGACGATGCGCGGCGGAAATTGGAGGAGGCGCAGAACGAAGAGATGAAGGGGTTGAGCGGCGGCTTGGGGATGCTGCCAGGCTTTAAGATGCCGTTTTGAGACGTGGGAAGCATGTCATCCCTCTGCGATTCTCTTTCTTCCGTCATTCCGGACGCGCGGAGCGCGATCCGGAATCCAGGGGCAAACACCAGGCCCTTCGATCCCCTGGGTTCCGGGTTCTCGCTTCGCGAGCCCCGGAATGACGGAACATTTCGGCTGGGCAAGCACTTCCGGCTGGCGTCAGCATCTTGAAACGCTCCGCCACCGCAGCCCCTGAGATTGAGGCGCTGATCGCGCTCCTGGCCAAAGTGCCGGGGCTTGGGCCGCGTTCGGCGCGACGGGCGGCGCTACAATTACTCAAGAAGAAAGACGCGTTGATGATCCCGCTTGCGGCGGCGCTCGCAGAGGCGGCGGAAAAAGTGCGCCCCTGCTCCAATTGCGGCGCGCTCGATACGCAAGACCACTGCGCGCTTTGTTCGGCGCCGGATCGCGACGACGGATTGATTTGCGTGGTCGCCGAGGTCGGCGATGTGTGGGCGCTGGAGCGCGCGGGCGCCTTCAAGGGCCGTTATCATGTACTGGGCGGGGTGCTGTCAGCGCTCGACGGCGTGCGGCCTGAAGATCTGCGCATACCGAAACTCCTGGAGCGCGCGTCCGCACCGGGCGTCCGCGAAGCCATCCTCGCGCTCGCGGCCACCGTCGACGGCCAAACCACAGCGCATTATCTGGCTGAGCTTCTCGCCTCGCTCGGCATCACGATCAGCCGGCTTTCCCATGGCGTGCCGGTCGGCGGCGAGCTTGATCTTTTGGACGACGGCACCCTGTTTGCGGCGCTGCAGAGCCGGCGGCCGGGGTGAAGCGCTTTGCGTTTCACCGGGCGCACGATGTCGTTGACTTCGCCTTTGGCGCGGCCTTCGACAGGCTCAGGCTGACGCAGAATGGCGTCACGCTGAGCCCGTCGAAGCGCGACGCCGGCGGGACTGCCCTCAGCTCGGGTGCTTCTCCAAACATTGCGTGCGCGCGCGGGTGATGCGGGTATCCATATTCCCACGCTCGCGCATGCGGGTGAGTGCGGCTTCGTATTCCTCATAGGTTAGCGTACGAGTGATCTTGTCCCAGGTGCAGGCGCAAGCCGCGCTGGCGGGCGGACAGGTAGACTCAAAGTGTGTCCGCGCTTCGGCGGGGTATTCATGGGGCGGGGCCTCGCCGCATGACGCGAGCACCATCATACAAAACAACGCCCCAAACAGCGCCCGCCACTTCTCTCGCACCTGCAATGCCGCCGCCATTAATTTCGCCCCTCCTCGAGAAGTCTGCGCCCGATCACCTGCGCCTGGATTTCGCCAGCGCCCTCAAAGATGTTCAAGATGCGCGCGTCGCAGAGCACGCGGCTAATCGGATATTCGAGCGCAAAGCCGTTGCCGCCATGGATTTGAAGCGCGTTGTCCGCCGCCGCCCAGGCGACGCGCGCGGCCAAGAGTTTGGCCATGCCCGCTTCCAGATCGCAGCGTTTGCCTGAGTCCTTGCGGCGCGCAGCGAAATAGGTGATTTGCCGGGCCGCCATGATTTCAGCGGCCATCATGGCGAGCTTGTTGGAGACTCGTGGAAACGCGAAAATTTCCTGGCCGAATTGCTTGCGCTCCAGCGCATAGCTCAAACCCAATTCGAGTGCGCATTGGGCGACGCCGACGGCGCGAGCGGCGGTCTGAATGCGTGCGCTCTCGAACGTCGCCATCAATTGCTTGAACCCCTGACCTTCCTCGCCGCCGAGAAGATTGGCGCCCGCTACGCGGAAGCCGTCAAAGCCGATCTCGTATTCCTTCATGCCACGATAACCGAGCACCGCGATCTCGCCCCCGGACATGCCAGGCGCAGGGAAGAAATCGTTAGCCGTTCCGCGCGGTTTTTCGGCAAGCAACATCGAAAGGCCGCGATGATCGTCGCTGCTTGGATCGGTGCGCACCAAAAGCGTCATTAGATCGGCGCGCGCAGCGTGAGTGATCCACGTCTTGTTGCCCGTGACGACATAATCGCCGTGCACCTTTTGAGCGCGCGTCTGGATACTCGCAAGATCAGAGCCGGTGTTCGGTTCTGTAAACACCGCTGTCGGGAGAATTTCACCGCTGGCGATTCTCGGCAACCAATGCGCTTTCTGCTCCGGCGCGCCGCCGCTCATGATCAGTTCAGCCGCGATCTCGGAGCGCGTGCCGAGCGAACCGACGCCGATATAACCGCGCGACAATTCTTCCGACACAACGCACATGGCCGTCTTGCCCAACCCCGAGCCGCCATATTGCTCAGGTATAGTGAGCCCAAATACGCCGAGCGCGCCCATGTGCTCGATAATCTCAATCGGGATCAGTTCGTCGCGCAAATGCCAGCCATGTGCGTAGGGAACCACTTCGGCTTCAGCGAATTTCCGAAACTGATCGCGGATCAATTCGAAGTCCGCGTCGAGGCCGGTGTTCTCAAACGTCGCACGCCCGCGCGCCTCGCGCAGCAATTCCGCCAGACGCGTCTTCTCGCTTTGGGTGATGCCAAGAGTTACCCCAGGCGCTGCGACCGCAAAATCGGCGGGGCGGATCGTCTCCACCTGCGTCATTGGCACGCCGCCAGCGAGCTGAGAGGCGTACTCGGCAGCAACCAGATGCACGAGCAGGCGCTCGGTTTCGCCAAACGCACCCTTTGCACTCAGGGCCCCCGCCCAGGCCGCGACTTCGCGCAGCGCCTCCGCATAGGTCGCGACCCATGCCAAACCATGCACCAAGTGCTGCTCACGATCGAGAAGCGCGCGATCGATCTTGCCCTCAACCGTCACTCGCGAGCGCACCGCGTCGCGCGCAGCCTTGACGTAGCGGGCCGCCTCTGCGGCCGTCGTATCCAATCCTGAGAGAAATTCGCCGTCCATTCTGCCTCGCGATTCCGCGTCAAGCTTAGCCCGGCGCCCCGCTCCGGCAAGGGCGGTCAGGCGGCGACGCCGAACAAGGCGCCCACGCCCGCGGTCAACGCCATTGCCAGAGCGCCCCAGAGCGTGACCCGAGCCGCCGCTCGCGCCATACCCGCCCCGCCAGCGCCCGCACCGAGCGCTCCAAGGCCTGCCAAAAACAAGAGCGAGGTTGCGCAAACCGCGATGCTCATCTGCGCAAGCGGGAAAAGCGCGGCGACCAGCAGCGGCAACGCGGCCCCTGCCGCGAAGGTAAGCGCCGAAGTGAAGGCGGCCTGGATCGGCCGCGCGCGGGTGAACTCAGAGATGCCCAGTTCGTCGCGCGCATGGGCGGCGAGTGCGTCCTTCGCTGTCATCTGCTCGGCCACCTGGCGCGCCAGCGCCGGTTCGACGCCGCGCGCGCTATAAATTTGCGCCAACTCCTCCAGTTCGAACTCCGGCTGCGATACGAGCTCGCCCCGCTCACGCGCGAGATCGGCCTGTTCGGTGTCGCTTTGCGAACTCACCGAGACATATTCTCCCGCCGCCATCGACATCGCGCCCGCCACCAGCCCAGCGATTCCGGCGACCATAACCGCCTCGCGCGAAGCGCCAGCCGCGGCGACACCGACGATCAAGCTCGCCGTCGACACAATCCCGTCATTGGCGCCGAGCACAGCCGCGCGCAGCCAGCCGATGCGGGAGACATTGTGGCGTTCGAGGTGACGGACCATGGACGTAGCTTCCGATTCTGGGATTTTTCTGGCGATTTCCGCGGGACAAGTCCGCATGATAGCGCCGCAAGGAGAGGTTCCCAATGAGTGAAATTGACTATGTCGGCCCGTTGACCGCGCGGCAGGCCGGCAAATTGCCCGACCATCTGAACCTCGAATGGCTGCAGGCGCGGCCGAGCTTCGTGCGCGGGCGCTTCATTGTCGCCGAGCGCCACATGGCGCCGAACGGCTTCATGCATGCCGGCAGCGTGGTGACGCTGGCGGACTCAGCGTGCGGCTATGGTTGCTTCATTTCGTTGCCGGCGGGCGGGACAGGGTTCACCACGGTGGAGCTGAAGACGAACTTCCTCGGCACCGGCAAACTGGGCGACGTGATCGTCGCCGAAGCGCGCCTGGTCCATGGCGGCCGCACGACGCAAGTGTGGGACGCGGAGGTGAAGAACGAGACCGCGGGCAAAACTATCGCGCTGTTCCGCTGCACGCAGATGGTGCTGTATCCGAGGTGAGGGGCGTTTGACGTTTAGCTTCCCTTCTCCCCTTGCGGGGAGAAGGTGGCGCACATCCAATGGCGTCCTTACTTGAGAGACCGATTTCCCTCCATATTGCGCGCGCCATGGACAACGGAGCACACCGATGATTGAGCAAAAACGAGCTAAGGAGTGTGAGATGGCGCCGGCAACAGGGGCTTGGCGGCTCGCATTAGTCAGCTGTTTTTGGAGCAGCCTGGCTATGATCCTGACTTATGTTGTTGGGTATTTTGCGTTGCTACCCTGGATATTCCTGGCTTCCTCGTTTGACAAGACAGCGGAGATGAGCGGCTACCTGCTGCTTGCGCCATCGGCGAGTTTCATTGCCAGTGTGTTCATGGCCTCACGTGCAATCGCCAAATTCTCGATTACTCGATTTTCGTGGGCAATTGGACTGTGGGCGCTTGGCGTTGCTCCGCTGGTGCTGTGGGAATCCATGCGCCTACCTCTCTACCTGACGCTGGGACTTGTACTGAATTCTCCGAACTAGAGGGCGCGCCTCCAGGCGCGTAGCAGGGTGTGCGCGCCCAGATGCTGCTTTATCCGCAGTGAAGCGACGTTTGGCGTTAAGCTCCCCTTCTCCCCTTGCGGGGAGAAGGGAAGCGGCGTCCTACTTTATCTTACCTTCAGTGAACTCGACGTGCTTGCGCGCGATCGGATCGTACTTCTTGAATTTGAGCTTTTCGGTCTTGGTGCGCGGGTTTTTCTTGGTGACGTAGAAATAGCCCGTGTCCGCCGATGAATTGAGGCGGATCTTGATGACTGTCGGCTTGGCCATGACGGGCTCGGATTTACTCGGGGGTTCAAGGAAGCGGCGGAAAATAGGGGCGGCGGCGGATAAGTCAACGTGGGAAATCTTCGCTCAGGCCACGCCGCCACCCTCGCCCTCCTTTGGGAGGGAGAGGGCAGGGTGAGGGTGGAGCACCGGCGCCACTTGATTTCACGACTTGTGCTGCTGGACCCGCGTTCGAACCACGGCGCTGCCCCTCACCCTGCCCTCTCCCCCTCTCGGGGGCGAGGGTTCACACGCAGCCGCTCCATGGCGTGCGCGCCCCTGCTCCAGCGCAGAAATGGCGGGTCGAGCGCTTCCCCGGCGAGGCGCGCGCGCACTTCCTTGAGCACGAACCGGGTGATCGAGGGCAGGTCGAGCGCCTCGGCCTCCTCCAGGGGAAACCATTTCGTGTGCAGCAATTCCTCGCCCGCCTCCGGCTCGTCATGGGCCAGGACCGCCTCGGCATCGGCCAGGAAGAACCGAGCGTCGAAACGGCGCGTCCGATGGGGCGGGGTAATCGCTCGGCAGACAAAGGCGAGTTTCGATAGGTCCGGGCCGTTTCCGCCGCCCAGAACCAGGCCCGCCTCCTCCCTAGTCTCGCGTACCGCAGCCAGCGCGAACGCCCGCGGCGGGCGCCGGACCTGGCCGCCTAGCCTGAGCAGCGCTTCGACTTCCGGGGCAAGCTCGGCTGCCGCCGGGAGGCGCGCATCCCCCGGGTCTACCCTGCCGCCAGGGAACACCCATTTGTCCGGCATGAAGACGTGCCCCTTGGCGCGCTGGCCCATCATCACTTCACGTCCGCCGCGCACCAGGATGAGGGTCGCCGCGTCCTTGGGTTTCATGGACTTAGGGCGCACGCCATCGGGGGGATCGAACGGCTTTTCGTCGGGGTTTAGCTCGAATTCCTTGGTCATGCCCCTCACCTTACAGGGCCAAGCTTTGCTGTTGGAAGCCGCAGGCGCCGCGCCTATCGTCGCGCGAGCAAGACGGAGAACAAGATGGCGCGACGTAAACCAGGGCAAGGACAGACGGCGCTCATCACCGGGGCGTCGGCTGGCATCGGCGTGGACCTCGCCGAATGCTTCGCGCGCGACGGCTATGACCTTATCCTCACCGCGCGCAGCGAAGGCGCGCTACAGGAGGTCGCAAGCCGACTGGCCAGCGCTCATGGCGTAAAGACGCATGTGATCGCGCAAGACCTCGGCGCCATTGGCGGCGGCACGGCGTTGGCCAACACAATCAAGAGCCGCGGACTCGACGTGGATGTCGTCGTCAACAATGCCGGCTACGGCCATGCTGGCGCACTCACCTCCTCCGATCTCCCCACCCAACTTGGCATGATCGATCTCAACGTGCGCGCGCTGGTGGAGCTGACCTACCATTTCTGGGACAGCATGCTGGCGAAGAAAAGCGGCGGCGTGTTGAACGTCGCCTCCACCGCCGCGTTCCAGCCCGGGCCGCTGATGGCGAACTACTACGCCTCCAAAGCCTACGTGCTCTCTTTCTCAGAAGCATTGTGGGAGGAGTCGCGCGGAACCGGCGTGCATGTGAGCTGCCTCTGCCCGGGGCCCACAGTGTCCAAATTCCGCGAACGAGCCGGCACTGGAAAGACACGGCTTGCCAAGAACGCAGGCGCGGCGATGGCGTCAGCACCGGTCGCGCGCATGGGCTACGAGGGTTGGAAGCGCAACCAGCGCGTGGTGGTGACCGGCCTGCCGAACAAGTTCATCGCCGGCTTCGGCAAGTTCATCCCACGCGCGACGCTGCTGCGCATGGTGCACAATTTGCAATCGCCGGCATGAGGGTGTGGCGCTCTTGTTCCTCGCGCCGCTACCTACTGCGCCAATCTTGCACTCAACTCGTCCCATCGAAGTGCAACACGGACACAGACAACGATTGCGATGACACCAACCCAAACGAGGGATGGTCGTTGGACGTGAACCACGCGACTGTTAAGTATTTCGTCCCAAGCCGCCAGTTGACCACTGCGAATCCTGGCGAATTGGAGCAGCATTGCGATGGCACTCACGAAGGGGACGTACAGAGCGACCCCAAGCGTCACGACCATGAACGTTCGCCCAAGCGCACCAGCAAAACCCAGCTTGCGACCGTCGGCCCTAAGAACGCGAATCCCCATGAGCCACTTGCCGGGTGTAGTCGCCGCCACGCCAATGAAAAATGGCTCGATAACGAGCACAAGCAACGCGAATACGGCGACTTCCAAGACCTTGGTAAGCATTGGGGCGTCTACCCAGGACAGACTTCCGTGCGCCGCCCAACCAAGCTCTATGCTTGCTTGCCAGTAGAAACCCACCGCGTACCAGACTCCGTAGGCGATTGGCAGCACCAACAGTGCGTCCACACTGCGCGCAACCCAGCGCGCCCATCCCTGATCGTTGTTAGATCGGCCGCCGCCGTCTCGCTCAGCAATTGACGGCTCCGCCATTGCCCCCTCCCACTGCATCGACTTCGTGGCCTAGACTACAGCTTTGCACCCTATCAAGGAGCGCCCGCTAGCCTTCTTCACATCGCGCGCGCCAGTGGCTACCGTTTTGGGATTAGGAGCCGCCCGATGAGCCTGCACGGAAGCTACGATCCCAACAACCTCTTCGCCAAAATCCTGCGCGGGGAGATTCCGTGCGTGAAGGTGATGGAGGACAATGTCGCGCTCGCGTTCATGGACATCTTCCCGCAATCGCGCGGGCACACTCTGGTCGTGCCCAAGAATGTGACGGCGCGGAATTTCCTGGAATTGCCGCGCGAGAAAATCGGGCCCTATCTGGAGCGCGTGCAGCGCGTCGCACTCGCCGTCGAAGAAGCGCTGAAGCCCGATGGTCTCGTAATCACGCAATTCAATGGCGCGCCGGCAGGGCAGACCGTCTTTCACCTGCATTTCCACATCATCCCGCGCTACGAAGGCGAGAAGCTTGCCGGCCATGGGCACTCGAACAAGGCCGATACGGCAGCGCTGGAGGCGCTAGCGGCGCAGATCGCGGCGGCGCTGTGAGCTAAGGCCAAACTTATCCGCGCCCGCTAATGGCGCGCCGGACATAGTCGCGCGCCTTCTCCAGCGCCCGCAGCAGCGCCGATTGCCGAGGCGGTGGCGGCGGGGCCGGCGGTTCGGCTTCACCCATCATCGAATAATCGTCCGAGGAACCCAGAACGTCGCTCTCGCGATCGCCGGGAGCGTTGGTCTCATCCCGCTCCTCCTGCGCCTGAAACTCCGCTGCGTGCGCTTGCGCGTCGAGCGCTTGCGCCAGCCATTCTCCCTGGTCGGCAGGGAGGCTCGCGACTTCCTGGGCCAGCGCGTCGCTCACGATTTCGCTGTCCACCAGTTCGCCGGCGATCCGCGCCAAGCGATCGCAGGTTGCGGCGTCGAAGGCGCTTGCGGCGCATTGCGACAGCACGCCGTCGCGAACGCTCGCGTCGGCTAACGCCGGAGAGGGCGCTGCCCAACCCGCCCCAAGCAGCGCCATCGAAACTATGAACGCGCGCATTTCATTACTCCCTGTTCTGCGCCGGTTGCGGCGTCGCCACGCGCCCGGCATTGGGGCGAAACGTGAAGGTGGCGCCGGTGTCGGTGATAAGAAAATCAACCGGGATCTCCACGTTGGCGCCGCACACTCGCAGCGTCCACAGCTCCGACCAACGCTGGCCAGGGCCTGCGCCGGTAGGCTGCGCCGAAACGACGGAGTGAATGAAACGCGTCCCGGTCATGTCCGCGCAGCGCGCCACCACGCCCGCGGCCGCAATCGCCGGCGCTTGCGCGTCCATCATCAGCTTAAGCGACGCCAAGGTCTCTCCGGGCACCATAGAGACGATGGCGGTGTCGTCGGGCCGGTGCAGCACCATGAAGTTCGGCATGAAGGAATTGCCGCAACCCTCCAACATCATACGTTCCTGGTAGAACGACGCCCCACCATCACTAAGGGTCGCGGTAAACGCATCGCTATGAGAAATGTCGGCGAAGTGGAGCGAGCGTGCCGTAATGCTGGGACACGCGCCGAGCCCGCGCCCGACCTGCGCGACCGCGTCGCGGAGGCGCTCCTCGTAGCTCATGCCGCCTGCGTTCAATTCCGCAGGCCGGTTCGCGACGCCTTCCAGAACGATTTCCTGCGCCGCCGCCGGGGTCGTGGCGAGCGCGAGCGCAAACGCAAGGGCGGCGAGGAGGCGCATCACGCCTTCTCCGGCTTGCGGCCGAACGAGAGCAGTCCGCGACTTTCCTGATGATAGCTGAACTTCAGCTTTTCCTTGTCCTGCGGATCGAGGTCGATCTTCACGATGCCGCCATTCTTGAGTTTGCCGAACAGCAATTCGTCCGCCATCGGCTTTTTGATTTTCTCCTGAATCAGGCGCGACAAGGGACGCGCGCCGAAGCTTTCGTCATAGCCCTTGGCGGCGAGCCAATCGGCGGCGCGGTCGGTGATCTCGATCTGCACGTTGCGCTCGGCCAATTGGCCTTCGAGCTGAATGATGAATTTCTGCACCACGTTGCGCACAACGCTTGGCGGCAGGCCATTAAACTGGATCGACGCATCGAGCCGGTTGCGGAACTCAGGCGTGAACAGATTTTTGATCGCCTCTTCGTTCATGAAATCTTTCTTGCCGGCGCCGAAGCCGATGCCCTGCTTGGCGGCGTCCGCCGCGCCGGCGTTCGTGGTCATGATCAGGATCACATTGCGGAAGTCGACCTTCTTGCCGTTGGCGTCGGTCAGCGAGCCGTGATCCATCACTTGCAACAGGATGTTGAACAGATCGGGGTGGGCTTTCTCGATTTCGTCCAATAGAAGCACCGAATGGGGATGCTGATCAACGCCGTCGGTGAGCAACCCGCCCTGATCGTAGCCGACATAACCGGGAGGCGCGCCAATGAGGCGGCTCACGGTATGGCGCTCCATGTATTCGCTCATATCGAAGCGTAGGAGCTCGATGCCCATGACATTCGCAAGCGAGCGCGCGACTTCGGTTTTGCCGACGCCGGTTGGACCCGCGAACAGATAACATCCAATCGGCTTCTGCGGCTCACGAAGGCCCGCGCGTGCCATCTTGATTGCAGCAGCGAGCTGATCGATCGCGTCATCTTGGCCGAACACCACGCGTTTCAGGTCAGCGTGCAGCGAGGCCAACATCTCGGAATCGTTTTTCGACACCGATTTCGCCGGTATCCGCGCCATCCGCGAGACAACCTCCTCCACCTCTGCGACATCGATGATTTGTTTGCGCTCCTTGGCCGCGAGCAACATCATCGAGGCGCCGGCCTCGTCGATCACGTCGATGGCTTTGTCCGGCAATTTGCGGTCGCCCATGTGACGCGAAGAGAGTTCCACCGCGATCTTGATAGCGTCGTCAGTGTATTTGACCTTGTGATACTCTTCGAAATACGGCTTCAGCCCCATGAGGATTTTGATCGCGTCGGGGATCGAGGGCTCGTTGACGTCGATCTTCTGGAACCGGCGCGCCAAGGCGCGGTCCTTCTCGAAGTGCTGGCGATATTCCTTGTACGTGGTCGAGCCCATGCAGCGCAGATGGCCCGATTGCAGCGCAGGCTTGAGCAGGTTCGAGGCGTCCATGGCCCCGCCGCTGGTGGCGCCAGCGCCAATGACGGTGTGAATTTCATCGATGAAAAGAACCGCTTTCGGGTGGTTTTCGAGTTCCTTCATCACGCTTTTCAGGCGCTCTTCGAAATCGCCGCGATAGCGCGTGCCCGCCAGGAGCGAACCCATATCGAGCGAGAAAATGGTGGCGTCCGCCAACACCTCCGGAACCTGCTTTTCGTTGATCTTTCGCGCCAGTCCTTCGGCGATGGCGGTTTTGCCAACGCCGGGATCGCCCACCAGCAGCGGATTGTTTTTCTGACGCCGGCAGAGGATCTGGATCGCGCGCGTCACTTCCGCTTCGCGCCCGATCAGCGGATCGATCTTGCCTTCCTTGGCTTTCTTGTTGAGGTCGACGCAATAGGCGGCCAGCGCTTCCTGGCCTGACTTCACCACGCGTTCGCCGTCGTCCTCATTGGCGCCGCGCACCGGCCTTGGCTGCGCAGCACCCGCGCGCTTGGGTAAACCGTGAGCGATATAATTCACCGCATCGTAGCGGGTCATGTCCTGCTCTTGCAGGAAATAGGCGGCGTGGCTTTCGCGCTCGGAGAACAACGCCACCAGCACATTGGCGCCCGTTACTTCGCGAGCGCCGGAAGAATCCACATGCAGCATCGCCCGCTGCAACACGCGCTGGAAACCGGCGGTGGGGCGCGGCTCCTCGTGTTCGCGATTGGGTATGACCAGATTGTCGAGTTCGGTCTCGAGATAGGCGTTCAAGTTCATGCGCAACTTCTCGAGATCGACCTTGCAGGCGTGCATCACTTGGCCCGCTTCTTCGTCGTCGATCAGCGAGAGCAGCAAATGCTCAAGCGTCACGAATTCGTGGCGATGCTGGGTAGCCAGAGCGAGCGCACGCCGGAGCGTGAGTTCAAGCGTGCGGGAGAAAGTCGCCATCTTATTCCTTTTCCATCGTGCATTGCAGCGGATGTTCTTGTTGGCGCGCAAGGTCCAGCACCTGCGCCACCTTGGTTTCGGCTACGTCGAAGGTAAAGACGCCGCACAGCCCCACCCCGTTCTGGTGGACATGCAGCATGATCGTGGTCGCCTCTTCCCGCGATTTTGCGAAAAAGCGCTCCAAAACGTAGACGACGAATTCCATCGGCGTGAAATCGTCATTCAGAATGAAGACCTTGTAGAGCGGCGGTTTCTGGGTGCGCGTCAGGGTCTGCGTGCCGGCGCCTGCTTCGCCGCCGCCGCGATCCTCGTCCTCCCAGGGGTCGCCGCTCATCCTGCACCGCTCGCGCGCCTGTCCGCTGGCTCGACATCGAGCGGCGGATTCACGTGCAGCTCAATCTATGGATCGTTGCGCCAGATGGAAGGGGCGAACGTGCTCTATTGCGCGCGAGCAAGACGCAAAACGGGCCCAGCTTTTCGGCCGGGCCCGTCAAGACATTCAGATTTCGCAACGAAGCCCGCGCGTTAGCGGACCGCGCCGGCCTGGATCAGGGTGCCGACCGCGTTCACGCGCTCATTGATCGGCGCCAGCGTTTCCTTGGCGAGGCCGGAGGCGAGTTCGGTGAAGCTGGAAAGTTCAGCGACATAGGCCTCGACCGAAGTCTTGGCGTAGGCGTTCTGCTTTTCCACGAATTCCTGGACGCTCTTGGAGGTCATGAGCGCCTTGGTCGCGTTCACATGATTTTCGATGGCTTGCTTGGAAAAGGCCACCGAGCGGGCCGAGAGCGTCTCGAAGCCCTTTTGAGCGGCCGTCGCCGAGGCGACCCAAGCTTCCACATTGCCCTTGCCGAAGGCTGAAACTTCCGCAAACGCAGCCAGGCCGCGATCGATGTTTTCGCGCACAGCTTCGGTCGAAGCAGCGGTCACTTGCTCAAAAGCTTCGGTCGGGTTTTTTGCAGTGCGGGAGGTTTTCGCGGTCGCCATGGGGATTTTCTCCGAAATTGATGCCTTCCACCGCCCAAAAGGCAGTGATTGGAGGAGAATATGTTGTGCTGCGACTGCGAAGTCAACCGAATTTTTGCTGCACTGCAGCATAATATCGCAAGATCGCCTTTTGGGAGAATGGCGTGATCGAGGCGCTGCGGCAACGTAAGCTTAACCGGATTACTGAAACTGTAAGCTGCGCGGCACGCTAATTGCCTGATTTTATCCCAGATTGCACAGGATGGGATGTCGATGAGGTCAGCCGGTTCCAAATCGCCCCGTCTAATCGGGGCGGCCCTTGCAGCTATGATCATATGCGGCGCCAGCCCTGCGGCGGCGGATGATCGCTACGCGGCCATTGTGATGGACGCCCGAACCAACGAGGTCCTGCTCGAAGACCAGGCCAATGAGATTCGCTATCCGGCCTCGTTAACCAAGATGATGACGCTTTACATGATGTTTGAGGCCCTGGAGCGGGGCGACATCAGCATGAGCACGCGCCTGACAGCGTCACGGAACGCTTCTCGCCAGCCCCCCTCTCGCCTCGGCCTCCAGTGCAGCCGACGCCGGGGTTGCGACACCATCACCGTTGAGCAAGCGATTAACGCGCTCGTGGTCCAGTCGGCAAACGATGTGGCCACCTTGGTGGCCGAGCGCCTGGGCGGCAGTGAAGCGCGGTTCGCCGCCAACATGACAGCCCGCGCCCGCCAACTGGGCATGGCCGACACCCGGTTCGTGAATGCCAGCGGTTTGCCCAACCCCAGGCATCAAAGCACGGCGCGTGATATGGCCATCCTCAGCCAGGCGCTTTGGCGGGATTTTCCCGAATATTACTCAGTCTTCCAAACGCCGGACTTTTCCTGGCGTCGCGGCGGCGGCCGCAACCACAATCGCCTGCTCGGCCAGGTAGAGGGCGTCGACGGCATCAAAACCGGTTACACGCGGGCGTCCGGCTTCAATCTGGCGTCCATGGCCGAGCGCAACAATCGCCGAGTTATTGTCGTGGTGCTGGGCGGCGAAAGCGCCACAGCGCGCGACTCGCAGGTGGCGTATTTGATCGAAGGCGCGTTTCAGGAATTTGCCCGGCGCGACGATCCGAACGCTGCGTTGGCGAGCCTGCCCGCGCCGCGCCTAGACACACAGACGCCCCCGGGCGAACTAGCCTCGGTCAGCGCCACTTATACCCGCGCTGACGGCATGGTGGTGGAAACCATGTCCGGCCTTGCCCGCGAGCAGAGCCAAGGCGACGCCAACGACGACCAAAACACTGAAGAAGCAAACTGATCTAGTTCCGTTTGCGTAGCAAACGGTCGCGCGCTGCGGTGAGGCGGGCTGCACGGTCGTGGCTGCCGCCGCGATCGGGATGGGCCTTCGCCATCTTGTCGCGATAGGCTTGCCGGATTTCGGCTTCGCTGGCGTTAGCGCCAACTCCAAGAACCCGGCGCGCCTCGATGTCGCGCGGATCCTCAGCAAGGACCGGCGTTCGCCGCGCCAACAGCTTTGGCCCGATATACCATGCAATCACCGCCAGCGCCGCCAGAACCAGCGCCGTCCTCATTGAGCCGCGAAAACCAAGCACCGCAGCGCCACCGGCCAACGCGATCGCCGGCCAGCGCGGTGCGAGCGCCGCACGCCATGCGCCGGCCATGCGGGTAAGCAACAAAAGCCCAAAGATCAGGGCAAGGACGACCAGCGCCGGCAGCATGAGCCGTTCTTAAAGCGTCTGCCCTCAAAAGCGACTCTGGGAGCAAGCCCTGGTTTCAGAACTTCAACGCCTCACCTTCGAGGCCCGGCAATTTCAAGCTGACGAACAGATCGCGCAATTCCTGTCTCGCCGCGAGGTGGGTCATCCCCATTTCGCCCTCGCCGCCGGCGACGTTGAAATCGAGCAAGGTCAGGCCCTGGGGAAACAATTCACGGAAGATGACGCGTTCGGAAAGCCCGGGCGCCAAACGGAATCCAATGCGTGATGACAGCGTCTTCAGCGCATCGCCGACCTTTTGCTTGTTCTTGGCTTCGATCCTGCTCGCCGACAGGCGATTGCGAACCACAACCCAGTCGATAGGCGTGCGCTCGGCGGCCGCTTTGCGCTTGCGGCTTTCCCAGACCATTTCGCTGTAGATTGAGGGCCGGATAACCCCAGAACATTCAGGATCGACGTCCCCCAACAGATCGAAATCGATGAAACTGTCATTGAGCGGGGTAACCAGGGTATCGGCGCAGGCGTGCGCAAGGCGCGCCAGGTAGCTGTCACCGCCCGGTGAGTCGATGATGATGAAGGCGCAGGTTTCTCCCAACCGCCGCAGCGCGGCGCGAAATCCTGACTCATCCTCCCTCTCCGCGACGTCGAGCATACGCGCGCGGCTTTCATGCAATTCCAATATCTGCGGCGCCGGCAGGTGCACGCCGCGAGAGGCGATATGGCGGGCGCGGTTCTCAATATAGCGGGTGAGCGTACGCTGGCGAACATCGAGATCGAGAACGCCGGTGCGCCGCCCCATGCGCATGAGCGCGACCGCCAGGTGCATGGCGACTGTGGACTTGCCCGCCCCGCCCTTCTGGTTGCCGACCACGATGACGTGGGCCTGCCGCGGCGACGGCTCAATGGCGTAGGCGAGCGTCATCGCGCCGCTCCGGCCGTGCGGCCGAGCGTCAACGTCCGAGGTGCAGACGCCAAGCGGAAACACATAGTCCAAGCATCAATTTACAAGGTGAAGAACAGATTAACCGCCCTTGACGAGAACGTGCGTTAGCCCGATGCGGCTTCCATGAGTGCAGCGCTCCCAATCGTGCGAGATGTCGCGGCGCTGCGTGCGTCCGTGACGGCCTGGCGTCGCGAAGGGCGAAGCGTCGCTCTGGTTCCGACCATGGGGGCTTTGCACGAAGGCCATTTGTCGCTGATCCGGGCCGGCAAGGCGCGCTGCGACAGGGTGGTCGCAAGCCTGTTCGTCAACCCCCGCCAGTTCGCGCCGCAGGAGGATTTCGACCGCTACCCGCGCGACGAAGCTGGCGATGCCGCGTTGCTCGCCAGCGCGGGTTGCGATTTGCTGTTCGCGCCGGATCGGGCGGCGATGTACCCGGAGGGCTTCGCCACCAGCGTGATCGTCGCCAATGTCTCCACCCCGCTCGAGGGCGAGTTTCGACCGCACTTCTTTGCCGGCGTCGCCACAGTGGTGACGAAGCTATTGCTGCAATGCTCTCCCGACGCCGCTTTCTTCGGGGAGAAGGATTACCAGCAGCTTCTGGTGATCCGCCGCCTGGCCCGCGATCTCGACATCCCCGCCGAGATCGTGGGCTGCGAGACTGTTCGCGAGCCGGACGGCTTGGCTATGTCCTCGCGAAACGCCTACCTCTCGCAGGCGGAACGGGCGATTGCGGGGCGTCTCAATCTCATTCTCAAAGCCACGGCCGCAGCCATCCGCGGCGGGAGCGCGATCGCGGAAGCTGAGGCGGACATGCGCGCTGAGATCGCGGCCGCCGGCTTTGCCGCGATAGATTACGCTGCGGCATGCGACAGCGAAACGCTGGCGCCGCTATCGGACCTTTCGCGCCCCGGGCGAATTCTGGCCGCAGCCTGGATCGGCAAAACCCGCTTGATCGACAATCTGCCTATCTAAAACGCGCCTCACGCGAAACTGTGATCACGGCGCCTCAGTGTACGGAAAACCTCATCCATGGCGTTCAACGCCGGGATTCCCGGCCGCTTTGTGTCAAATTCGTGTTAATCAAAGCACTTCGACATCGTGCGGGCGTGCCGTGCGCGATTCCAGTTCTGAGAGGGAGAACCCGAAAATGACCACACGTGTGAATTTGTTGCGTGCGAGCTGTGCGCTGGTTCTGGGTCTGGTTGCGGCCCCAGTCGCGCTTGCCCAGGAAACCGAGGACGAAATCATCGTCACCGCAACCAAGCGCGAGAGCTCAATCCAGGATGTGCCATTCTCGGTGAACGCCCAGACCCAGGAAGACATCGAACGCTCTGGCGCGACCAACCTTGAGGACCTTTCGCGCAACGTCGCGGGCATGTCGATCCAAAACCTTGGCCCTGGTCAGAGCCAAGTCGCCCTGCGGGGCGTGTCGGCGGGGCAGATCGTACGCGACCAACCGGGCGTGAAAGAGCAGGTCGGCGTCTATCTCGATGAATCGGTGATTTCACTCTCGCTGTTCACCCCCGACCTGGACCTCTACGACCTCAATCGGGTGGAGACCCTGCGCGGGCCACAAGGCACTCTTTTCGGCTCCGGTTCGGTCGGAGGGACGATCCGCTACATCACCAATCAACCTGATGCGTCCCAGTTCGAAGGCTCGCTTGAGGGCAGCTACAATACCATCACAGACGGCAGTTCGGGCGGCCACGTGAAGGGCATGATCAATATGCCGCTCATGCAGGACACGCTGGCCTTGCGCGTGACCGGTTATCACACTGAGTACGGCGGCTTCATCGACGCACTTCGCGAAGGCGGCGGCGTCACCGAAGACGTGAACGAGGGCGAACGCTCTGGTTTCCGCGCCGCTCTCTCCATGCAATTTGGGCCCAACCTCCAGGTGACGCCGCGGATTGTGTATCAGAGCGTTGAGGTCAACGGCTTCAACCGCCAGGAGGTGTACAACCTCTACGCCAACCCCTTCACCACCACCCGCCCAACCGTGACCTTCGGCGAACGACAACAATTCCTGCTGCTCGATGAGGAATTCTCGGACGAGACCTTCCTGGCCGATTTGACCGTCAATTATGACATGGGCGAAGCGGCGCTGACGTCCGTGACAAGCTTCCTCAATCGCGACATCCTTGTCAGCCGCGACGCAAGCGCGCTTACCGGGAGCGTCTCCGTCGACCTGGGATTCCCTGACGCCGGCGTGCTGCTGCCATCCAATCTGCGTGACACAACCGATCTTCGGCAGTTTACTCAGGAATTGCGGCTCGCCTCCGACGGCGACGGCCAGTTCCAGTGGCTAGTCGGCGGGTTCTTCTCTCACGTTGAGCGCGTATACGCACAGCGGCTGCCTACACCCGGCTACGATGTGGTTACAGACGCCACGCTCGGCGCCGGCACCGCCGTTGGCGCCGCCAACGGCTTCGGTCCAGATTCGCCATACAATGCCGATCTTCCCTACGACATCAGTCAATGGGCGCTGTTTGGAGAAGGGAGCATCGCGTTGACCGATCGTCTCACGGCGACACTGGGCGCGCGTTGGTACAAGTTTAACGAAGAACGCTCTTTCATCTCTGGCGGCGTCTTCTCGAACGCCGACAATCGTCGCGATAGCACCTCATCGGACGGCGCCACGCCGCGTGCAATGCTCAGCTATGAGGCAAACGACGATCTCACCTTCAACGTGCAGGCCTCGCAGGGCTTCCGGCTGGGCGGCGTCAATGACCCGCTCAACATACCGCTTTGTTCGCCCTCTGACGTGGCGATCTTCGGCGGCTTCCAGGACTATGACGACGAGACCTCCTGGAACTACGAAGCCGGCTTCAAGATGTCGAACGGCGGTCTCACGTTCAACGCCGCCGCTTATTACAACGAAATCTCCGATTTGCAGGTCACGCTCGACGCGGGGTCATGCTCGTCGCGCATCTCGTTCAACGTTCCCGAAGCGCATGCGCAAGGGGTCGAAGCGGAATTTAGCTGGAGGCCGCTGGACGGATTAGAACTCTCGTTCGCCGGCAATTGGACCCAGGCGGAGTTCGACTCAACGGTTGTCGACGGCAGCAGCAACGTGATCGGCGGCATTGAGAAAGGCAACCGCCTCGCTTCCGTGCCTGAGTACCAGCTGGCTGCGACCGCGGCTTATTACTTCCCGCTTCCCGGCATTGGCCAGGACATGGAAGGCTTCGTCGCGGCATCCGCCCAGCATATGGGCAGCAGGTTCACGCAACCGAGCGACCAGGTGGATAACCCACGAAGCTTCGTCCACGGCCTGCCCTTCGCCGGCGCCCTTCCCACGGATGCTACCGTGGTCGATCTCGAACTCGACGCCTATACGATCATCAACCTGAACGCCGGCATCCAGAACGACGTGTGGGGCATTACCGCCTTCGTCAACAACGCCGCCGACGAGAACGCGAACCTCGCCTTCGACCGCGAACGCGGCGGGCGCGCCCGGCTTGCGTTCCACACCAACCAGCCCCGCACCATCGGGGTAACGGTGCGCCGCAACTTCTAAGTCGAGGCGACATCGCAACGATCAGAGCCGCGGGGCCCACCCCCCGCGGCTCTTTTTTCTGCGCCGGAGAGCTACTAAGCTCTCGCGCCATGAGCGAAGACATCAGCTATTCCTCGTATCTGCGCTTGCGCGAATTGCTGGCCTGCCAGCAGCCGTCCACGCCCGAACACGACGAACTGCTCTTCATCATCCTGCACCAGACCATGGAGCTGTGGATGAAGCAGGCCATCCACGAAATCGGCGCAGCGCAGCGCGAGGTGCGCGCCGGGCGCCTGGCGCCATCCTACAAGCATATGGCGCGGGTTTCGCGCGTCCAGGCGGTGATGACCCAGACCTGGGACATCCTCGCCACCATGACGCCGGCAGATTATCTCAATTTTCGCTCAGCGCTCGGCGCCAGTTCCGGCTTCCAGTCAGCGCAATTCCGCGTGCTGGAGTGCGCGCTGGGCCTGAAGGATTCCAGCCATCTTCGCCACCACCCCGAAGGCTCACCGGAGCGCGCCATGCTTGAAGCAGCACTGGCCGCGCCTAGCCTCTACGACGACTCACTGCGCCAGCTTGCGCACGCGGGTTTTGACATCCCAAACGCGGTGCTGGAACGCGCGCCCTCAGAGCCTTACGAGCCGCATCCAACCGTCGAGGCGGCGTGGCTGGAGGTCTATCGCGACACCGCCAAGCATTTCCAATTTTATCAACTGGCCGAGAAACTGCTCGATCTCGACGACGCGTTCCTCACGTGGCGACACAAGCATGTCGTCACTGTCGAACGCGTCATCGGGCGCAAACGCGGCACCGGCGGCACCGAGGGCGTCGGCTATCTGCAGTCCACGCTTTCGCGCCGCTGCTTTCCCGAGATCTGGTCGCTGAGGACCAAGCTGTGAAGTCCTACAAACGCTTGTTCTCCCGCGCCCTCGCCGCCGCGCCGGGGCGGCTGCACTTCGCCGCGCACTCGCACCATTTGTGGCCGGACGCTTCCTACGATGGGCACATGGAAGCCTGGGACGACGCCGCCCGCCTCGCCGATCGCAAATGGGAGCGCATTTTCGGCGAGGTGATCCCGCAAGCTCAGCGCAACATCGCAAGCGAACTGCGCCTGCCCGATCCAAGCACAATCAGCTTCGCGCCGAACACGCACGAATTGCTGGTCCGCATTTTCTCCGCACGCGCGGAGAACCGTCCGCTCGACGTGCTCACCAGCGATGGCGAGTTCCACTCTTTCCGCCGCCAGAGCGGCCGCTGGGCCGAGGACGGGCGCGTGCGCTTGCGCATCGTGGCGTGCGAGCCGTTCGCAACCTTCACTGAACGCTACTTGGCGGAGCTCGAGCGCGCGAAACCGGACATCGCGTTTTTGAGTCATGTCATGTTCAAGAGCGGCCTGCGCTTCGATGGCGCGCGCGAACTCGCAAGCCGCGCAGCCGCCTACGGCATGTGGGCGGTGCTCGATCTCTATCATTCGTTCATGGCGATGCCGTGCGATTTCGCCGCCGTGGCGGATCGCGTATTTCTGCTCGGCGGCGGCTACAAATACGCGATGTCCGGCGAAGGCGCGGCCTACATGCACGCCCCGCCCAGTTTTGCGCTGCGCCCACAAAATACCGGCTGGTTCGCCGATTTCGGCGCCATCGAGGCCAGGCAGGGCGAAATCGGCTATGGGCGCGACGGCAGCCGTTTCATGGGCGCGACGTTCGACGCGACCGGCGTCTATCGCTTCAACGCCGTGCGCGCCATGCTGGAGCGTGAGGCGCTGAACACTGAACTCATCACCAACCGCATGGCGACGCTGCGCACTACCCTTTGCGCCGCAATCACCTCAGGTGAAGCTGGCGTGCTTGGAGAGGCAGAATTGCTGCGCCCCAACGCGGCTGGCCCGCACGCGCGTTTCATCTCACTGCGCCACCCAAGCGCTACGCAATGGAAGGCGAGACTGTTCGAGCACGACATCATCACCGACGCCCGCGACGACGTGCTGCGCATCGGGCTTGGGCTCTATCATGATGAAGCAGATATCGAGAAATTGTGCGCTGGGGTGAAGGAGGCGCTCGGCTAACCCTCACTTTGGCTTCTCGCACCCATTGAAGTGCCGCCTAATACAACCGTCCGCCGGTCGTGGCCGGGCGATCGACATTCAAGAGCACGACATTGCCGTTGCGATCGGGGAAACCGAGGCAAAGCACTTCGCTCATGAACTTGCCGATCTGCTTCGGTTCGAAATTCACCACCGCGGCGACGCGCCGACCCAGCAACTCACCAAGGTCGTAATTCTGTACGACCTGTGCGGAGGATTTCTTCACCCCCAAGGGCTCGCCGAAATCGATCCAGAGCTGGTAGGCGGCCTTCTTGGCCTCCTCGAAAATCTTCACGTCGATAATCGTCCCCAGACGGATGTCCACTTTGAGGAAATCCTCGAACGAAATGATCGGCAGTCGGGCGTTTGATTTCGGATCGTCAGCCATAGGCGTTTCGCCTCCCTTTTCTTCTTATCCTAGCCGCGCAGGCTCGGTTCGGGGACCCTCAGACCCCATCACGATTTGGTCAACTTCAAGTTGGGCGTCTTTCAATTGGCCCTCGCAGCGCGCCTTGAGCGCGGCGCCGCGTTTGTAGATGCGAATCGAATCGGCCAACGGCACGTCCCCACGCTCCAAATGAGCGACGATTTTTTCCAATTCCGACAAGGCTTCTTCAAAGCTCAGGCTGGCGGCGTCAGGGGCGTCTTTGCTCATGGCTGGAAAGGTATGAACTCCGGAGCGGCAATGGAATAGGCAGGCGTCGTTTTCCCCATTAGCGCTTCTCGTAGCGCCGATAGGACCAGAATTTATCTCCACGGTTCTCGACTTCGCGCCACCCCTGGGCGCGCAATGTGGGGCGCATCATGCGGTTGAACCAGCCATGCGCGCACAACAGCACGTTCTTCCCACGCAGCGCCTGCGCGGTCAGGGTGGCGACGGCGGCCTCGGCGCGAATTTCCGCCTCGCGGCGACTTTCCAGCCCTTCGTTGGCGCCCATCCACCACGCCGCCCTGGACCACACGCCCCACCAACCAGGCTTTCGTTTTCCCAGCAGCGGCGGCGGCGGCAATGGCGCTTCAGTAAAGATCGGATCGGAAATAATCTCGCGCCCGCCGGCGACCATCTCGGCAGTGTGCAGCGCCCGCGGCAGCGTCGATGCATAGATGACATCGGCCTGTTCGGCGTGGCGCAACAGCTCTTCCGGCGGCGTTTCACCGGGGTGCAGGCGCGCTTTGTCATAACCGGCCCACCAGGCGCGATAGCCTTCGCGGTCGACGCGCACGCGCCGGTCCACATGCGGACGCCCGTGGCGCGCGATCACGATAGAGCCGATCCGCGCCGCCGAACGGCGATCCAGCGTCTCACCAGGCGCCATAATCGTCGTCATTCTGACCTTTCGCACTGGCTGCTCGCCCCCTCCCCTGAGCGGGACCTAGCCGTGCAGAAGCGCCTCCAGGTAGGCGCGAGCCGCGCTGGCGAGCGCGCCCAAGTCGTAACCGCCCTCCAGAGTCGAGACAAGCTTACCCTTGCAGTGGCGTAATGCGAGGCGGCGCAAGCTCTGCCCCGCCCAGGCGAAATCTTCGTCCTCAAGCTCCATCTGGGCGAGCGGATCGGCGCGGTGGGCGTCAAAACCGGCCGAAACGAGAATGAGTTGCGGCGCGAACGCGTCCAATGCGGGCAGCACCCCCGTCTCCATGGCGGCCCGCCATTCTGCGCTCCCGGATCCTGCCGACAGCGGCGCATTGACGACATTTCCACCGATCCCGCGCTCACTCGCAGCGCCAGTGCCGGGATAGAGCGGGGCTTGGTGGGTCGAGGCGAACATGAGCCGCGGCTCGCGCTCGGCGATGGTTTGCGAGCCATTGCCGTGGTGAACATCGAAATCCACGATGGCGACGCGCTCGAGGCCATGGGCTTCAAGCGCGTGCATCGCAGCGATGGCGATGTTGTTGAAAACGCAAAACCCCATCGCCGCCATCGGTTCGGCATGGTGGCCAGGCGGACGCACGGCGCAGAACGCCATGTCGTCCTCGCCCGCAAGCACCGCATCGACCGCCGCCACGCAGGCGCCGGCGGCGCGGTAGATCGCGGTGCGCGAGCCCGAGGAGAGGTGGGTGTCTGGATCGAGCCGAACATTGTCCTCGCGCGCCTCCGCAAACGCTTCCTCCAAGGCATCCACATAACGCGACGGGTGAACCAGAAGTATCGCCTCGCGCCGCGCGAACGGCGCATCGCGGTGCGCCAGCGGCAGCGCGGCGATCCCGGCTAGCACCGCTTCCAATCGCGCCGGCCGTTCCGGATGCCCGCGCGGCGGCTCGTGTTGGAGCATGGAGGGATGAGTGAAGAGCAGCATGGGCGGAGTGTAGCGGCTCTTGCAGCGGCGGCGCCAGCCGAGCTCCGCTTTTGCGCACAATTGCGTTACGCTGAGCTTGTCAAAGCGCAATGCGGAAGGGGTGCGGCCTTCGACGAGCTCAGGCTGACGCGGAGAAACTGGCCCCTCCCACCCCTCCCCCAGAAAGCGTTCTCTTGGGGAAGGGATCGAGGGGTGGGGTGTTGCGCCAGACTTGAAGTACAAGACTCCTGCGCTTCACCCCGCCCCTGCCCCCTTCCCCAAGAGAACGCTTTCTGGGGGAGGGGGTTCAGAAGCGCCCATCACGCTGCCAAGGGTGTGGGTAGATTTATTTTCGACCCGCGGGGCGCAGCGCCAATTCCATTGCAACGGCGCGCACATGGCCTTAGTGCGAGCACCATGCCCAATGCCGAACTCGCCGCCCAAATCGAATCCGCCTGGACGCGGCGGGATACGCTGACGCCCCAGAGCAAAGGCGCTGATGTTGAAGCGATCGAGGCGGCGCTTGCGCTGCTGGACAAGGGCCAGGCGCGCGTGGCCGAACGCGGCGCGGACGGCGCGTGGCTCACCCAGCAATGGCTCAAACAGGCGGTGCTGCTCTCGTTCCGCACCAGCGCCAACCACGCGATCTCCGGCGCGCCGAACGGCGCGTCCTGGTGGGACAAGGTGCCGTCCAAGTTCGCCGGCTGGAGCGAGAACAGCTTCGCCGCCGCCGGTTTTCGCGCCGCGCCGGGCGCGATCGTGCGCCGCGGCGCCTATATCGGGCGCAACGCCGTACTGATGCCGTCGTTCGTAAATATCGGCGCTTATGTCGATGAAGGAACCATGGTCGACACCTGGTGCACGGTGGGCTCGTGCGCACAGATCGGAAAGAACGTGCACATCTCCGGCGGCGCCGGCATTGGCGGCGTGCTCGAACCGTTACAGGCGAACCCTACCATCATCGAAGATGGCTGCTTCATTGGCGCGCGCTCCGAAGTCGCCGAAGGCGTTATCGTGCGCGAGGGCGCTGTGCTGGCGATGGGAACGTTCTTGTCTCAATCGACCAAGATTGTCGATCGCGAGACCGGCGCGGTGACGCGCGGAGAGGTGCCGGCCTATTCCGTGGTGGTTCCAGGCTCGCTTCCAGACCCGAAGGGCGGCCCCTCGCTTGCCTGCGCGGTGATCGTCAAGCGCGTCGATGCGCAGACGCGCGCGAAGACCGCGGTGAACGAATTGCTTCGGGACTGAGTGTGGAAGCAGAGAACACTTTGTTTCGGCCTTCGACAGGCTCAGGCTGACGCAGAATGGCGTCACGTTGAGCTTGTCGAAACGCGACGCGTCTCGAACTCAGCGACGCGTCAGGAACGCTGCAAACGCCGCGCGCGCTTCTTCCGATTGCAGGCGCTCGGCAAACAGCGCGCTTTCCTCATGCATGCGCGCGAGCAATGATCCGGGATCGCGCATCAATTTCCTGGTGAGCCGCAGCGCCTCGGCGGGCTTCTTCGCCAAAGCGAGCGCCGAGGCGCGCGCGCGCGCCTCAACCTCGCCCGCCGGCAGCGCCGCATTGACGAGCCCCGCCGCGACCGCTTGTGCGCCTACGAGCGGCTCGCCGAGGCCAAGCATAGCGAATGCCCGCGCGTGTCCCATGCGCGCCGGCATGGCGAGGCTTGAGGCATTTTCGGGAACAACGCCAAGGTCGATGAAGGGCGTGGTGAGCTTGGCGCTCTCTGCGATGTACACGAGATCGCAGTGCAACAACATTGTTACGCCGACGCCAACCGCATGCCCCTGCACCGCCGCCACCAACGGCTTCTCCGCTCTAATGCACGCCTCCAAAAAACGCCCGACATGGCGTGGGCCTTCGCCCGCCTGCCCTGTCGCGATGGCGGCGAAATCGAGGATGTCGTTGCCGGAGGTGAAGAAATCGCCGACCGCGGTGAACAGGATCGCGCGAATGCTTGCGTCATCGGCCGCGGCGACAATAGCGTCGGCCAGCGCGCCGTACATCGCATTGGTGATGGCGTTTTTTTTCTCGGGCCGGTTGAAGCGCAACTCAAGCACGCCAGCGTCGCGGGTGACGAGGATGTGACCTTCGCTCATGTGCGCCTCAGGATTTCAACCGGTAACCGGTCGAGAATATCCAGTAGACTACAGACAAACACAAACCGAGAAACCCTGCCGTTGCGGCAACGCTGACGGCGATGTTTACGTCGGAAATCCCATAGAAAGCCCAGCGGAAGCCGCTGATCAGGTAGACGACCGGGTTAAGCAACGTGATTTTCTGCCAAAATTCCGGCAGCATGGAGATCGAATAGAAGGTGCCGCCAAGGAAAGTGAGCGGCGTGATGATCAGCATCGGCACGATCTGCAATTGCTCGAAGCCCTTGGCCAACACGCCAAGGATGAAGCCGAACAGGCAGAACGAGATCGAAGTCAGCACCAGGAAGGTCAGCATCCAAAGCGGGTGCTCAATCTCGAACGGCACGAACAGGCGCGCTGTGGCGAGGATAACGAGGCCAATGATCACCGATTTGGTGGAGGCCGCGCCCACGTATCCAAGCACGGCTTCGATCGGCGACACAGGCGCTGAGAGCAATTCGTAGATCGTGCCCGCCCATTTGGGCATGTAGATGCCGAACGAGGCGTTCGAGACGCTTTCGGTCAGGATCGAAAGCATGATTAGACCCGGCACGATGAAGGCGCCGTAGCTGACGCCATCGATGGCCACCATACGCGAGCCGATCGCCGAGCCGAAAACGATGAAGTAGAGTGAGGTCGAAAGCACCGGCGAGAACAGGCTTTGGCCGATGGTGCGAAACCAACGCGCCATCTCGAAGCGGTAGATCGCGTGAACGCCATGCCAGTTCATGAGCGCGCCCTCGGGCGTATGCGCGATGCAATTTCGCGTCCTTTCTCGACTTCCGCCTTCGAAAGATCGTAGGCCGCCTGCAAATTCATCCAGAACGCCGGCGAAGTCTGAAAATAACGCGCCAAGCGAAGCGCGGTGTCAGCGCTGATCGCGCGCGGGCTCTCGGCGCGAATGATGTCGCCAATGCGCGTCGCCGGAACCGCCAATTCGATGGCGAGCTTGTTGGCTGAAAGCCCAAAGGGGAGCATGAATTCCTCCTTCAGTACTTCGCCGGGGTGGGTGCGGATGCGGGGCACTCTCTCTCCTAGTAGGGCGAATCTGAAATTCGCAAGGTCACGATGGCAGGCGCGGTGCGAATTTCTGATTCATCAGCCACGCTATAACCAATTGACTCTAGCGTCCCAGATGGATTGAAGTTCGCATCACGCGTGATCCAATCTAATGGCGAACTTCAAATCTGGAACACTAGTGGTAGTCCACAATATCAACGTCTTCGGCGCCTTGTTTGGTCCAACGGAAACAAATTCGGAACTGATCGTTGATCCGAACGCTGTGCTGCCCTTTGCGGTTGCCTTTCAAAGCTTCAAGCCTGTTGCCCGGCGGGCAGGCGAGGTCGCCAAGGACGCTCGCCGCATCGATCATGTCCAATTTACGCAGCGCAGCTTCGGCGATCGCACGCCAAGGACGCGGAACCATGCCCTCCCGGTGAAATCGAGCGACCGCCCTGTCCTTGTAGGACTTAATTGCCATATATAACGCCTCTCGTTATACGTCAAGCATTATACATTTGCCTACTTCGCCCTCACCAATTCCACGAAAATGTCCTCAAGCGAACTCTGTTCGGTGTGGAGATCCTTGAACTCGACGCCAACCTCGTCGAGGCGGCGCAGCAGGCCGGAAATCCCTGATTGCTCTGCATTGGCGTCGAAAGTGTAGACCAGCTTGTTTCCCCCGCTTGTCAATTCGAGCGCATACTCGGCCAAGCCCTCAGGAACAGCGGCGAGCGGCGCCGGCAATTCCAAGGTGAGCTGCTTCTTGCCGAGCTTGCGCATCAAAGCGGCCTTCTCCTCAACCAGGATCAGTTCACCCTTGTTGATGACGCCGACGCGATCGGCCATTTCCTCGGCTTCCTCGATGTAGTGGGTGGTGAGGATGATGGTGACGCCGCCCTCGCGCAGCCGCCGCACCATGGCCCACATATCCTGACGCAGCTCGACATCGACGCCGGCTGTGGGCTCGTCGAGGAAGAGAATGATCGGCTCGTGGCTGAGCGCCTTGGCGATCATCACACGCCGCTTCATGCCGCCGGACAATTCCATGATCTTGGAATCGCGTTTTTCCCACAGCGAAAGATCGCGCAGCACTTTCTCGAGGTGCGCTTCGTCAGGCGGAAACCCGAACAGGCCGCGCGAGAAGCGCACCGTGTCGATCACGCGCTCGAACGCGTCGGTGTGCAATTCTTGCGGGACCAGCCCGATCTTACGGCGTGCGGCCTTGTAGTCGCTGATGACATTATGACCATCGGCGACAATCGTCCCGCTCGATGGATTGACGATGCCGCATATGATGGAAATCAAGGTGGTCTTGCCAGCGCCGTTCGGCCCAAGCAGCGCGAAGATTTCGCCTTTGGCGATCTCAAGACTGGTCGGCTTCAGTGCGACCACGCCCGAGGCGTAGGTCTTCGAGACGTCACGGATGGAGAGGATGGGGTGCAAAGGGGGGCTCGGGGGGCTCAGGAATCTTGATTGAACGCCGCATGTAGGCTGAGCCGGCGCGGATGGCTAGAGGTTCCCGGCCGGCTACAGGGACGCCCACAAATATGCGCACACCGCCGCGGCGCCCAGCAGAGTGCGGACCGCGTGCAGGCCGCCCCATTTGACGATCAGCGCGCGCGAGTGTTCACCCGCCTGCTCGTTGGGAATGGCTTCAAGTTTATGGTTGGTCGGCATGATGCCGAGCAGCGTATAGGGCCAGTTCGCCAGGATCAGCACAGCGCCGACGACCCAGCGCCAGTCCTGCGCTTGCCACGCCGCCCAGAACCCAAGTAGCGCGGAAATCACCGCGAGCGACGCCTGCATGGCGAAGCCGCGCTTATAGCTTGGCTTCCATTGCGTCAGCAGTGCGCGATCGTCGAGCAAGAGGCGTGCGGGCTGCTCAGCGACACTGATGTAAAGCGCCGCGCCGGCAAACAACGCGGCTGTGGTCAGCGCCAGCACTTGGATGAGCATGGATAGGCCCCTCTTTCGTGAACTCTATAGCGCCGCGTACGGAAAATCCGCAGCCAGCGCCGCGGCGATGAGAAGACAAAGCGGCGCGTAATACAATCGGTTCAGTTCAAAGAAAGGCGTCCCGCGCGCGTACTCGAACACGGGCGACACATAAGGCGCGAGCCCGCGCAGGCCGAACACCGCGATCAACACGCCATAGCCAGCGATCACCACCCAAGCGAAATCGCCGCTCATGATTTCACCATGGCGCGCATACACGACCGCAGCAGCGCTCGTCAGCGCCAGCGCCACCATCGCGCAAGGCCAAAAGCCGTACATCCGCCCGCGCTTCACACCGGCCACTATGAGCCGTAACGTGTCGTCGTCGCGCCCCGGCCAACGCCCGCCCACGCCCCAATACAGATGAGAAGGATGGCGATAAGCGCGCCGCCGAGCAGGTCCATGTGGGGGATTGAGAGGATGGGCGGCAAAGCGGAACTCGCGCGCTGCAGGGTGGAAGTTCGGGTGTAGACGCGTGCGCACACGATGGCCAGCGCGGCGTAACAGCGTTCGAACAGGCCGACGCTACCTTGCAAGCACCTCCAAAGCGCAAGCCGTGATGCTCCCTGACGGGGGACGCACAGCCAAGCAACGCATCCAAGGCCGCCATGGACCGCATCATCACGTCTGAGGCCCTATTATGCTTAGAATGTTCACGTGTGACATGCCGGCTGGCCGCACCTTGGTCGGCCATGGTCATGCTCGCATCCACCTCCTCGTCGTTGCCGCGGGCGAACTGCAGCACAGGGATCGCGGTGGTTCCGCGACCTTGATTAGCGCAGGCGGTGCACGGCTATCGCCCGCGAATGCCGAACACCACCTGGAATTCGGCGCACATGGCGCCCGCTGTACAATCATCGAGGCAGTCGGCCCTTACTGGACACGCCTCTTCGCGCGAGGGATCAGAGGCAAGGTGTCGAGCTATTGTCGCCCCCCCTATGATTTTGCCCCCTCCGATCTTTCCCTCAACGGTTTTGATCAGCTTCTGGACCGCCCCGAACGCATCAGAGCGTTAGGGAGGCTGTTGGCCCACCTGGAGCACGGGGAGTCCGTCTCGCCCCCCGCTTGGGTAGAAGACGCGATGATGGAACTAGATAACCACCGCCCCCGCGCTGTCGCTGGCATCGCAAATGTGGTGGATCGCAATCGAGCGCATTTCTCCCGCGGATTTGCGAAGTGCTTCGGGCTTCGGCCAACTGAATACCGCAACGTCAAGAGGGTCCTTCGAGCGCTAGAGGATGTGGCTGGGGGGACCGAGCCGTTATCATCTATCGCACTGGCGCACGGATATTCGGACCAAAGCCACATGACCAATGCGTTTCGAGTAATCCTTGGGCGCTCACCCTCCGCCGTCCGGGCTCAAGCAGCGAGTTGTGTCAGCATGCCAATGCCATCGTAAAGGCTTTGCGGCGCTCCTCTCGTAGAGCTTAACGGCATTCTCCGAGCGCATCATTCTTCCAAGACGCGCGGCAAACCGCTGACGTAAACACGGCGGGTACTGGAGACTAATTACATGATGTCGCGGTTTTGGCGCTCGACCATCCTAGCCTTGGCGGCATCCACGCTACCTTTCGCCTTGTCAGCCCCCGCCCTCGCCCAGCATAGGCGGGGCCAGGAGGCGCCCGTCGCGGCGAACAGCGAGGGACTTACCGGCGACATGGAGAGCCTCCGCGCGCAATTCTTGGCGGTGGACCAGTCCTATTCCGCGGCGGCGCGCACCGAGGCCGAGCAGCGCCTCGCGGCGTTGGAACGAAACATCGCGCAAGTTTCGCCAGCCTATTTCGAACTTGAGACGGCACGCATTGCAGCGCTTGCAGACAACGGTCACACTTTCGCTGCCGCGGGACCCCGGTCCCGCAGATACAACCGCATCATGCTCAGGCTGGCGCCGTTCGGCGAGGATTTTTACGTGCTGCGCGCCACGGCGGACAATTTCGATCTCCTCGGCGGTCGCTTGATGTCTATCGACGGCCACGACCTTGCGACGCTCAGAACCGCGGCGCGAACGCTTGCGGGCGGCACAAACGCTTGGCGTGACCGTAGCGCGGGTTACCTCTTTGAAAGCCCCGATCTCTTGAATGCACTCGGCTTGAGCCGCGAGGCGGCCGTGGCCAATTATAGATTTCGACTGCCGAGCGGACGGATGGTCACGCGCCGATTGACCGCCGAGTCCGCCCGACAACGCGCGCCCGCCAACGCATTCCGTTGGATGTTTCCCGCCACCACTGAGCTGGGCGACGCCGACTGGCGCGGCGCACTCGCAGTCGAGCGTGCGCCATGGTCACTGCTTGAGCCCAGCCAGCCGTTTCGCTGGCGTATGGCGCCTGAGATAAGTGGCATGGTGATTGAGCTGCGCCAGACCAACGATGCGGAAGACAGGCCGATCGGCGATTTTCTTGCGGAGATGGAGGGTGAGGTTCGCGCGCGCGCGCCGACCAATCTGGTGCTGGACTTGCGCTTCAACGGCGGCGGCGATCTCAACGCTGCGCGCGGGTTTGTTCAGCGCTTACCGAGCCACGTTAGTGGTCGCATCTTCGTGCTCACAAGTCCTTGGACATTCTCCGCTGCAATTTCAACAGCAGCTTACCTGAAACAAGCGGCGCCGGATCGCGTTGCCATCGTCGGGGAAGAAGTTGGCGACCGCCTGATGTTTTTCGCGGAAGGCGATTTTGTGACGCTGCCTAATTCACGCGCGATGTTGCGCACAGCCACCGAGCGACACGACTACAGGACTGGCTGCCGGGCCTATTCGGATTGCCACGGGTCCGTCTCGCGCAATCCTATTGCAATTGCGACCCTGACGCCGAACATTTCTGCTCCCTGGACCATTCAGCACTATCTCAACGGCCGTGACCCCGCGATGGAGGCCGTCGTAGCTGCCCTCGCCCATTAAACTCGCGTTGACCTCCGCCGCTCATTGGAGGCGGCTCCAAGCTTGTGATTGGCCGGCGCGACGCTAAGCAGCGCGTCAGATCGTGCGGGCTGCGGACAAAGCCGTCGCCACGCCTCCCAGCCAGCGGCGCCATTGGCCCACGTGCGCCGTCATGGTAGGATGATCTTATGAGCGACACTGGCGTCTTTCTCACGCGCGCAGCAGAGGGCCTGGATCGGCGCGGCTTCAGCTTGGCTGAGGTCGAGAAAATGATTGAGGCCGGTATCCTCGACGCCGACGAGAAATTCGAACTGATCGACGGGGAGATCGTGCCGATGAGCCCGCAAGCCACGCCGCATTTGCTGATGAAGGGCCGCATCGGGCGCTGGCTAGCCGGCGCCGCGCCGGCCTCGCTCGATATTGTTCAGGACGCGACCCTCGTGCTCGCCAAGAAGACGTTCCTGGAGCCCGATATTTTGGTGTATCGCGCCGACCGGCGCCGACGCTATCCGCGCCCCGACCAGGTCGAACTCATTGTCGAAATCGCCGATACCAGCCGCGCCCGCGACCTCCACACCAAAGCCCCGCGCTATGGCGCAGCCGGCGTGCCTGAATTGTGGGTGGTGGAGTTGAACGAGCGCGTCACCTACGTGTTCCGAGGGCCTGGCAGCGAAGCTTGGGCGAACGCGGCGCAAGTGGGATTTGACGATCCGCTGGAGGCGCTGTTTCTGCCGGGCGCGCAGGTGCGGGTGGCGGAGTTTCAGGATTAGGGTGAGTTCCCACCAAATTTTTGAAACACCACCCATCCCCGGATGAATGCGCAGCATTCAGTCCGGGGCCTATGAACACGAGCGCTTGCGATCTTGGGCCCCGGAATTCGCTGCGCGAATCCGGGGATGGGTGGTGAGTCGTTTCTGACGGCAGGGCGTGGTCGGCATCCCTCCCTACCCCACCCTCCCCATACTCACCCCCGGCGGCAGCGCGCAATCGGCCGGTACGAAGAAGTCCGGCATCAGATCCTTGCTCGGATCGACGCGGTATTTGTCGAAATCGCGCTCGCCTTCGGAATAGAGCAGCACATCGTCGATAAAGAAATTCCCGGTGCACGCTCGCGCCGGTTTGTTGAAGATCGCGTACGCCGCATCGGAGATAATGTCCGGCGTGCGGCAATGCTTCATGCCCTCACTTCCAGTGAGCGCGAATTCGATGGCGGCGGTGGCGATGCCGGTGCGGGGCCAGAGCGCGTTGAAGGCGATGCCGTCGTCGCGGAATTCTTCGGCCATGCCGAGCACGCACATGCTCATGCCGTATTTCGCCATCGTGTAAGCGACGTGGCCCCCGAACCAGCGCGGGCTCATATCCAGCGGCGGCGACAGCATCAGCACGTGGGGGTTGGCCGCCTTCTTTAAATGCGGAATGCAGGCGCGGCTGACGATAAAAGTTCCGCGCGCATTCACCTGGTTCATCAGATCGTAGCGGCGAATGTCGGTGGCCAATGTTCCGGTGAGCTGGATGGCGGAGGCGTTGTTCACGCAGATATCGATGCCGCCGAAACGCGCGACGGCCGCCTCCACCGCCGCGTTCACACTATCGGGCTCACGCACGTCCACCACCAGCGGCAGCGCCTGGCCGCCGGCTTTCTCGATCTCCTCGGCGGCGGAATAGATCGTGCCGGGGAGCTTTTTGTGCGGCTCGGCGGTCTTGGCGGCGATCACGATATTGGCGCCGTCGCGGGCGGCGCGCAGGCCGATGGCGAGGCCGATGCCACGGCTGGCGCCGGTTATGAACAGGGTTTTTCCGGCAAGGCTCATGGTTTTGCTCCGATTTCCGCTGGACCTTAAGCCAGCTCCGACTTGTGCACAGCCTGTTTCCGCGAGCCGGGGGGGCCTCCGGCGCCAAACTTCAGCCCGGGGCTTGACGAGCCCGGCCCCGAGGCGAGATTTTAGACGCTGAGGGCAAGGAGAGTTCATATGCGCGTGTTTGCGCTTGCAGCTATTATTGGCTTGGGCCTGTGCGCCAGCGCGGCGGACGCCCGTGTTTACACCGACCCGGCGGGGAGAATTGTGTTTGACACCCCGGCAAATTGGCCGGTCGGCCCACTCCGCGCGCCCGAAGGCATGAGCTACATCATTGCGGGAAACGACGACAACGAATGCCATTTTATTGTTCGGACAAGCACTACCACTGCGGGGGCGACACCGCACAGCATCTGGCGCACGCTTGGCGACGATACGCGTTTCAATGATGCGTTTTGGCTGGCGCAAGGGAATTCGGTTCCCCGCCTCTTTCCTGACAGTTCGGCCGTGTTGATCTCGCATACGCGCGACGACAGCGGATTTTGGCCGCTGCAACGGGCGGAGTTCGACTCCCCGTCCAAGGGGCGCCACGTCTTTGCCGGATTCCAAATGAGGCCTGGCGTCGAAATGTTGGGACTATGCCTCAGCTACGAAGGGACACCGCCGATGGCTGCCTTCGACGCCGCACTCCGCTCGATGGCGCACCCGGACGACGCCTCCTTCCGTGCGTCTGCGGAGCAACAGATCGCCGCGCGCGCAGCCGCACAGCAACCTCAACCGGCGCCAGCGCCTAATCGTTGACGCGCGTTTAGCAACGTAAACGCTTGGATAATTGGGCGTTTACGTGCAATTCATGACGTTGGCGCCATGACAAGCGCATGGATGGCGGCGCCTTTCGTTACTTTGCGCTTGCAGCGATCGCTGCTCTCGGCTTTGGAGCAGCGTCCTCGCTTTGGCCGCAGCTTGGGTTGCTCTGCTTGGCCGCGCTCGGCGGCTGCGCGTTGCTGCGCGCGCCTTCGTTCGACCTTCGCCCGCTGGTCGGCCCCGCGGCAGCAGCGCTGCTCGTCGGCGCCTTTGTCGGCCTGGACGGCGCCATCGGCGTTGTGTTTGTGTGGCGCGTGTTCGCCGATGTGCGCTGGAGCGTGGCGCACGCGGAGAGCCTGGGCGCCCGTGGCGAGAAGCTGTGGCACGCCTGGACCAGCCCTGCGCACGGCATTGCAATGGCGGCGTACACCGCGCCGCACCTGGTCGTTGGCCTACCGCTCGATCTGCCGCATCTCCCTCTCTGGGCGCCGCTCGCGACTGCGTGCATCGCGGGCGCAGCTTTGTTCGATTGGGCGTTGCGCTGCGCTGCGCAATGGCGGCTAGGCGAACTTGATGGACGGCCGGCTGCGTTTCTCGCCGCACACCACGCGATGTTCCTGATGGCGTTCGGCCTAGGCTTTGATCTCTCCGCAGGCGTAGTGGCGCTCGCGGCCTGGCGGCTTATCCACGCCGCACTGCCTCAACCCAGTTTAACCGCGGTGCCGTAAGCTAGCACCTCGGTGGCCTGACCTTGGCCAGCGTCGGTGGTTTCCAAGCGCACGCCGACAATCGCATCCGCGCCGAGGCTCTTTGCGTGCTCCACCATGCGATCGAGCGCCTGCTCGCGGCTCTCAGCCAAGAGCTTGGTGTATTCGTGGATTTCGCCGCCGACGATCATGCGCAAGCCAGCGACGATATCGCGGCCGAAAAAGCGCGAGCGCACGACGTTGCCGCGCACCAGGCCGAGGTGCTGAGTGATGGGGCGATTGTGTACGTCAAAGGTGGTTGAGATGATCATTGTGTCTCCAGCTAACGTTCAATCTTGCGATAGCGTTTTTCTTCAGCGTCGCTGCTCTGGTCGGCGACAACGCGCAGCGCCATCCAGATTCCGCCGATCAGCATCATGATAAAACCGGCGACGCCCATCAGCACCAGACCGAACGCCGCCAGCACGCCGCCAACGACGATCCCGGGATCGCCCCCAGACAACACCGCCGCCAGAACGGCGCCGACGCCCAGAAAATAAGAGCCCCCGGCGAGCGCGATCCCGAGGCAGAAGCACAGAATCGCGTTGTTGGCGCGATGCTCGGGGTTCTTTGCTTCAGACTGGCTCATAGCGGGTCACGCCTTCATCGTTCCTGACCGCCCGCGCCAAACCGCGTCCGATCAGGCAATTCATATGGGCGATTGTCTCGCCCGTGGCCATACCCAAGAGATCGTCGCCGATTTTTCGAGCGAACAATGCGCCAAACAAGTCCAATGCGCTTTTTGGCTCTTCCTCGATCCGCTTGAGCAGGCGTGTGAGGCTGCGCTCGTGCCCCTCGATAAGAGCGGTCAAGCGTTCGTGCAGGCCGGTGAACGGCTCGTTGTGCGCCGGCAGCACCAGCAGATCGTTGGGGAGCGCGGCCTTGAGCTTGGCGCATGAGTGCAGCCAGTCTGACAACGGATCGGCGGTCGGTTCGGTGGGAAACACCGACACGTTGGAGGATATTCGCGGCAGCACCTGATCGCCTGAAATGAAGAGCTTCAGTTCGTCCTGCCACAAGCACACGTGCTCGGGGCAATGGCCGTGACCGGTGATCACGCGCCAGGTGAGGCCGCCGATCTCGATCCCATCGCCGTCGCTGATGCGCCGATAAGAATCAGGAAGCCGCGACACCGCCATGCCAAAGCCGCCGAAACGCGCCTTGTATTGGGCGATCGCTTGCTCGTCCCAACCCGCCGCCCGGAAAAACTGAACGCCATCCTCGGGCGCCTCACGGCCAGTGTCGGCGACCAGCATCCTGCAGGTCACGTATTCCAGCCGACTCATCCAAAGCGGCGCCTCGAACTTACGGCAAATCCAGCCCGCGAGCCCGACATGGTCGGGATGCATGTGAGTGCAGATGACGCGCTTGACCGGCTTGCCGTTCAACGCACTGTCAAAAATCGTGCGCCAGTAATTTCTGGTCTCCTCCATGGCGAGGCCGGTGTCGACGATGGTCCAACCGTCGCCATCCTCCAGCAGCCACAGATTGATCCATTTGAGCGCAAACGGCAGCGGCATGCGCAACCAGTAAATTCCGGGCGCGACCTCGCGCACCATTCCCGGCGCCGGCGCCTCGCCGAGCGGATAAACCAGCGTCGCGCGCGCCGTTTGCGGTTCTTCCAGGCCGTCCATGGACATGCGTACGCGCCCCTTTCGGTGACCTTAGCCGAACCGATCGGCGCGCGACAGGCGCCCGTGGGGAAGGCGCCGGCCAGGGCTCCTCTGGACGGCGCCGCCTTGACCTATGGTGGTGGTGGTGGTGGTGCGCGCCCAGACAATGCATTCTGGATGCTGCGGGCCCTAGCCGACAACTGCGTGTCTTTTATGCCCTGAACCATAGCTCGAAGAGCTTCGCGCCCGATCGCTTTGGCGATCGTCGACGCGATCAGCACCGCCTTGTCCTCATCCTCCAGCGTTGGGTCGTCCCTTATACCCTGGATGTGCGCGCCGAGTTTCTTGCGCTGTTCGTCACTGAGGGCCTCGGGCATAGACAGGCAGATCGGCGCCACTCGGCGCGACATCGTGCCGAAATCCACATCCTCGCAAATCTCGAACAAGTGCTTCGCGCTCGTCGCCGCCGAGCGCCCAAGAGCATCGCGGTCGGCGGATTGCAGGAACTTGTCGATGACGGCGGCAAGGCTGATCTCCACGTTGGAACCGCCAAACGCCACACGCACCGACACCCTTAACAAGGCCAGCGCGCCAAACCCCGCGAGCAGCACTTGCGCGGTCGCGTTTCCCTGAAATAGTTCGCCGCCGGCGCTGAAGGGATTGTCTTTTAGCAGCCACAGCGCCAGTGCCGACGCCGCGGCATTCACGATGATGCGCGCGGCGGCCCCGGGCGTGGCAAGCGTAGTCAGCGGCGCCTCGCCATGGCGCTCCAGCACATCGCCAACGCCGATAATGGTGCCGAAGACAACCGCAAGGGCAAAGTCTCGGGTCAATCGCCAATCGTGGGGAACGACAATGCCGGCGAGCCACGAAATCGCCAAACAGGCGAGCATTACGGTCAAGAATGTACTGAAATCAATTCTTGGGCGGGGAAGCCCCTGGGGAGTGCGCCTAGTCAGGCAACCTCGCTCAGGTAGTTCCGGCCCGCGGGAGTCAATTCAGCGGAGGCGACATCCTGTTCGAGATTAATCGCAATCAACCCCTGCTCTTCAGCCACAGCCAGGTCCTGAGCTACAAGGCTGGGGGAACCTGCCACCAGCTTGCGCAAGTCGAGCAGCTTGACCGGGCCGCCAAGCAATTCAAGTCCCTTCAAGATAGGTAGGATCGTGCTGGGCCGCGACTTCAAATATTGTTCGAGAGCGTCAAAGTTTAGCGTTTGGGGGCGAAAGGCCATGATGAGAACCTTATCATTTATGCGGGCCGCGCGCTACATCAAAGCTGGCGGCCGCGCCTTGATGGCCGCCAGGCGCGCCGACGCTCGCGACAACACGGTTTCGGCGAAGAACGCCAGCAACGCCTCCTGTTCGCCAAGGCGCGACATGCCCGACGGCGCCCGTCGCAAGCCTCGCGCCCAGAGCGCCGCGCCTGCAACCTCTGCGGCCAACGCCAAATACTCGCTTGCCCCCGCAAGCGCCTCGTCGCGCACGGCGTCAAGCATGTAATCCGTGGCTTGCTGCAACACGTCAGCTGCGTCGGCTAGGCGCTGTGAAATTCCGTGCCCGCCAGCGGCGACGCCACGTGCTTCCACAATCAGCGCGCCCATTGCCTCGCCGCGGTCGCCTAGCAGCTTGCGCCCGTAAAGATCGATCGCCTGAATGCCGTTGGTCCCTTCGTAGATGGGCGCGATGCGGGCGTCGCGATAGAATTGCGCCGCCCCCCCCTCTTCGACGAAGCCCGTGCCGCCGTGAATCTGTACACCCAGGCTGGCGACCTCCACGCCCATGTCCGTGCACCACGACTTGGCAAGCGGCGTCAGCAGATCCTCGCGCGGCTTGTCGCCGGCGTCGGCGGCGACCGCACAGGCATAACAGAGCGCGCGGCCGATCTGTATTTTGGCCTTCATGGTTGCAAGCATCCGGCGAACATCCGGGTAGTCGATAATAAGCGTCCCGCCCTGCTTGCGCTCATGCGCATAAGCCAGCGCTTTCTGGTAAGCCGCCTCGGCCACGCCGACCCCCTGCACGCCGACATTGAGCCGCGCCGCGTTCATCATCGTGAACATCGCCGCGAGGCCCCGGTTCTCCTCTCCAATCAGCCAGCCTGTCGCGCCCTCGTACGCCATCGTGCATGTCGGCGACGCATGGATGCCCATTTTTTCTTCGAGCCCAATGCATCGAACTGCGTTGCGCGAGCCGTCGCTGGCGTGAAACTTCGGCACGATGAAGAGCGACAGGCCCTTCGAACCCGCTGGCGCGCCCTCAATGCGCGCGAGGACCAAGTGGACGATATTGGAAGCGAGGTTGTGCTCGCCCCAGGTGATGAATATCTTCTGTCCGATGATCCGATAAGAACCGTCGGCCGCCGGCGACGCCTTTGTGGTGAGCGCCCCCAGGTCGGACCCGGCTTGCGGTTCCGTCAGGTTCATCGTGCCCGACCATTCGCCGGAGATCAGCTTCGGCAGATAAAGTTGTTTCTGGTCAGGCGCGCCGTGCAGCTGGATCGCTTCGATTGCGCCGAGCGTCAGCATCGGCAGCAGACCGAAGCTCATGTTGGCGGCGTGCATCATCTCGAACACGGCAAGCGCTAAAGATCGCGGCAGACCTTGCCCGCCGTAATCGGGATCGGCGCTCAACCCCTGCCAGCCGCCGGCGCAGAATGTCTGATAGGCGTCGCGGAACCCCGGCGCAGCGATGACCTCTCCGTCTGCGAGGCGCACACCCGCCCGGTCGCCGCTACGATTGATAGGCGCCAATTGGTCGGTTGCCATCGTTCCGGCAGCGTCCAGCACCGCTTCCAGAGTGTCCGCGTCGAGCCCTGAAGCGGAGGGCTCAAAGCCAGCCGCATAGAGCAATGCAAAGCGCATTTCGGCAGTGGGAGCGCGATAGGACATGCGGCAATCGTTCCATGTAAGTTCCACCCCGCGACACGCGCGACGGCGCGTGCTACAGGCGGCGACGGCGTGCTGGGGGGCGCGACCGGGTGAGGACATAGCATGCGATATTCGGTTCTGGCAGCGGCGCTTCTTCTGAGCGCGTGCGCATCCATGGGAACGCCGGCCGCGCCAGCGGCAGCCGCGCAGCCCAGCGCGTCGACAGCTTCGGGAATTCCCCACGGCGAAAGCGCCTCGCTCAACCCCGCCGACGCGCCGTCCGGCGCCTATACGCTCGACGGCCGCCACGCCAGCGTCACCTGGCGCTTGCGCCACATGGGGCTCGGCATTTTCGCGGCACGATTCGACACGATATCGGGGTCGCTCAATTTCGACGCCGCCAACCCCGCCAATAGCAGCATCGATGTCACCATCGCCGCCAATTCAGTAAGCACCGGTGTGCTCAACCGCGAAGGCCAGCGCGCCTTTGACGCTGAGATCGCGAACGGCGTGCTTGGCGCGGAGGCCAACCCCAATATCCGGTTCGTGTCGCGCTCGATCCAAATCACCGGGCCCACCACTGGGATTATCGCCGGCGACCTCACGCTGCGCGGTCAGACCCATCCAGTGACTTTGGAAGCCTATTTCGAGGGCGGGCGGTTCGTCACCTTCGCGGGCAAGCATGTGATTGCCTTCACTGCCCGCACCATGATCGAACGCTCGCAATGGGGCGCCAATTTTGGCAACCCAATCGTCGATGGAACCACAACCGATCAGGTGGAGATCCTGATCGCCGCAGAATTCCGTAAGGACTAATTCCGTAAGGACTAATTCCGTAAGGACTAAGGAGCCTAACACATGCGAATTGCCCTCATCGTCGCAGCTTTGGCGCTTGCCGCCTGCAACCAGCAACCGCAGCCCAAAGCGCCGGAAGGCCCTCCAACGCCGGTCGCCATCGATGCGCCGTCGGGGGAATATGCGCTCGACCCCACCCATTCCAGCATCGTCGTGCGGGCCAACCATTTCGGCCTCTCGCACTATACGCTGCGCCTGACCGGCTTGTCGGGACAGCTGAACTTCAACGCCGAAGACCCAGCGAAGTCCACAGTCACCGCCAATGTCGCATCAGACTCGGTCCAGACAGAATATGTCGGACAGCGCGACTTCGATGAAGAACTGGAAAACTCGCAATGGCTCGATGCGGCGCAGCATCCGTCGCTGACGTTCACGTCAACGGCGATTGAGCTCACCGGCTCCAATACCGGGCGCATGACCGGCGATCTCTCCATTCGCGGGATCACACATCCGGCCACCTTCGACGTCACTTTCAATCAAGGCTATCGCCAGCACCCGATGGGGTTTCCGATGGCGTTGCTTGGGTTCTCCGCGCGCGGAACCATAAAGCGCTCGGATTATGGCATGACCGTATTGTTGCCGCTTGCAACCGGGGGCGCTGGCGTCTCCGATGAAATTGAGATCCAGATCGAGACCGAATTCACCCAACCAGCGGCGCCGGCAAACCCGACCCAATGACGAGCACAGCACCCTCACGCTATAGCGCGGTGGCGATCGTCCTGCATTGGGCGATCGCCATCGCCATTCTCGGCATGATCCCGCTCGGCTGGTGGATGGGCGACGCGCTTGAGGACAAGGCGACGCAGGCGCAAGCGATCGCGGCGTTCCAATTGCACAAATCGATCGGGCTTACCGTGCTGTTGCTAAGCATCGCACGGCTCGGGTGGCGGTTGACGCACCCCACACCGCCTTTGCCCGAGGCGATGAAGCCCTGGGAGAAATTGGCGGCGACCGCCACGCATTGGGCGTTCTATTTCCTCATCATCGCGATGCCGCTCAGCGGCTGGCTCTACGTGTCGACTGGCTGGTCGGTGCACGACGACCGCCCGTTGGAAGTGCCTACTCTTTATTTCGGGCTGTTCCAGGTTCCGCACCTGTTTGGGTTATCCCACCTTGCCGACCAGGCGCGCGCCATGCTCGCGGGCGTGTTCGAGAATGCGCACTCGAAGATGGCATGGGGCGCAATCGGGCTGACCGCGCTTCATGTAGCCGCGGCGCTGAAACACCAGTTCGTGGACAAGGACGGCGTGCTGGCGCGCATGGTTCCGGGCCTGGAGAGGGACGCCCCGCAATCATCAGCGCGCTTTTATGCGCTCGCAGCCGGGTTCGCCGCCATCGCGCTGGCGGGGCTCGCGGCGTTGTGGGTGTTTCAGAACCCGCCGACCGGCGCCGGCGCACCGCCCGCTGAAGTGCTGCATACCCACGACGGCGAGGTTGAGCACCAAGCTGATGAACACGAAGAAGCAACAGCCGAGGACGATCACTACGCCGATGGCCACAGCCATGGAGGAACAGCTGCGGCCGCGGGCGCGCCGCCGGCTTGGACCGTAGCCGCTGGCGCGAGCGCTATCCGCTTCAGCGGGACCCATGCCGGCGTGGCGTTTGAGGGACGTTTCACAAGATGGAGCGCCGACATCCGCTTCGACCCAAACAACCTCGCGCAATCCTCAGCACTGGTGACGATCAATACCGCTTCCGCCTCGGACGGCGTCGCCCTGCACGACCAAAGCCTGCCGCAGCAGGAATGGTTCGATGTGGCCAGCCATCCGACAGCGGTGTTCCGCACGTCTTCCATCCGCTCGCGCGGGGGCAATGCCTACGAGGCGCGCGGAACGCTCACCATCAAGGGCCGCCCGATCGAAGCGCGCTTGCCGTTCACTTTGGACATCACCGGCAACCGGGCGACCATGGACGGCGCCATCAGCATCGACCGCCGCGACGCCAATCTGGGTATGGCGTCCGATCCGGACGCTGAATTCGTTTCGCGCGAGATCGCCGTGCGCGTGCATGTCGAGGCGCAGCGGGCGCCATGACCGAGATCGACCGCGCCGCGGGCATTCTGCGCGCGGGTCGCCTCGTCGCGTTCCCGACCGAGACGGTGTACGGCCTGGGCGCGGATGCAACCAGCCCCAACGCCGTCGCGCGCATCTACGAAGCCAAGGGTCGGCCGCGTTTCAATCCGCTGATCGCGCATGTGCTCGATCTCGACGCGGCGCTGCGCCAAGCCCATCTTCATGCCAAGGCAATTACGTTGGCGGAGGCTCTATGGCCCGGGCCGCTGACGATCGTCGCGCCGCGCCGCGCCGATAGCACCGTCGCCGAACTCGCTTGCGCCGGGCTCACAAGCATCGCCCTGCGCGCGCCAGCGCATCCAATCACGCGTGAGCTGCTTGGGGTGTTCGGCAAGCCCATTGCCGCACCCAGCGCCAATCGTTCCGGAAAAGTGAGCTCGACTACCGCCGCTCATGTGCGCGAGGAGTTGGGCGAGCGCGTAGACCTAATCCTCGATGGCGGCGCCAGCGCGCTCGGGCTTGAGTCTACGATCGTCGCGATTGCCGCTGACGGCGGCGCAGTGCTGCTGCGCCCTGGCGCGGCGCCGCGCGAAACCATCCAAAAGCTGATTGGGCCTGTCACCGACCCCCATTTGGGCAGCGTCGAGGCGCCGGGCATGCTCGCAAGCCATTATGCGCCGCGCGCGCGGCTGAGGCTCAACGCCGAAGCGCCGCGGGAAGGAGAAGCCTACCTCGCCTTCGGCGCAGAAGCCCCTGTCGGCGGCCTCTCGCTCTCGCCAACCGGCGATCTCGTGGAGGCTGCAGCCAATCTTTACGCGCACCTGCGCGCCCTGGACGCCGCTGGCGCTGAAACTATCGCAGTGGCGCCAATCCCCTCCATTGGACTCGGCGAAGCCATCAACGACCGCCTCGCCCGCGCCGCCGCGCCGCGCTGAATTCTTGGACCGCCGGCGTCCTCGCCGGCTTCTTCCGCGGCGGCGAGCACCGCACCACGAGGATCACAAAGACGCCGGCGAGGACGCCGACGGTCCAAGTATGGCAGGTCTCTCGCGTGTCGCTATGGTGGCCTGATGTCCGATCTCTTCGCTAAGCTCGCAACCCTACTCGGCCCCAAAGGCTATATCACCGACGCTGACATCCTTGCCCCGCATCTCCAAGAATGGCGCGGGCGCTTCCATGGCCACACCCCGTTCATGGCCATGCCGGCCACCACGCAGGAAGTCGTCGCCATTGTTCGGCTCTGCGCGGAAGCCGGCGTCGCGATCACGCCGCAGGGCGGCAATACGGGGCTCGTTGGCGGCCAGATTCCGCAAGGCGAGGTGCTGCTCTCGACCAAACGGATGAATGCCATCCGCGTCATCGACGCCGCCAACGATTCGCTCATCGCGGAGGCCGGCGCGGTGCTTGCGGCAGTGCAACAAGCGGCCGCCGATTCGGCGCGGCGATTCCCTTTGAGCCTCGCCAGCGAGGGCAGCGCGACCATCGGCGGCCTCGTTTCCACCAATGCGGGGGGCGTGCATGTGCTGCGCTACGGGATGATGCGCGAGCTCGTGTTGGGCCTAGAGGTGGTGCTCGCCGACGGGCGCGTGCTCGACGGATTGAAGTCGCTGCGCAAGGACAATACCGGCTATGACCTGAAGCAGATTTTCTTCGGCGCGGAGGGAACCCTGGGCGTCGTCACCGCCGCCAGCTTGAAGCTCGTCCCCATCCCGGCTGTGCGCGAGGTGGCGGTCGCCGCAGCCGGTTCAGGGCAGCATGCGCTTGCTCTGCTGCACCGACTGAAGGCCGCGACCGGCGCGGTGTCGGCGTTTGAAGTCATGAACCGCTTGGGCGTGAACCTGACTGTCAAGAACGTGGCAGCGACGCGCGATCCGATCCCAGGCGCGGCCTTGCTGGTGCTGATCGAGTTCGAAGCGGCGCATGAAGCCGGGCTGCGCCACGCGATCGAGGCGGCGCTTGCGGCAGCGCTGGAAGCAGGCGAGATCGAGAACGCTCTGATCGCCGAAAACTCAAGCCAGGCAAGGGATTTCTGGTCTTTGCGCGAGGCGATGTCAGCGGGCCACAAGCCGGAGGGCCCCCAGGTCAGCCACGACATCAGCGTGCCGGTTTCGCAGACGCCCGCATTCCTTGACCGCGCCAACGCCCGCATGGAGGCGCTCTGCCGAGGCGCACGCGTGGTCGCCTTCGGCCACATGGGCGACGGCAATTTTCACTACACGATCCTCACCCCTCCCGGCATGACGCAGGAGGCCTTCCCGGGCGCCGCGCTCACCGACGCGGTGTTCGAGGTCGCCGTCGGGCTGGGCGGATCGATCTCCGCCGAGCACGGCATCGGCGTCGCCCGCAAGGGCGACCTCGCCCGCTTCAAGAACGCCGAATCACTTGCGCTAATGCGGTCGCTCAAGCGCGCATTCGACCCCAACAATCTGATGAACCCGCGCGTATTGTTGAGCTGATCGCGCGCGCGGATTCACATCGCGCGATGAGCGCGTACACGGCGACTCGCACGCGACTCATTGTTGCAGATTCGCCTCGCGAGATTTTTTCTGTGGCAATTCTACTTGCGCATGACATTATGGCGACGTACTGCGGCGCGTCGCCGTGACAACAGAGGAGCCAGGGCATGGCTAAGAAAGCAAAGAAGGCAGCCAAGAAGGTTGCGAAGAAGGCAAAGAAGGCCGCTCCGAGAAAGAAGGCCGCCAAGAAGGCGCCGCGTAAAGCTGCAAAGAAGAAGAAAGCAGCGAAGCGGTAAGTGCCGCGGGGCGCCACGCAAGAGCGGGGCGCTCCAAAGAACAAGGGCTCAAGCCCACCAGATGCGCGGCGCGAGAGCGTCGCGCATCTTCGTTTGAGGGCGCTGCTTGTGCAGCCGCCGATGCTGGTCTAGCGCAAGCGCCATGACCGCTTTTCTCACCATCTTCCTCTCCGTGTTTGTCGCTGAATTGGGCGATAAAACCCAGATCGCCACCGCCTTGTTCGCCGCCGACGAGGGGCGCTCCAAGTGGCTGGTTTTTCTTGCTTCTTCTGCAGCCCTGGTGGCCTCAGCGGGCGTCGCCACGATCGCCGGATCGATCGCGCGCGAGTTCGTCGAGGGACCAATGCTGAAGATCGTCGCCGGCGCGGGCTTCATCGCCATCGGCGCGCTCATGCTCTGGGGTGCGCTGAAGCCGTGATGAGCGAACGCCGCCCCATCGCCGCTGCTGGAATCGTCTGCCTGCATGGCGATCGGGTGCTTCTAATTCGACGCGGCGCGCCGCCGCTGGAGAATCAGTGGTCGCTGCCAGGTGGGCGCATCGAATGGGGCGAGCGCGCGAGCGACGCGGCGCTGCGTGAGTTGAAGGAAGAGACCGGCTGCGAAGCCGAGATCGTCGGCCTCATTGACGTGGTCGATGCGGTGCTCGCATCGCGCGCCGCGCCGGGTCCCGATCCCTGGGGCCATTACGTGCTGATCGACTACGCTGCGCGTTGGATCTCGGGTGAGCCCAAGGCCGGGGACGACGCGCGCGAGGCGCGGTTCTTCCGCCCCGACGAACTGGTGATGGCGGAACTATGGAGTGAGACCGCGCGCGTGATCGAGGCGGCACGGAAAATGCTCCTGTCCGGCGCGGGCGACTAAATGGTGCAATTGGTATTGGGGTAGGCCCTGCCCGGCGCGGCGCCCCGGCGTCGCGCTTCGACAGGCTCAGCGTGACGCCAGTCTTCGTCAGCCTGAGTTTGTCGAATGCGGCAACCTGTACCCAGGCGCCAAACCCGCTCGTGCGCAGGTCTCCAGCTGACCGCAGCGGCGCCTTTACACACGGCGATTGGGACGTGATGCTGGCGCCAAATTGGAGGTGGATATGAAAATCCTGATCGCCGCGCTCGCCGCGACGCTTTGTATGGTAGGCCAGGCCGAGGCCCGCACCTGGCGCATTCGTCCCGGCGCGGGCGCCGAGCAAGCTCTGCAGACGGCGTTAATCGAGGCGCGGCCTGGAGACACCGTACACCTCGCGCGCGGGCGCTTTGAACTGAGCTCCGGGCTCTCGCTCGATATCGATCGCGTCACCATCAGGGGCGAAGGCGAAGCCCGCTCGATCCTCTCCTTCACCAACCAACGCCGCGGCGCTGAGGGCCTGTTGGTCACCTCCGACGGGGTGGTGCTGCGCGATTTCGCGGTCGAGAACGCGCGCGGCGACGCCATCAAGGTGCGCGATTGCAACGGCATCACCTTCCGCGGCGTGCGCGCGGAATGGACCCGCGGGCCCAACCCCGAGAACGGCGCCTACGGGCTCTACCCGGTCAATTGCACCAATGTGCTGATCCGCGATTCCATCGCGCGCGGGGCGTCCGACGCCGGCATCTATGTCGGCCAGTCGCGCAATATCATCGTGCGCGACAATGTGGCGGAGCTAAACGTCGCGGGGATCGAGATCGAGAACAGCTACAACGCCGACGTGTTCAACAACACCGCCACCCGCAATACTGGCGGCATCCTGGTGTTCGACCTGCCGGGCCTGCCGCAACAGGGCGGGCACTCGATCCGCGTGTTCGAGAACGCCATCTCCAACAACAACACGCCGAATTTCGCACCCGCAGGCAATATCGTCGCCAGCGTACCGGCCGGCACCGGGGTGCTGATCATGGCCAATCGCGGCGTGCACGTGTTCAAGAACGACATCGGCGACAACGGCACGGCCAATGTGCTGATCACCGCCTATCGCAACGAGTTCCAGGACGCCAACTACAACCCGCTGCCGCGAGACATCATGATCCGCGACAATCGGTTCGGAAATACGGGCTTCGCCCCGGCGGGCGAGTTGGCGGCCTTGGCGCAAATGGGCGTCGCGTTTCCCGACGTGCTGTGGGACGGCGCCACGCTGTTCTCCGTGAGAGGGACCCCACGCAACGAAAGCGTGCGCATCGTGATGCGCGACAATCGCTCATCGCGCGGGGGGGCAGGCTCGTTTCTGTCGCTCGGGGTGTCGGTGGCGGGCGCGCCGCTGAGCGAAGCAGCACCCGATCCGAGCTTTCCGCCGCTGTTAGCGATTGCGGAGCCGGAGCAGGTGCGGATCAGGGATTAGCGCCGTGGGAGCGCCACCCCCTTGGACCGCCGGCGTCCTCGCCGGCGAGAGGGCTTGCGAATACGCTAGCGCCGGTTTGCACAGAACACTGTCGCCGGCGAGGACGCCGGCGGTCCAAGGGAGTTGACGATGCGCGCCGCGCTGGCCGCCCTGGTCCTGCTTTTCGCCGCCAGCGCCACTGCGCGCGTGGCCAACCACGCTCCCGTCAACCAAGCCGCCATAGTCGCAGAGCGCGCGCCCGAACTGCTTTCCGCCTACCGCTTCTTCCGCGACACAAGCGCGCGCGAGCCGAACACGGGGGTCACCCCCTACGAACTCAACACGCCGCTCTGGTCCGATGGCGCGCTGAAGTTCCGTTACGTATTCGTGCCGCCTGGCGAACAAGCGCAGTACAATAGCGAAACCGTGTTCGAGTTCCCGGTCGGAACGGTGCTGATCAAGACCTTCGCGTTCGCCGCCGACATGCGCCGACCAACCGAAAGCCTGCGCTTCCTGGAGACGCGCCTGCTCATCCGCCGCGAAGAGGGCTGGATCGCACTGCCCTATATTTGGAACGAAGCCCAGACCGAAGCGCGGCTCTCCCCCGCCGGCGCCGATATTCCGGTGAGCTTCACGGACGCGGATGGACACGCCGTTGCGCTGGACTGGGCCGTGCCGAACCGCAATCAGTGCAAGGGCTGCCACGACCGCGCTGGCGCGATCACGCCGATCGGGCCCACAACGCGGAACCTCAACCGCGACTTCCCGTATGGAGCTGGCGCCAGCAATCAACTGAGTCACTGGGAGCAAACCGGCCTACTTGACCGCGCGCCGGCTGATGCGCCGCGCGTTGCTGACGCTTACAATTCCACTTCCGGCCCTCTGGCGGAGCGGGCCCGCGCCTATCTCGATGTGAATTGCGCCCACTGCCACAACCCCGACGGCCCCGCGCACACGTCAGGCCTCGATCTGCGCTGGTCGCAGAGCGATCCCGCGCTCTGGGGCGTCTTCAAGCGCCCTGTCGCGGCCGGTCGCGCATCCGGGGGCTACGATTTCGCCATCGAGCCCAGCCATCCCGAACGCTCGATCCTGCTCCACCGCATGCAAAGCGACGATCCCGGCGTGATGATGCCGGAACTCGGGCGCCAGCTTGTGGACCAGCGCGCCGTGGCGCTGATCCGAGACTGGATAGCCGGTATGGATAACGACGGGCGGGCGCGGGAGTAAACACCGACTTTCCGCTTCCTTGTTCCCTCGCTCCGTCATCCCGGACGCGC
>CADEEA010000014.1:2572-58653 GCA_902826245.1 uncultured Alphaproteobacteria bacterium | reverse complement strand
CGCCGCCTAGCCCGACCAGCACATTCGCCGCGCCATTGCCGGTGATGACGTTGGCCAGAGCATTGCCTGTGCCGTTGATCGCTTGATCTTGCCCTGGAATTCCCGAACCTTGCAGTTCGAGGACTTCCACGTTTGCCGCTAGTGCAATGGACGCGTGCGTTCGAACTGTGTCTGTTCCTTGATCGAACAACTCAGTGACGACGTCCCCGACCTCAAATACGAAATAGATATCGTCGCCGAGGCCACCGGACATCGTGTCAATACCTGTGATCCCGTTGAGTGTGTCATTCCCGTTACTGCCTATCAGGGTGTCGGCGCCAACCGTGCCGATTATTGTTTCGAATCCCGAGAGGGTATCTCCCGCAGCATTCCCGCCCGAGCCGGTTCCCAAAAGCAGATTGATCGTGACCGCGCCGCCGCCCTGCGAGTAGTCTAGCGTGTCGATTCCGACACCTCCCGAGAGTACGTCACCGCCGGCGCTTGCCACGATGTAATCGTCGCCGCCGCCGCCTGAAAGGACGTCCGCGCCGTCGCCGCCTGCCAGCGTGTCGTTGCCGCTCCCTCCGGTCAACACAAGCTCTTCTACTTCCAAGATTGCCAGCGAGAATGTTGCGCTGCCGATGCCATTGAATGTGCGAAAAATGGAGGTGCTGAGCGCGGAGAAATCAGCAACGATGCGATCGAAGCCGTTGCCGGCGTTGACACTATTTTCGCCAATCAGAGGGGCGTCCACCGTGAGGACGTCGTTTCCGCCCCCGAGCGCTCCCGAGCCAAGTTGAATGAAGAAACGCTCAACATTGCGGATGATTGAGCCATCCGGGAGCGTGACGCCAGCGGCCGACGCCAAGGCGGCGGTGCTGATCGAGTAGGAAAACGTCGACTGGTAGCGACCGACGCTGACAGCGTCGACGCCGGTGCCGCCATCGACAACATGTATGTCAGTGCTGCCAAAGGCGAGCAGGCTGGTGGAGAGAAAATCGTCGCCGGCGCCTCCGTCAATGATGTCGGCCCCGTACCCGGCGGCGATAAAGTCATCTCCCAAGCCGCCGTTCAGGACATCGTTGCCCAAGCCGCCGCTCAAGAAATCCGTCACACTCCCCCCGGTGATGTCAAATTCCTCTGTGTTGGTAAACGTTATTGACGCTCCCGGTGCAATCTGAATGGTACCGTCGCCGCTCGATGGCGAAGAAATATTGATCGTCGTGGTCACAGAGGAAAAGTCCGCAACGATGCGGTCAGTGCCGTTATAACCGTCGAACCGGTTTAATCCGACGATCCCGCCGCTAACCTGAAGCACATCCGCTCCACTGCTCGCCAGGATAATGAAATTCTCGAACCCACTCAGAACAGTGCCATCGGCGAGTGTTGTACCCAAAGCAGAAGTCAGGGCGGCGGCGGAATATGTTTGCCCAACGCTGGAATTGTACCTGAACAGCACGATCGTGTCGTTTCCTGCGCCGCCGCTGGCGTTATCGATCCCGCCGTCTGCGTCAATGGTGATGGTGTCGTTGCCGGCGCCTCCGGTTACGATGTCGTTTCCCTGGCCTCCATCGAGCGCATCATTGCCGTCGCCGCCATCCAGCACATCTTGCCCAGCCTGGCCGCGGAGCGTGTCTTGGCCGCCGCCGCCGGAGAGGCTGTCGTTGGCTAGTCCGCCGAACAGAGTGTCATTGCCGGTGCCGGTAGCGACACTGAAGCGATCGATCCCGTCAAATGTCAGAGTGAATGAGGGGGCAGAAAAGGTGGCAAAGCCAAAAAATAGCGAGTCCGGCAGCGTGAGATTTTCGCTGCTCGCCGACATATCCGCGACAAGCAGGTCGTCACCGCCATTGCCGTGGATGAAATTCTGCCCGGAGACGCCCGTCACATTGAAGGTGTCCGCCCCGGCGCCGCCGGCGATGTCGAACCGCTCGACATTGCGTATGACAGTGCCGTCCGCCATGGCCGAGCCGCCAGCGCTTTGAAACCCTAAGGATGAATAAGTCAGGCCCGTTAGCACGCCCGTGCGGTTCAGCTTCACCATGTCGATATCCGCGCCGCCATCGATCACATCGACACTCACAGAGTTCAGGGTGTCGGCGCCAGCGCCTCCAAGCAGCGTGTTACTTCCCGCTTTGCCGTCCAGTACATCGTCGCCGGCGCCGCCATCGAGGATGTCGGACCCGTCGCCGCCATCAATGAGGTCGTTGCCGTCCCAGCCGTCCAGCACGTCAGCGCCGTTGCCGCCGGTCAATACATCGTTGCCCGAGCCGCTTGAAACATGGAACTCCTCGATGGCCGACAAACTGGAGGTGAGGCCGCCTCCGCTCAGAGTCTGTGTACCCCCGTTAAGAGTGACTTGCGCTGTGAAAACTGTGAGATCCGCGACCAAGCGATCTGTTCCCGCGCCGGCGAAGAACGCGAAATGCCCGGTGACGGGCCCGGTGACCGTGAAAGTGTCATTACCCGAGCCGCTGGTGAGTTCGAGTTGCTCCATACCAAGGAAACTCACCGCCAAACCTGACACGCCGATGCCCGCCGCCGAATATGTCGCCGCTAGATTTACCGCAGAGGCGGAGGCGTCGAGCTGCAGCAGGTCGGTCCCTGTCCCACCGTCGATAAGGGCGTCGTCGGCGCTCGCAGCGATCACGTCATCGCCCAAGCCCCCGTTCAGCGTGTCGCTGCCCGCGTTTCCGCGCAGCGTATCGTCGCCGCCGCCGCCGGAGAGATTGTCGCTCCCCGTTCCGCCATCGATCACGTCGTTGCCCGTCCCCGCCTGGATCTGCAGCTCTTCGACATTGCTCCAACTCAGGAACGTGCCGATCGCCACGGACGTTGCGGAGAAATCGCCGACCAGGCGATCGGTGCCCGCGCCGCCGTCGAAGCTGTTGAGTTCGCCCAGCGGCCCCGTCGGCGGCGCGCCGACGACATTGAGCACATCCGCGCCCGATCCAGTGCTGATGGCGAAGCTTTCAATATTCTTGACTGTCGTGCCATCGGCGAGCGTCGCGCCCACGGCGGAGGCGATATTGGCGGTGTTGATGGAATAGGAAAGGGCGGAGCTCGCGCGGTTGAGCGTAAGTCGATCGCTGTCGGCGCCGCCATCGATCGTGTCCGCATCGGAGCTGAATATCTGATCGTCGCCACCGCCGCCGTTCAGCGTGTCGGCGCCGACATTGCCGTCGAGCACGTCGTTGCCCAAGCCGCCATTGAGGGTGTCGGCGCCGCCTTGGCCGAAAATTGCATCGCCGCCAGTGGAGCCGGTGAACGTGTCGCCGGCGCCGAACAGCGCCGATTGCAGCGCCGCTGCGTTGTTGGTGGCGATCCAGCCGATCAAAGTCGGCACTGAAACGGAAAGCCCCGATCCGGAAATAGTCATCGGCCCGCCGGCAGTGAATTGGAAACGCGACGTGGTGTATTGGAAGCCGGTGACCGTTCCCCCGGTCGGGTCGCCGTTGGCGTCGAAGCCAGTGAAGCTTCCGGTGATGACCAGAATTTCGCCATTGCCGGCGTCGTAGGTTACCTGCGTAGCGGAACGGGATGACGAAAATACGCTGGACACAATCCCGATGATGTCGCCGGCGCCCCACTGGGACATGTCAAAGCCGCCGATGCCGTTGCCGCCTGAAAATGCATAAGCTGGCATGCGTGCGCCTCCACTGGTCCTTACCTGATAAGCCTGCCGTAGCACCAGCGGCAACAAAAAGCTAAAGGCGTGCGGTTTGCATTGACGATTCCGTCACAATGCCCCGACCCGGCCTATGGGCCCCTCACCACCCGCAGGTCCGTCCCCTGTTCTGCTCCTGCAGCCATGTCATCAGCGGCGTGAAGTAGCGCACCATGGCGCCGCCATCCATTTGTCGCGTGCCCGTGAACGCTTCCAGCGCGTCGGGCCATGGACGCGAGGCGCCCATTTCCATCATCGCGTTGAAGCGTGCGCCGACTTCCGCGTTGCCGTACACGGTGCAGCGGTGCAGCGGGCCCTCCCAGCCTGCTTGCCGGCAGGCGGCTTCGTAGAATTGGAATTGCAGCACGCGGGCAAGGAAATAGCGCAGGTACGGAACGTTGTTGGCGATGTGATATTTAGCGCCGGGATCGAACGCATCGGCGGGGCGCGTATTGGGCGGGCGGATGCCCTGATAGCGCGTGCGCAATTCCCACCAGGCGGAATTGTAGTTCGCGGGCGTAATCTGGCCGCGGAACACGCGCCAGCGCCATTGGTCCACCGTAATGGCGAACGGCAGGAAGGCGATCTTGTCGAGCGCCTGGCGTAACAAGAGCGCGTTGTCCGCGGCGGGGCCCGGAACCTGATTCTGCCGCAACAGGCCAATGCGCACCAGATACTCAGGCGTCGCGTTTAAAGCGATAAAATCGCCGATGGCCTCATGAAAACCGTCGTGCGCGCCGTTCTGGAACAGGAACGGCTGCCGCTGATAGGCGCGCTGATAATAATTGTGCCCGAGTTCGTGGTGGACAGTCTGGAAATTGTCAGCGTCGATCTGGATGCACATCTTGATCCGCACATCGTCGCGTGAATCGAGATCCCAGGCGGAGGCGTGGCAGACCACGTCGCGATCGCGCGGCCGCGTGAGCTGGCTGCGCTCCCAAAACGTGTCAGGCAATTCGGCCAGGCCAAGCGAGGTGTAGAAGCGCTCGCCGGTCTCCACCATGCGCCGCGCATCGTAGCGCTGGCGCTGCAGCAATCTGGTGACGTCTACGGTTTGGCGGGTCGGCGGGGCGACGATGTCGGCTATGTTGCCCCATTCCTGCGCCCACATATTGCCGAGGAGATCGGCGCGGATCGGCTGATCGAGCGACTGCACAGCCTCTCCGTAACGGGCGCTCAGACGCGCGCGCACGAAGCAGTGCAATTGCTCATAAAAGGGCTGCATCTGGCCCCAGAGCCGCTCGACCTCATGCTCCATCTGGTCGGCCGGCATGTCGTAATTGGAGAGCCAATAATCGCCGACATTGGGGAAACCGAGCCCTTGTGCGCCCTCATTGGCGATCTCAACCATGTGCGCATAATCGCCCGCCATAGGCGCGGCGGTTGCGTGCCACTCGGTCCACATCTCTTCGAGCCGGGCTGGGTCCCGCACGGTTCCCATCAACGTCTCCAAATCATCAAGCGATACCTGACTGCCCTGATAGTCGATCCGGCCGGTGGAATAGATCGACGAGAGTTTGGTGGTGATTTGGGCCAATTCATCGGCGGCGCCGGGTCGCGCCGGCGCGGGTAACGTCAACGACAAACGGAGAAGATCGATCTTGCGGCGCAACTCGGCCGGCAGCTCCAACGCTTGAAATTGCGCGGCGCCGCCAGCCAGCCGAACACGCGCTTCCGTACCTGCAGCAGCCACACGCTGCAGGAGCCACTCAGTGTCGTGATTGATGTAGGTCTCGTACACCCAGGCGGTGTGATTTTCGTTGTCCGCCAAACCGGCGAGTTCGCGTTCGGCGGCCTCTACATAAGCCTGCGCTTGCGCGGCCGTCGGCGCTTGCGCCGCAGCGCTCGCGGGCGCGGAAGGCGCACTCTGTCCTGTGGCGCACGCAGCCGCGAGGGCGGCTATGGCGATCCAGCACAGCGCAGTCTTGAGTAATGGTTTGGCGAGCATGATTTCCCCCTACAATCCTTCTGCGGCCAGCCATTCGATCCCGTCGGCTGACATGATGAAAACAGCAGCGCTCTGTGGCTTGGCGCCGATGGCAGAAAAGAAGCGCTGCGCGACCTCGTTCTTGACGCCGGTGGTGATGGCAAGTTCGCGCGCGCTCAAATCCCGCGCACGTTGGGCGACGGCGGACATGAGCTTGCGCGCTAGCCCGCCGCGGCGGTGTTCGGGCGCTACATAAAGCTCGCAAAGCACCAAAGTCGCGCAGGCGCGGCGGATATCGTAGCTTTTGGTGATGATGGCGTGGCCGAGCAGCGGGCTATTGAGTTTGGCTTGCGCCACCCAAGCCTCGAACAGAGCGCTGGACCCGAACCCGTGCGCGCGGATGCGGTCAGCATCGAGCCCGGCCAGTGCGCCCTCCTCCGCGGCAGCGGCGGCGGCCAATCTGGCGATCGCTTCAGCGTCGCGTTGCCCGGCGCGGCGAATGTGCAAGCGGTCTCCTCCGGCGCGCGCTCTTTGGCGCGCTCAGCCAGAACTAAGGCGCAGACGCTCGCGAGACGCAAGCGAAAGCGGACATGCCGTACGCTAGAGGTCGGTGCCGGGGCCGATGGGGCGGTCTTCATGGACCTCCCAAGCGGTGTCGGGGTTGCGGCGCACCATTAGCGCGCCGAGCAATGTCAGCATCACGATGATCGCGACGGCGCCGAGGAACCAGTAAATCATGGCAAGGCTAATATGGCCCCGGCCGCCCGCCATACCAAGCCTTCAGCGCCGAACTGGCTGCCTGTAACGCTCGTTTCGCGCCACATGCGCCGGAAAAAGCGAAATTAGCGCCTAGATCGGATGCGCCTCAGCGATACGATAGGTGATCGCATCGCCATCGGCCTCGCGCACGGTGACATATTCGCCTGCGCGCAATTCGTGGGCGCCGAGCCTGAACAAGGGCTCCTCAGGCCCCTCGTCTTCCTCGTCGTACCAGAAATACCAATTTGCACCGCGGTGCCTCAACCATCCGTCGGCGGAAGCTTCGTGGGGATGGAAACGACGGACCGTGCAGCGCTCGCGCAGGTCTCGCCACAGAGCGGGGTCGAGCTTCGCCGAAGCGTCAAGGGGCGCCTGGATGACGTAGCCATATTCGTCGCTGCCCTCGGGAAAGCCTGCCTCGGGGTTGCGGCCCAGGCGCAAAACGATGCGAGTTAGTCCGGTCATGGCGGCGCCTCCTTTGGCGAACTTGCTTATCCACGCTCCCGCACCTCACTACATTGAGGCGACGCAAACGAAGTGATTCCCATGGCCCGTCCGGCCCGCACCCAGATTTCAGCCAAGGGCGAGGCGCCGCGCGCGTGGCAGCGCATGCTTTCCGGGCGCCGCCTCGATCTGCTGGACCCCTCTCCGCTCGACATCGAGATCGAGGACATCGCCCATGGCTTGGCGCGGGTGGCGCGCTGGAACGGGCAGACCATCGGCGCGCATGCCTTCTCCGTGGCGCAACACTCGTTGGTTGTTGAGGAGCTCTGCCGCAAGCTCGCGCCCAGCTGGGACCGCCCGCGGCGGCTGATGGCTTTGCTCCATGACGCGCCTGAATATGTGATCGGCGATATGATCAGCCCGTTCAAAGCCGCGCTCGGGCTCGACTACAAAGCCTTCGAAGCCAAGCTCGAAGCCGCCATACACTTACGCTTCAGCCTGCCCGCGATTGCACCTCCCGCGGTGAAGGCCACGATCAAACGCGCCGACATCATTTGCGCCTACTTCGAAGCCGTCCAACTGGCCGGCTTTACTGAAGCGGAAGCCAAACGCTTCTTCGGCGCGCCGCCAAGGGGAATGGCGCTAAGCCTGAAGCCACAGCCGACGGCTCAGGTGCAGGAGGCGTTCCTAAAACGCTTCCGTTCATTGCTCGATCCAGCCTAAACTAGCGCCATGCCCATCATCGTCTGTCCCCTCTCGCGCGCGCCCGAGATCGCCCGCGACCGCAAACCCTCGCACGTAGTGAGCCTGCTCGACCCAGGCTCGGCGTTTCCAACACTCGCCGGCTACGACCCGGAGCGCCATCTGCGTGTGGGCGTGCATGACATCGAAGCCGAACAGACAGGTTTCGATGCGGTGTGCGACGAACGCATCGAGACCATCCTCGCTTTCGTCGGCGGTTGGGAGCGCGCTTCGCCGATCCTGATCCATTGCTACGCCGGCATCTCGCGCTCGACGGCGACCGCCTTCATCACCGCCTGCGCGCATCATCCCGACGCAGACGAGGCGCAAATCGCGCGTAATCTGCGCGCGGCTTCCTCTACCGCCAGCCCAAATCGGCGCTTCGTCGCGCTCGCCGATGCCGCGATGGGGCGCGCTGGGCGCATGATCGCCGCCATAGACGCCATTGGGCGCGGGCCGCACTGGAGCGAAGTCGGCGAGGCCACGCCGTTCACGCTGGCGGTGGAATGAGCGTTCCCGCATGACCGCTCCTCGCGTCGTCATCGGACTTTCCGCTGTCATCGTCGCGGTGACAGAGGACGCGCCCTTTGTCGTGGTTACGCGCGAGGCTGACGCGCTCGCGGGTTTGCCGTTCGGGCCATTCGACCCTGCCGGCGATCGCACATTGGAGCTATCGCTGCGCGGCTGGGTTAAAGAACAAACCAGTTTCGAAATCGGCTATGTCGAGCAATTGTACACCTTCGGCGACCGCGGTCGCGAAATGCCGCTCGCGGATGTAAGAGGCGAGCGGCCTGATCGGGTGATTTCGATTTCCTACCTCGCGCTGACGCCATCGCGCGCCGTGCTCGATCGCCCTGAAGCACGCTGGCGCTCGTGGTATGATTTCTTTCCCTGGGAGGATTGGCGCCGCGGCCGCCCCGCAATCATCGATCGAACCATTGCGCCCAAGCTGCGCACGTGGGCCGAGCGCGCCGGATCTCCTGGCGCGCAACGCCACAGCCGCGTCCGCTTAGCCTTTGCACTGGACGGGGAGGTCTGGAACGAAGAGCGGGCGCTTGAGCGCTACGAATTGCTGTACGAGGCGGGGCTCGCGCCTGAGGCCGCGCGCGATCGCGCTCGCTTCGAAGGCAAGCCTGCGCCGGAGATCGCCGCCGCGCATGGACTGGGCGAGCCTATGATCTCCGATCACCGCCGCATCCTCGCCACAGCGATCGGCCGCTTGCGCGCCAAGATCAAATATCGTCCGGTGATCTTTGAGTTGGCCCCGGACCTGTTCACCCTGCTGTACTTACAGCGCTTGGTGGAGGCGATCTCGGGACTCGAGTTGCACAAGCAGAACTTTCGCCGCCTGCTCGATCGCTCAGGCTTGGTCGATGGCACAGGCCAGTTCGACGCCAGCGCCGGTGGGCGTCCGGCCGAACTGTTCAAATGCCGGCGCGAGGCCTTGGCGCAGCGCCCAGTCGGCGGCGTCAACGTGCCAGCGCCCCGCGGGGAATAGGCGTTGCAGCGATTGCCCAATCAAGAAATAGGCGCATCTGGCGCAGCGACCCCGTAGGTCAGCGGATCGACCAACAAGCCGTCGACAATCACCTCGTAATGCAGATGCACGCCAGTGGCGTTGCCAGTAGCGCCCATGCGCGCGACCGGGGCCCCGGCGGCGACGAAAATACCCGAGTGCAAGTTCGGGTCGATCTCATTCAGATGCGCATATCGCGTGACGACGCCTTCGCCGTGTTCGATCTCAAGCACCAGGCCGTAGCCGCCTTGCCATTCTGCGCTGCGCACCCAGCCATCGCCGGCAGCGTAGATGTAGCCGCCATTGGGGTTGGCGAGGTCGAGCCCGTTGTGTTGACGGCCACCGCCGTCGGCCGTGCCGCGCCAGCCGAAGCCAGACGACAAGCAAGCCGCTTCGGTTGGATTGCGCAAAAGTGGGCCGGCCGCAGTGAAAATGTAGGGCGTGTAGAGAACAGCCTCCCCGCGCGCGCCAATGGGGCCGAGATTCGATCCAGCCCCGCGATTGCACGCTGGCAGCTCCGCGTGCAGCGGCGCCCGCGCAGCGCTGGTATAGTTGTTCGCGGCAGGAGCGGGGCTGCCGAGGACAATCGGCGCCGGGTCATACGAGGCATTAGTGACCGCACACCCGGCCAAGGCCGCCGCCGCGATCCCCATGAATCCAAGGTTCTTGCCCATGTGGATTTCGTCCCGCTGAGCGCCCCATACCCGGCTGCATCGCCGTACATGAACCTTTGCTGAATCCCTGGCGAAAAAATGCAGAGACAATGGAATAAGTCAGCATGGGCATCGTAGTTAATACGGAGCCCCCCGGCCCCGCGGGCCGCCCCCGCTCGGATCGACGTGTAGACGTTCCCCTAAGTGATCGCAGGGACCCCCTGGGAAGGGACCCGGCGGGCGGCGACCGCAATCCCCTCAGCTGATCGGGCGCCCGCGCGGCAGCAGCGTCCACCAGCGCGCTGGCGAATTCATGCTCTCGGCGGCGCGTCCCGCTTCCGGCCCAATGCCAAAGAACACATCCCCGCGCAACGGCCCGCGCCGGATCGCCCCGCCCGTGTCCTGCGCGACAAGCAGCCGACGGAACGGGGCGTCGTTGTATTGGCCGTCAACGAACACGAGCGCGCCGTAGGGATGATACGCTGGGTCGACCGCGATTGAGCCAAGCGGCGTCAGCGGCACGCCGGCTGCGCCGCGCGGGCCTGCGCTTGGGTCCTCGATCAGCTCCTCGCTGAAAAAGACATAGGACGGATCAGCATTCAGCGCTTGGCGCGTCGCCTCCGGCCCGCGCGCATTGCTCCACGCTTTGAAATTGGCCCAATTGGCGCCGCCTGGAAGCTCTCCTGCGTCGCGCAGCGCAGCGAGCGCGGAGCGCCAGCGAAAACCGTTCTGCGCGGCAAACGCCGCGCGTGCCTGGGCCCCATCAGGAAAGGCGAGGCGTCCGGAGCCCTGGATCTGGAGATTGTACACATCCACCGGATGCGCCCACGCGAATGCGCGGCTAGCTTGTGCGCTGATTTCCGCGCGCTGCGGATATGGGCGAACAACATCGCCGACAATCTGGCCGGTTAACCGCCGTGGCGCGCCGCGCAAAGTCTGATCATCGTAGGCTTCAGCGAACGCGGCTAAATCCACGCTGACGAGATCGCCCGGCTTGAGCATGAGCGGCGCTGAGAACGTCGCGTCTGGCGTGCGCCGCGCTTGGATGATCGGCTCATAGTAGGCGGTGAGCCTCGCTTCACCCTGCCCCTGCACCGATTGCGGCGCGAAGAACGCCTCGAAGAAGGCGCGCTCATCTCCTGAAGCGACGCTCGCGGCGGCCGCGCATGCAGGCGCCCAATCGCCGACCACGCCGCCATAGCGCCCCCCGCCGGGCAGCGCCGCATCCGCCACACGCTGCGCGCGGCCGGCACAGGAGCGTTGAAACGCCTTGAGGGCCGGCGCCAAATCAGCCTCGAGCCAACCGGGCAAGTCCGCGAAACGTGCGGACGCGAGTGCGAACGAAATCGCAGGCTGGCTGGGCCGCCCCGCCGGCCGCGGTCCCGCGCTGGCGCAGGCCGCAACAAAGAGCAAAACCAAAACCGTTAAGCGCATGAGCACCACCTCGGGCTTTCCTTTAGTTCTATCGAGCTTGTTTTGCAGTTTTTCTTGCGTGTTATTTCGCTCGGCGTTAAGTTCCCCAGGCTTATGCTCACAAGAAGCATAAATAGGGCGGCGCGGCCTTCCCATTGGAGGAATGCGCCCTATATATGCTCCAACTGAGTATAATGGGCGATTGAGCCCTTGGGAGGCCCGCCATGGCCCGAATTATTGACGCTCCCCTCACCCACGGCGAAAGCGGCGGCTGCGATCCACGCGCGGTACATGGAAGCTGGGGGGCGCTGAATGCGGCGGCCCAACGGGGGCTCGCCTACACGCCGGCGGCGCGGACCAAAACCGACGCGCTCTATGAGCGGGTGAAGCACGTGGTGCCTGCGATCGAATGGCCAGCCTACGCGCCTTTGATCGCGGCGATCAACGAGATGAAGCACGAAAAGAACGCTGTCATCCTCGCCCACAATTACATGACCAGTGAAATCTTCCATTGCGTCGGCGATTTCCGCGGCGATTCTTTGCAGCTCGCGCGGGAAGCGGCGGCGACCGATGCGTCGATCATCGTGCAAGCGGGCGTGCACTTCATGGCCGAAACCTCCAAGTGCCTCGCGCCGGAAAAAACCGTGCTGATCCCCGATCTGCGCGCCGGCTGTTCGCTCGCCGCTTCCATCACCGGCGCCGATGTGCGCCTCATCAAGGCGCGCTATCCCGGCGTGCCAGTAGTCACCTACGTTAACACCAGCGCCGAGGTGAAGGCCGAGAGCGATGTGTGCTGCACCTCCTCAAACGCCGCTGCCGTGGTCGAATGGGCCGCGCGTGCGTGGAACAGCGAGCGCGTGATCCTGCTGCCGGATGAGTTCCTGGCCAAGAACGTCGCCGCGCAGACTGGGATCAAGATCATCGCCTGGCATGGCCGCTGCGAGGTGCATGAGCGCTTCTCGGTTGAGGACATCGCGGAGATGCGCGCCGCGCATCCTGGCCTGGTCGTGCTGGCGCACCCCGAATGCCCACCCGACGTGATGGCGGCGGCGGATTTCGCCGGCTCCACCGCGGCGCTGCAGGATTATGTCGTCGAGAAGCGCCCGGCGAAAGTTGTGCTGCTCACCGAGTGCTCAATGAGCGACAATGTGGCGGCGGCGGCGCCGGACGTGGACTTCATCCGCCCCTGCAATCTCTGCCCGCACATGAAGCACATTACGCTCGAAGGCATCTACGACGCGCTCAAATATATGCAGCACGAAGTGACCATCCCCGAGGACATCCGCGTCCGCGCCAAGCACGCCATCGACGCGATGCTGGCGCTGCCGAAGGAACGGCCGCGCGCGTTTGCGACGGGTCGCCCGGAAGCTGCGGTCGAACTGGTCTGATCGCCCCATTGCCGCCCATTTCACCGCCCAACAGAGCCCGGTCAGCGCCAGGGCGCACGCAACACGGGGTGGAACATGCGAGTTTTGGCGATTTCGTTGGCGGTTTTGGGCGTCGCGACGTTGACGGCGCCGGCGAGCGCGCAACAGGACAGCCTCGCGGGGGTTTGGGCGTTCCAGTCCGCGCCTTACGGCAACGAGCAATTCGGCGTATCCATGAGCGGAGCGGCGGTGTGGGAGGAAGCGCGCAATGGACGCTATTCCATCCGCCTCACCGCCAACGAGATCATCGTCGAACGCGCGTCCAACCGCTCGCGCGTGCTCACCGCGCATCAGAATTGCACCGGCGAACGCGATGGCGCGCAGATCAGCATCAGCTGCGAGATGGCCGAACCACTCGAAGGCTACACGCCCGACTCATTCCTGCTGCAAGACAGCGACGGCGCGCTGGCCGGCGTGCTCAACACTGGACCGCAAGTGACGTTTGCAAGAGTGCGGTAGGGTTTCTTCTCCCCCTCCCCGTGAGGGGATGGGAGGGATGGAGTGACGCGCCGTTCTCCGTATTGAGGCGCGCAAGGTGCGAACCTGAAGGCTTTCGCCCCATAGGGCTTGAGCTTGCAAGCGTAGCGTTTCACCCCACCCTCACTCCCCCTCCCCTCAAGGGGAGGGGGAGTTGACCCAACGCGACATTCTCATCGTCGGCGCTGGGCTTGCTGGCTTGTTCCTTGCGCTGAAGCTCGCCCCACGCCGCGTCACCGTGCTGAGCCAAGCGCCGTTGGGGCTGGCCTCGTCGTCGGCCTGGGCGCAGGGCGGATTGGCGGCGGCGCTGGCGGTCGACGACGCGCCTGATCTTCATGCACAAGATACGATCGCCGCCGGCGTGGGCCTGGTCGATCCCGCGATTGCCGCGCTGATCGCGCGTGACGGCGCCGCTCGCGTCATGGATCTGGCCGCCCTCGGCGTACCATTCGATCGCACGCCCGAAGGGACGTTGGCGCAGAGCCTCGAGGCGGCACACTCGCGCCCGCGGGTCGTGCGCGTATCGGGCGATCTCGCTGGTAAGGCGATCATGGACGCCTTGATTGCGGCGGTGCGCACCGCGCCGCACATCGAGCTGATCGAGAACGCTCAAGCCGTGGCGCTATTGCAGGGCGCCAATGGCGACGTGTGCGGCGTTCTTTGCCGCAACGCCTGCGATGAGGCGGCGCTGCCCGCAAGCGAAGTCGTGATCGCCACCGGCGGCATCGGCGGGCTGTTTGCGGTCACCACCAACCCGGCGGAGGCCTTGGGTCACGGCATGGCCATGGCCGCCGTCGCAGGAGCGCTCATAGCCGATCCAGAGTTCGTGCAATTCCATCCCACCGCCATCGATGTCGGACGCGACCCCGCCCCGCTCGCGACCGAGGCGCTGCGCGGGGAAGGCGCCCATCTGCTCAACGCCAATGGCGATGCCTTCGTCTCCGACCTTGCCGCGCGCGATGTCGTGGCGCGCGCCATCCATCTGGAGCGCGCGGCCGGGCGCGGCGCCTTTCTCGACGCGCGCGCGGCGGTCGGCGCGAAATTTCCCGAGCACTTCCCTACTGTGTTCGCGGCATGCATGGCGGCAGGCCTCGATCCGCGCACAAGCCCAATCCCGGTCGCGCCTGCAGCGCACTATCACATGGGCGGGATCGCCACGGACGCATGGGGACGCACAACGTTGGCGGGTTTGTCTGCTGTCGGTGAATGCGCCTCCACCGGCGCGCACGGCGCCAATCGCCTGGCCTCGAACTCGTTGCTGGAGGCGGTCGTGTTCGCGCACCGCATCGCCGAGCGGCTGCGTGACAGCAGCGCCGCCAAAACCGCACCGCCGACGTCGTGCCCGGCGCCGCCAGCTTTACCCGAACCCGCGCGGGGGGCGCTGCGCGCGTGCATGCAAGCCGATTGCGGCGTCGTGCGCGAGCATGCGGGCCTCGCGCGTGCGCTCGCGCGTGTTGACGCACTCCGCGAGAGCATCGGCCCCGCCAATGCGCTCGTCGCCGCACGCCTCATTTTCACCGCCGCGCTCGCCCGCAAGGAAAGCCGCGGCGCCCATTTCAGGAGCGACTTCCCCGATGCCAACGCGCCGCAAAGAACCTTCCTCACCCGCGCCGACGCACTTGCCGCCTCTACCTGATGTGGTGCTGGAGCCGATTGTCAAATTGGCGCTCGCTGAAGACCTCGGCGTTGCGGGCGATGTCACCACGGACGCGCTGATCGATCCTGACGCCCAAGGCCGCTGGAAGCTCGCCGCGCGGGAAACTGGAATCGTCGCCGGCCTTGACGCCGCGACCCTGGCGGCCTGGCTGATCGATCCGGATCTTCTCTTCGAGATCGCTGCGCCCGACGGCGCGCGCGTGAAAGCCGGCGGCGTCATCGCTGAGATTTCGGGATCGGCGCGCTCGACGCTGATTGCAGAGCGCACCATGCTGAACTTCATCGGCCGGCTTTCAGGGATCGCTACGCTGACGCGCGCTTACGTTGACGCAGTGGCCGGTATGGGTGTCGCCATCGCCTCCACGCGGAAAACCACGCCAGGTCTGCGCGCGCTGGAGAAGCGCGCGGTGCGCTTGGGCGGCGGCGGTTCGCACCGCTACGGCCTCGGCGACGCGATGCTGATCAAGGACAATCACATTACCGCCGCTGGCGGGGTCGGCCCGGCGATGACGCGCGCACGCGCCGCCGCGGGGCACCTCACCTGCATCGAGATCGAAGTCGATACCTTAGACCAGCTCCGCCAGGCGCTGCCGCATGCGCCAAGCGCGGTTCTGCTCGACAATTTCTCGCTCGCCGACCTGCGCGCGGCGGTGAAGCTGGCCAAGGGCCAGACTTTGCTGGAGGCCTCTGGCGGCGTGACCCTGGAAACCGTGTTTTCGATCGCGGAAGCCGGCGTGGACGTGATCAGCGTCGGCGCGCTGACGCACTCAGCGCGGGCGCTGGATGTGGGGTTGGATGCGGTGTGAGCCTGCCCCAAGGACCGACGTTTCAAACCAGGTACATACCCGTCATTCCGGGATCGCGAAGCGATACCTGGAGCCCAGGGGCAACGCACAGCTCTACGATCCCCTGGGTTCCGGATCGCGCTCCGCGCGTCCGGAATGATGGAGAGTTTTATTGAAAGCGGCACTCCGTGGAGCGTTCGCGAGGTTACAACGCACACTGCCACCAACCCCCTTTTGCCTCGCCCCGCATCCAGCTACAGCCTCAGCTCATGACCGCTGACCCAATTCCGCTTGCCCAGGATTTGATACGCCGCCCGTCGATCACGCCCACGGAAGCCGGTGCGCTCAATGTGTGCGAAGCCGCGCTTGCCGAAATCGGGTTCGCGGTGAAGCGGTACAAGTTTGGAGCGGTCGATAACCTCTATGCGCGCTTCGGCGTCGAGGCGCCGAATTTTTGCTTCGCCGGCCATGTCGATGTGGTGCCGCCGGGCGACAATTGGTCGTGCGATCCGTTCGGCGCCGAGATCAGGGATGGCCTCCTATACGGCCGCGGCGCCGCAGACATGAAAACCGCCATCGCCGCCATGATCGCTGCGAGCGAGACCTTCATCGCCGGCAACCGGCGATTCAACGGCTCGATCTCGTTTCTGCTGACCTGCGACGAAGAGGGCGCGGCGGTCGAAGGCACCAAACCAACCCTTGCCGCACTGGCGGCCGAGGGCGTGCGTTTCGACCATTGCCTCGTGGGCGAACCAACCAGCGAGGCGAACGTCGGGGATGTGATCAAGAACGGTCGCCGGGGCAGTCTGAATGTCGTCATCACGATGGACGGCAAGCAGGGCCACGTCGCCTACCCCCAGCGCGCACTCAACCCAGTGACGCCGCTGATCGAAACACTGGCGGCGCTGAAAGCGCTCCGTCTCGACGATGGCGCACCGGGTTTCGATCCATCGAACCTGGAAGTGACCAGCATCGATGTCGGCAACAATACACATAATATCATTCCGCAGCGAGCCAGCGCACGGCTCAACATTCGCTTCAACACCAATCACACTGGCGAAACCTTGTTCGCCTGGATCAAGGGAATTGCAGAAGCGAGAGCAGCCGAGTACAGCGCGCGCGCATCGTTCTCAATTTCCTCTCAGAGCATGTGTTTCTACACAGAACCCGGCGCCTTCACCGATCTTATCAGCGCCGCCGTACGGGAGAGTTTCGGCCGCACACCCCTGCTTGCGACCACCGGCGGTACGTCCGACGCACGCTTCATCAAGGATTATTGCCCCGTCGCCGAGCTTGGCCTGCGCAACGAAACTGCGCACATGGTTGACGAACATTGCGCCGTCGAAGACGTGCGCACGCTGGCGCGTTGCTACGAAGCGGTGTTGCGGCGCTATTTCGCGCCTTGAGCGCTGTGCGCAGGGGACACACACTCACCGCGCAAGCGCCGCCTAATGTTCCGCAGCAGTTCGCGTGAGTGTGTGTCCCCTGCGACCAGCGAAACCAGCGAAACCGCGACTCAATAATCTACGCGCATTAGATAAAGTCCGTCGGCCGGAGCGACGGGACCGCAATAGGCGCGGTCCTTGGCGGCGAGTGCTGCGGCGACATCGTCGGCGCTCATCTTGCCTAAACCCGCCTCCACCAAGGTGCCCACCATGGAACGCACTTGTCGGTGCAGAAAGCTGCGCGCCTCAAACGCAAACTGGATTTCAACGCCGTCGCGGACAACGCGCGCCACATCCAGCGTCTTCATCGGAGACTTGGCTTGGCACTTGCTGTCGCGAAAAGTCGTGAAGTCGTGCGCGCCGACAAGGCGCTGCGCGGCTACGGCCATCGCCTCGGCGTCAAGCGGACGCACCACCCGCCAGGCCAAACCGCGCTCGATGACCAGGGGCGAGCGGCGGTTTATGATGCGATAATGGTAGATGCGGCGGATCGCATCGAAGCGGGCGTGAAAGCCCGAATCCGCCGCCTCTGCCCGCAGTACCGCAACACGATGTGGACGCAGATGCGCGTTCAAGGCATCACACAGGCGCTGCGGCGCAAACGGCTTGGCGATATCGACATGAGCAACCTGGCCGCGCGCGTGCACCCCCGAATCGGTACGCCCCGCGCCAATGACATCAGCGCGCGCGCCGGTCAGCGCAAACACGGCCTGTTCGAGTGCGCCTTGCACGCTCGGCGCCTGGCCAAGGCGCTGCCACCCCTGAAACTGAGAGCCGTCATACTCAAGTATGAGTTTGTAGCGATTAAGGCCGCACATATTCCAACATGGCGCAGGCGCGCGTATCGGCCGCGCCCGGTTGCCCGCCTTTGAAACCCAGAATTTTCAACGCGCTTTCGCCTGGCGTTGTCGGCTCCCACACGATGACGAACGCTGTGCGGTCCACACCGCACAGGCCGCCTACCCCGGCAGGCTGCGTTTCAGAGGCAATCCGGTAGACCAAGGTTTGCGGCTCATCGACCGGCAATTGCAGCAGAGCACGCAACGTCTGACCCTGCACTTGGGTTGAGGGCGTGACTTGGCTCACGAGCTGCGCTTCGACCACAACGCCCTTGGCCGCGCTAATGGTTACGACTTCCTGGGAATCGGCGCCGGCCTGATCGGGCAAACGCAACGCGGTTGAAATGGTAAGTTCGCCAGTTTGATTTTTTGCCGCGTCGTTCACCGGCTGGAATACACGCGCCGTTGACGATTCCTCCGCGGGACCACTCAGACGCGATTCCTCGCCAGAGGGCGCGCCGGCGATCCTCTGGCAAGACGCCGCAAATAGCAGCGCCATAACTGCGAGCGCGAAGCGCAGGTTCATCTTGTTCCTCCGCTTGTGATCTTATCCTGGACACGGGGACGCTTCAATCGGCGAGCCCAATTCCGCAGCGCGGGCGCCATCTAGCAATCAAGTAAGGCGAAATCCCGCTGCGATTGGGTTCCCACGCAGGAATTCCTGGGCCGGCATCGGCGCTCGCCCCTCGCGCTGCACCTCAAGCAGCCGCACCGCCCCCTCGCCGCACGCCACCAGCAGCGCGTCATCGAGGACCTCGCCTGGCGCGCCCGCTCCATCTCCTAGCCGCGACATCGCCACCTTTACGCGCGCGCCACTGAACTCACACCAGGCGCCAGGCGCCGGAGAAAGCCCGCGGATCATGCAGTCGATCTGACGCGCCGGCATCGTCCAATCGATGCGGGTTTCTTCCGGCGTGATCTTGTGGGCGTAGGTGACCCCTGTTTCTGACTGGGGCGTTGCGTGTGCATCGCCGCGCTCTAGAGCTTCGAGGGCAGCGACGACCAGGGGAGCGCCGAGCGCAGCGAGGCGCTCGTGCAATGCTCCTGAGGTGTCGTCGAATCCGATTGGCGTTTCGGCGCTGGCGAGGACCGCGCCGGTGTCGAGCCCCGCCTCCATGCGCATGACCTGCACGCCGGTAACCCGGTCCCCGGCCATAATCGCGCGCTGGATCGGCGCCGCACCGCGCCAGCGCGGCAGCAACGAGGCGTGCAAGTTCAGAGCGCCAAATCGCGGCGCGGCGAGAACCGCCTTCGGGAGAATGAGGCCATAGGCGACCACAACAGCGGCATCGAGCGCCAGCGACGCAAACGCCTGTTGCTCCTCCGGGGATTTCAGACTGAGCGGCGTGCGCACTTCAAAGCCGGCCGCGGCTGCAAATTCATGTACAATAGTGCGTCGCTCGCGCTTGCCGCGCCCGGCGGGCCGCGGCGGCTGAGTGTAAACGCAGGCGATTTCGTGCCCCGCCCCAATCAGCGCCTGGAGGGTCGGCATCGCAAATGCCGGCGAACCCATAAACGCGAGGCGCATGGGCTTCACCGCTCGATGAACAGCGCCGCGGGGTGCTCCAACATGCCCTTTACCCGCTGGATGAAAGCGGCCGCATCATAGCCGTCGACCACGCGGTGATCGAAGGACGAACTGAGATTCATCATCTTCCGCACGACGATCTGGCCATTCTTCACCGCCGGGCGCTCCACCAACTTGTTGACGCCGATGATCGCCACCTCGGGGTGATTGATTACTGGGGTGGTGACGATGCCGCCCAGCGCACCAAGGGAGGTGATGGTGATGGTGGAGCCGGAGAGTTCATCCTTACCGGCCGTATTGGCGCGCACCGCCGCGGCCAGGCGCGACACTTCGCTAGCGCACGACCAGATATCGCGCGCTTCAACATGGCGCACGACCGGCACGATCAGGCCGTTGTCGGTTTGGGTGGCGACGCCAATATCGACCCCTTCATGGCGATAAACGACGCCCTGCTCATCGTCGAACCGCGCATTGATCTGGGGGAAGTCCGGCAAGCACATCGCCAGCGCCCGCATCAGGAACGGCAGCACAGTGAGCTTGGGCTGGTCATTGCGTTTGCTGGCGTTGAGGTGAGCGCGCAGCTCTTCCAACTCGGTTAGGTCGCACTCCTCGACATAGGCGAAGTGGGGAATTCGGCGCTTGGCCTCCTGCATCTTCTCCGCGATCTTGCGACGAAGACCGATCACTTTCACAGGTTCGATGCCGTTGCGCTCGGCCAGCGCCGAACCACCTAGGCGGACGCCGGCGGTGGGGACCAGCACTTTGTCGAGGTCCTCGTGGGTGACGCGGCCCTCGGGGCCGCTGCCGCGCACCTGAGCGAGATCGACGCCGAGCTTCTGCGCTCGCGCTCGCACCGCGGGCGAAGCTTGCGCTTGCCCCGTCGCCTGCATCGCAACATCGCGCGGCTCAGCCCTGGCGACCGCCTGCGACGGCGCGGGTGCGGCGGGCTTTGTTTGCGGCGCGGTTCCGGGCGGCATGGCCCCGGCTGGCACTTTGATGCGCGGCTTTGGTTCAGACGTTGGTGCGACAGCTGGGGCAGGGCTTGTTTCTCGCGCCGGCGCGGCCGGCGGGGCCGGCGCCGCTTCGGCGCTCTCGGTCTCGAACACAACGATGGCCGAACCGACCGCGGCCATGTCGCCCGGCTCGCCATTGATCTGGACGATCTTGCCGGCGACCGGCGCAGTCATTTCCACTGTCGCCTTGTCGGTCATGACATCGACTAAAGGCGCATCTTCCTTGACCATGTCGCCGACGCGCACGTGCCAGGCGACGATCTCGGCTTCCGCCGTGCCTTCGCCAACGTCTGGCAATTTGAATACGTACTGGCCCAAAATCAGGACTCCATCACACGGCGCATCGCCTTGATGATGCGCGGCGGGGTTGGAAAGTACTCCCATTCGAGAGCGTGGGGATAGGGCGTATCGTAGCCGGTGACGCGCGCGATCGGCGCCTCCAACTGATAGAAGCAATGCTCCTGCACCAGCGCCGCAAGTTCTGCGCCATAACCGGAAGTGCGCGTGGCCTCGTGCACGATGACACAGCGGCCGGTCTTGGAAACCGATTTCACGATCGCCTCGATATCGACGGGCGCTAGGGTGCGGAGATCGATCACTTCTGCGTCGATCCCAGAATCTTCAGCCGCCGCCAGCGCAACATGCACCATGGTGCCGTAGGCAAGCATGGTGAGGTCGCCGCCCTCGCGCACGACCTGCGCCTTGCCGAGCGGGATGGAATAATACCCTTCCGGCACTTCGCTGGCGGGGTGCTTCGACCAAGGCTGCACCGGCTTGTCGCGGCGGCCATCGAAGGGGCCGTTATAGACCCGCTTGGGCTCCAGGAAGATCACCGGGTCATCGTCTTCGATGGCGGCGATCAGCAGACCTTTGGCGTCATAGGGCGTCGCCGGAATCACGGTCTTCAAGCCGGCCACATGCGTGAACAACGCTTCGGGGCTTTGGCTGTGGGTCTGCCCGCCGAAAATGCCGCCGCCATAGGGCATCCGCACCGTCATCGGCACCGTGTAATCGCCGGCTGAGCGATAGCGGATGCGCGCGGCTTCCGAGACGATTTGATCGTAGGCTGGATACATGTAATCGGCGAACTGGATCTCAATCACCGGGCGCAACCCATATACCGCCATGCCGATGGCGGTGGCGGCTATGCCGCACTCATTGATGGGCGCATCGAAGCAACGCTTGGCGCCATACTTCTGCTGCAGGTGTTCGGTGACGCGGAACACGCCGCCAAAATAGCCGACATCTTCGCCAAAGGTGAGCACCTTGGGATCGCGGCTCATCATCACGTCGAGCGCGGAATTGAGCGCCTGGATCATGGTCATCGAGGTCATGGGCTACGCTCCCGCCTCGTCGCGCTGGCGCTGCAAATGCCAGGGCATCTCCTTGTACACGTCTTCAAACATCGAGCCGATCTCGTGTGCGCCCTCGACGCCCAGCACGCCGACCTTCTCAGCATCGCGGCCAGCGGCGCGAACGGTATCGATCGCCTCTTCTTGCGCCGCGCGGTGCTGGTCTTCGCTCCACTCGCCCACCCTTATCAAGTGCGCCTTCAACCGCTCAATCGGATCGCCCAGCGGCCAGGCGCGCGCCTCGTCTGCGGGACGATAGCGCGCTGGATCGTCGCTGGTTGAGTGCGGCCCGGCGCGATAGGTGAAATGCTCGATCAGCGTTGGTCCGAGATTGGAGCGCGCCCGCTCGGCGGCCCATTGCATGACCGCATAAACAGCAAGGAAGTCGTTCCCGTCCACGCGCAGCGCAGGCACGCCGTAGCCAACGCCGCGCGCGGCGAACGTTGTGTTCTCGCCGCCTGCTATGCCCTGAAAGGAAGATATCGCCCATTGGTTGTTGACCACATTGACGATCACCGGCGCGCGATAAACGCCCGCGAACGTCATCGCCGCGTGGAAATCGCCCTCAGCAGTTGAGCCCTCGCCCAGCCAGGTGGATGCGATGCGCCCGTCGCCGGAATAGGCTGACGCCATCGCCCAGCCGACCGCTTGGGGAACCTGCGTCGCCAAATTGCCCGAGATGGTGAAGAAGCCGTCTTTCTTCGAGGAATACATCACCGGCAATTGCCGGCCCTTCATCGGGTCGAGCCGGTTGGAATAAATCTGGTGCATCATGTCGACGAGCGGATAGCCGCGCGCGATCAGGATGCCCTGCTGGCGGTAACTCGGGAAACACATGTCGTCGGGCGCGAGCGCCATCGCTTGGGCTATCGAGATCGCCTCCTCGCCCTGGCACTGCATGTAGAAACTAGTTTTGCCCTGACGTTGGGCGCGATGCATGCGCTCGTCGAACGCGCGCGTGAGCAGCATCGTCTTCAGCCCGCGCCGCAAGGTGTCGGCGTCAAGCCGCGGCGCCCATCGGCCCAGCGCGGCGCCTTCCATGTCAAGGACGCGGATAAGCCCGTAAGCGAAATCCCGCAGCTCTGCGGCTGGCGTATCAACATCTGGACGGGGCGTGTCCCCCGGCTCAGGAAACGACCAGCCGGAAAAATCCGGCGTGTCGCCGGGGCGCGCGCGCGGCGCCGGCACATGCAGATCAAGCGCGTTGCGGCCGGTCATACGTTCCTCATCCCCTCTTCGCCGCTTCCAGGCGCTCGCGCACGATGCGGTCGGCGGCCTGGTGGGGCGCCAGCCCTTGCGCCTTGGCCGCCTCCAGCACCAGCATCAGCCGCCGCGGGATCGCCCGCACCCGCGCCTCCACCGCCGCTTCGCTTTCACCCAGATATTCCGCAGAGACATTAATGATCCCGCCGGCATTGACCACATAGTCCGGCGCATAGGTGATCCCCCGCGCCAGCAGGCGCGCGCCGTCATCCTCGGTTTCGAGCTGATTGTTGGCGGCGCCGCAGACAATCGGCGCTGCGATCTCCGGGATCGTGCGCGCATTGAGGCCCGCGCCTAGCGCATTGGGTGAAAACACGTCCGCAGCGCAGGTGTGGATGCGCGCGACATCAGTCACTTCCGCGCCGATCGCGGCCGCGCGTTCAAGATTGGCGGCGTTGACGTCGGCGGCGACAACTCGCGCGCCCGCTTCCAGCAATAATTTGCACAGGCCGAAGCCGACCGCGCCGACGCCCTGCACCGCGATGGTGCGCCCAGCGACATCCCCACCAAGCAGCGCCATGATGCAGAGATGAGCGCCCAGCGAGGTCCAAGGCGATGGATCGCCCCCCGCGCGCCCGCCTTCCTTGGGGATGCCGGCGACATAGGAGGTCGCCCGCGCGATGGCGCGCATGTCGGCGACGCCGGCGCCGACATCTTCGGCCGTGACGTAATGCCCCTCAAGCGCCTCCACCGCCGCGCCAAACCGCTCCATGCAGGCGCCGCGGTCTACGCCCATTTTGTACACCACCGCTTTGCCCCCGCCCATCGGCAGTTCGGCCATAGCGTTCTTATAAGTCATGCCGCGTGAGAGCCGCAGCGCGTCGGTCAGCGCGTCTTCTTCCTTGGAATAGCTCCAGATGCGGCAACCGCCCCCGGCGGGGCCGAGGGCGGTGGAATGCACGGCGATGATGGCGGCGAGGCCCAGCACCTCGTCGTTGAGGAAAACAACCTGCTCATGCCCGTCGAACGCGGGATTTTCACGCCAGTTCTTCATCGCCCCACTCATTGGATCGGCTCATCGAGCAGCAATTGTCGCGCGAAGCGCCCCGGCGGCGAGCCGAAAGCCAGCACCCCGTCATGATAGCGTTTGAGCGAAAAGTCGCCTTCCCAGGCGCGCATTGCCGCAGCGCGCGTCTCCAGATGCTCCTGGAAGCCGACGAAATAGGTCGAGAGCTGTGTGAAAGAAAGTTGCGCACGTCGCCATTTGCCCGCCGCTTCGCGCTCCTCCTGGAACGCGGTTTCGGTGAGCAGCTGCATCATTTCCTCGCGGCTCATGCCGTCTACATGGATGGCGGAATCGATGATCGAATTGGCGATGGTGCGCAATTGCACTTTGAGCTGCGAGAGGCGGTAGAGCGGATCGTCGGCGCGGAATCCCTGCTCAACCATCATCTCCTCGGCGTAGACCGCCCAGCCTTCAACGAACGAACCGGAGCCAAGCACCGCCCGCGGAACTGACGGATAGCGGTTGGAATGCCAGAGCTGGACATAATGGCCAGGCATCGCCTCATGCACGGCGATGTCGAGAATGCCGCGCGTATTGTATTCTCGCAGAAAGGAAGCAGCCTGCTCTTCGCTCCAATCGTCGGGGACCGGGGACACCGCGTAGAAGGTGTCCAGGTGCCGCTCCAGCGGCCCGGGGCTATCGCAATACGCCACCGCCACGCCGCGCTGAAATTCCGGCATCAGGATCACACGCACCGGCCCGTCGGGTAAGGTGATGAGATCGCGCTCGACGACAAAGCGGCGCGCCTCCTCGGTCGCGTCCGTCGAGGTCTGCACCAAGCGATCGCGCGCGGGCCGCTCGGCGGCGGCGAGATCGAGGGCAGCGCGGATCGCGACCTGTTGTTGCTCCGGCGTGGGCGCATCCGGTGTCACGGGCGCATCGGCGCGTCCGGCGAGCGCGCGTCTGGCGACTTGATACATTTCCGCGCGCGCGCTCGCCATCGCCGCGTCGGCGCGGTGGCGTATCTCCGCGCGCGAGAGGTTTGATTGTAGGGTAAAGCCAAGCTGTGCATCGAATATTTCGGCGCCAACGCGGAAGTCCGCTTGCGCTGCTGGAACCAAAGTCCCCTCTATCCACGCTTGGTGCTCATCCACCGCGGCGTTGAAGGTAGCGATCGCCGCTTCCAAGCGCGCGCGTTTACCGACACTCAGCACGCCTTTGTGCGGCGCGATCATGTCAACGACGATGCTCTTCAGCCCAGGATTTTGCGCGGCATAAGTTTCCGCATGCGGTGTCGGCACGCGCGCGGGCTGCAATTCCGCGCGCGCTTGCGCCAGCAAGTGCGGTAATAATTCCATACGCGCGGTCGCCGCTTCCAGCCGTCGCGGCAGCGGCGCGAATTCGCGCGCCATCAAACCGTAGAGCGCACCTCCCGCCAACGACTGATAACCGAGCGGATTCCAGGCCCAGCTCTGCAGCGATTCGGTCTGCCAGATTTGCGCACGCAGCGCGTTGGCGAGCATCGCCGCGTCGACCTGATTGGCGCGGCTTAGGCTCGCGGTATCTATCGCATCGAGCGCCGCCAATATTTCGTGCGCAAAGGCCAGGCCACGGGCGCGCCCGGTTGCGCTCACATCATCGATGCGCGTGTCGAAGCGATGATCGCCAGTCGTGGTCGCCGAAATCGGCGAGAGCCGCATCGAGCGGTCGAGCCAGCGCTGCGCCAGCGCTTCAAACCCGCGGTCGGCGCGGCTGCGAGGTGTGGCATATGCAAAGCCCGCCGGGACGAGCGCAATTGAACCGAGCGCAACAAAGACTCGGCGGCGTGTGGGTTTCATCGGCTTGGCGCATCGCTCCCTAAGCCCGTTCAGATCGGACCCATTTTGCGGCGGAACTAGCCCCTGGACAGCAACTCTGCAACGCCCGCCACCATTGGAGACAGGTTTTTTCAAAAAAAACACCGTCGAGGGGGTAATTTGCTCCTCGGTCCCTGGGGGGGGGGCGTCCCAAAGGGCCCTGAGCGCGCAGGACGTTGAGCCGCGGGGCTTACGCCAACACCCCGCGCGGGCTAGCGGTGTGCTCGGCTAGCTCATCGCCCGCATCGTCGGCTTCAACCAACTTCACGTCATAGCCCCAGAGATCGGCGACGTGTTGCAGCACTTTTTGCGCGTCGTTCTCTTCCAACAGCACGCCATCGAGCACGCGATGGTTCAGGATCAATTTTCGGTCGCCGGCGAGATCGACATCGACGATCTGTATGTCAGGGTCGCGATAGGCGATGTCGTAATGTTTGGAGAGCGCACGGCGGACATTGCGATAGCCGCGCTCGTCATGAATGGCGGCGACGTTCATCTCCTCCTCGTCTTCGTCATCGACGACGCGGAACAAACCGAACTCGCGGATCAGCGCCGGCGACAGAAATTGCGAGACGAAGCTCTCGTCGCGGTAATTCGCCCAGATGTCGCACAGCGCGCCATAGGGATCGCCGCGGCCTGCGAGATCGGGCATCCATTCTCGGTCTTCGTCGGTAGGCTTCGTGCAGATGCGCTCGATATCGTTGCACATGGCAAAGCCCAGCGCATAAGGATTGATGCCGGAGAAGCGGCGATCGTCGAACGCGGGCTGCAACACTACGCTGGTGTGGGAGTGCAGGAATTCGAGGAAGGCGCCGTCGTCGATCTGCCCTTTCTCGTGCAGGCGGTTCATGATGCGGTGATGGGTGAACGTAGCGCAGCCTTCGTTCATCACCTTGGTCTGCCGCTGGGGATAGAAATATTGATTGATCAACCGCACGATGCGCAGCAATTCGCGCTGCCAGGACTTCAAGCGCGGCGCGGTTTTCTCCAGAAAGTACAAGAGATTCTCTTCCGGCAGCCCGAGCAGCGCTTTGCGTTTTGCGTCCTCGTCAGCGCCGGCCTTGCGCTTCTGGCCCACCGGCACTGTGCGCCAAAGATCGTTGAACAATTGCTCGCCGTGGCGGCGGCGCTCTTCCTCGCGTAGCTCCTCGGAACGCAAATCCGGCATGCGCTTGCGTGGGAACCGATGCACGCCGTGGCTCTGCAGAGCATGCGCCGCATCCAGCACGCGCTCGACCTGCTCCTGACCGTAGCGATCCTCGTATTTGGCGATCAGGCCGCGGGCGAATTCGAGATAATCCAGGATGCCGTCAGCATCGGTCCATTGCTTGAAGACGTAATTGTTTTTGAAGAAATGGCTATGGCCGTAACCCGCGTGCGCCAACACCAGGGTCTGCATGGTCGCGGAGTTTTCCTCCATGATGTAGACCAAGCAAGGATTGGAATTGATCACGATCTCGTATGCGAGGCCCTGATAACCCTTGCGGTACATGGCTTCGTTGCGGGCGAAGTGTTTGCCGAAGGACCAGTGCCGATAAAACAGCGGCATGCCAGTGGAGGCGTAGGCGTCGAGCATCTGCTCGGTGGTGATCACCTCGATCTGGTTGGGATAGGGATCGAGCCCCATTTCCTTGATGCCGATCTCACCGCACGCCTCGTGCACGCGTTTGATCAGATCGAAATCCCAGTCGGGACCCCTATACAGGAGGACGCTCATACTGGCCCCTCCACACCCATCCCCTGATGCGCGCAGCGTATTCCGGGACCCAAGATCACGATAGACCGCATATACACGCGTTGCGGCGACGATCCTGGGTCCCGGGCTTGGCGCTGCGCGCAAATCCGGGAATGGGTGGAGAAATCGCAGCCGCTCATATGCCCTCCGCGGCTTCGGTGCGGCGAGAGAACAGCTCGCGGAACACCGGATAGATGTCGCGGCGGTGGCGCACGCGGCGCATGGCGAAAGGCGCATCCACCGACACGCGACGATAAGCGCGCCAGAGATTGGTGGACGGCTCGCCCGCCCCGCCCGGCGGCTCCTCCTCATCGTCCATGCCGACTTCAACGTAGGCGTAATACTGGCACACCGGCAGGATCACATCGCGCAATTGCTGCAGCACTACGGAATTGTCGCTCGATGTGTTGTCGCCATCGGAGGCTTGCGCGGCGTAGATGTTCCAGTCGCTTATCGGATAGCGCGCCTGCAAAATCTCTTCCATCTTGAACAAAGCCGTCGACACTACTGTGCCGCCGGTTTCGCGCGAATAGAAGAAGGTCTGCTCGTCGACCTCCTGCGCTTCGTGTGTGTGACGGATGAAGACCACGTCGACATGCTCGTACCGACGATTGAGGAAAAGGTAGAGCAGCGAGTAGAAGCGCTTCGCCAAATCCTTCATGTGCTCGTTCATCGAGCCGGACACATCCATCAGGCAGAACATCACCGCTTTGGCGATCGGCTTTGGGGTCGACTCAAGTCGCCGGTAGCGCACATCGACCGGATCGATATAGGGGATGCGTTTGCTGCGTAGGATCCGATGTTCAAGGTCGGCGCGCAATTTCACCAATTCTTCGAAATGGCCGCCCTCGCGCTCCAACCGCTCGATCTCATCGCGGAGCTGCCGAATTTCATCCGCCTTCGGGCGCTTCAGCGCGATGCGTCGCGACAGGGATTGGCGCAGCGTGCGCGGCACCGAGAGCCGCGCCGGGGGGCCGTCGCTGGAATAGCCGGCCTGGCGCCATTGTACAGCCTCGGCGCCCGCGATCTGCCGCTTGGCGAGGTCCGGCAATTCGAGGTCCTCCAGATAGAGATCGAGATATTCCTCGTCCGTAAGCGCGAAGCGGAACTCGTCCTCGCCCTCGCCGGAATCGCTGGCGCGCGATCCTTGTCCACTGCCCTGATCCGGTCGCGGTATCCCGTCGCCCTGAATGTATTTCTTGTTGCCGGGCAACACGTAATCGCGCACGCCGCCCTCGGTGGAGCGCCGCAGCACCGGTTCGTGCACGCCCCCGGCTGGGATCGATACTTCCCCGCCCTTGCCGGCGTCCTTGATCGAACGATGGCTTGACGCCTCCCTCACGGCCTTGCGCACTTGCGCGCGCGCGCGGCGCAGGAAACGCTGCCTGTTGGCGAAGCTCTTACCGCCGGGATTGAGACGCCGATCGATTATGTGCATGCGCGCGGCCTATCCGGCCTGCTTGACGCGCATGTACCATTCGACCAGCCGGCGCACTTGCCGCTCGGTATAACCGCGCTCCACCATACGCAGCACGAACTCCTCGTGCTTCTTCTCGGAATCGCCGTCTTTCTTGGAGCCGAAGCTGATCACCGGCAACAAATCCTCCACCTGGGAGAACATGCGCCGCTCGATCACTTCGCGGATTTTCTCGTAGGAAGTCCAGGACGGGTTCTTGCCGCCATGGCCAGCGCGCGCGCGCAGCGTGAATTTCACCACTTCGTTGCGGAAATCCTTCGGATTGGCGATGCCGGCGGGTTTCTCGACCTTGGAGAGTTCCTGGTTCAGGAGTTCGCGATTGAGCAATTGGCCGGTGTCGGGATCCTTGTAATCGACGTCCTCGATCCAAGCGTCGGCGTAATCGACGTAACGGTCGAACAAGTTCTGCCCGAAATCGTGATAGCTCTCGAGATACGCCTTCTGAATTTCGTTGCCGATGAATTCGGCGTAACGCGGCGCCAGCTCCGCCTTCACGAACTCAAGCAGCTTGTTCTCTTGCTCCTGCGGAAATTGCTCGCGCCGCACCGATTGTTCGAGCGCGTACATCAGGTGCACCGGATCGGCGGCGACTTCGGTGGTGTCGTGGTTAAAGGTCGCGGCCAGCACTTTGAAGGCAAACCTCGTCGAGATGCCCTCCATGCCTTCATCGACGCCGGCGGAATCCTTGTATTCCTGCAGCGTACGTGCTTTCGGATCGACCTCCTTCAGGCTCTCGCCATTATAGACGCGCATCTTGGCGAATACAGTGGAGTTCTCATGCTCTTTCAGCCGCGACAACACTGAAAAGCGCGCCAGCATTTCCAGCGTCCCGGGCGCGCACGGCGCCTCTGACAATTCCGAACCACGGATCAGCTTTTCGTAGATCTTCTGCTCCTCGTGCACGCGCAGGCAATAGGGCACCTTGATCACGTAGATGCGATCGATGAAGGCCTCGTTGTTCTTGTTGTGACGGAAGGTCTGCCACTCGGCTTCGTTCGAGTGCGCCAGGATTATGCCTTGGTACGGGATAGCGCCGATATTCTCGGTGCCGACATAATTGCCCTCTTGCGTCGCCGTCAGCAGGGGGTGCAGCATCTTGATCGGCGCTTTGAACATCTCGACGAATTCGAGAATGCCCTGGTTGGCGCGGTTGAGGCCGCCCGAATAAGAATACGCATCGGGATCGTTCTGCGCGTGCATTTCCAGCTTGCGGATATCGACCTTGCCGACCAGCGAAGACACGTCCTGGTTATTGTCGTCGCCAGGTTCGGTCTTGGCGACGCCAACCTGGCGCAGCCGCGACGGCGTTACCTTCGCCACCCGGAACTTGGTGATGTCGCCGCCGAATTCATCGAGCCGCTTGACGCACCAGGGGCTCATCAATCCGGTCAAACGGCGGATCGGAATGTTGTACTCCTCCTCCAGCCGCTTGCCCCAGATTTCCGGATCGAACAGGCCGAGCGGATGTTCGAATACCGGCGACATCTGGTCGCCGGCTTTGAGCACATAGATCGGCCGCTCCTCCATCAGCGCTTTCAAGCGCTCGGCCAGGGATGATTTGCCCCCGCCGACTGGGCCGAGCAGATAGAGAATCTGTTTGCGCTCTTCCAAGCCTTGAGCCGCGTGGCGGAAGAAAGCGACGATGCGCTCGATCGTTTCCTCCATGCCGTAGAATTCGGCGAACGCGGGGTAGAACCGCACGGTGCGGTTCATGAACACCCGCCCGAGGCGCGCGTCCTTGGAAGTGTCGACCAGTCTGGGTTCGCCGATCGCCGCCAGCAGGCGCTCATGCGCCGTCGCGTACGCCAGCGGGTCCTCACGGCAGAGGCTTAAGAAATCCGCCAGCGGCATTTCCGCTTCGCGCCGCTGCTCGAACGTGCGCGTGTAGCTGCGAAAGATATCCTCAGACATCGTACCTCCGTCGAACTCGACGAGCACAAGATAGGGCGCCAGACCTATTCCTGCTCGTTACGTCAGAACAACATGCGAATCCGGCGCTGTTAAGGTGGAAAATCGTTCACGCTGTACCTGCCGCCAGGATGACATGATTTGCCAATTTGGCGCGTATCCTAATTTTTGACTTCCGCCGCAGCCGCTGGGTCGCTCGATAGCCCTTAGGGGCCGCAACAAATCCCTCTATTTTACGCCAACTTAACCGCGTCCTGCGCAGGTTGCCCCCAGGCGGCGAGGCGATTGATGAGCGATCTGTTTCACGAACTCGACGAGCTGCCGCCTTCGACGCGTCGGAGAATCATGGATGCCGCCGAGCTTTCAGGTTTGGACCTCTCCGATTTCCTGCACCAATTAATGAGCGCTGAAGAAATCGCGCCGGTCCGCGGACCGGCGCGCCAGGGCTCGGAAAATTTCGCCTACCGCCATAGGGTTGAAGCGCTGGAACGACGCCTTGGCGCCTCCACGGCGGGCCTCGAAACCGCGCTCCGCTCCTTGGAAGCCTCCGCGCTGTCGCTGGAGGCGCGGGTATGCGACGCCGAGGGCGTCGCGCTGGGTACGCGCGACGCTTCACGCGAGCATGCGCGGGCCGCGTCCGCCGAACTCACCCTGCTCCAGCGACGGCTCGCTGACGTGGAGCGGGATGGCCTGGCGCGCTGGCAGAGCGCCGAAAACATCGCGGCCGATGTTACCGGTCGCTTGTCTCGCCTCCACCAACACATGGATTTTGTTGAGGATATCGCCAAGGGCGCGCACCAGACCGGCGCTCTGCTGGCGGAAGCCCACCATGCGCTCAAGCATGCCGTGGCCGAGGATTTCTCCGCCCTCGCGCTCGACACCGCCGCCAATATCGAGGGCGGGCTGCAGGCGATCCGCGAGGAATCCATGGCCGCCGCCGCGCGCGCCGACGCGGCATTGCAGGCGCTCAAGCGCGATTTCCAAGAGTTCGCGGCAAAGACCGAGGACGGCATCGAGCAAAGCGCCGTCGAAACCCGCGAGCGCATGCGCGAGGCCTTCGCCGCCTCAGAGACGAGATTGGTCGCCGTCGTGGACTCAAATCGCCTCGCATTAGCCGAGCAGCGGAGTGCGCTCGAAGCCCTCGGCGAGTGTTTTGCGGCTAACCTCGACACCCGCGACCAGCGCATCGCCAAACGTTTCGACCAAGTCGAGACGGCGCATGCCGCAGAGTCGCGTGCGCTTGGCCACAATGTCGCCCGCGTCGAAGCCTGCACCTTGGCCGCGCTCGAGAAAACCGCAAGCGACGTCGCCAGCGTCGACGAAAAGTTCACCCAGAAATTCGAAGCGGTCACGAGTGCTGCGTCACAGGCGGTTGAGCAGCTCGAGCGGGAACTCGCCAGCCTGCACGGGCAGCAATGCGGGATCGCCGCGCGCCTGCACTTGATGGACCGCACGCTTGGCATGGCTTTGCTGGCCGCCGAGACCGACCCTCCGGTCGCCGAACGCCTGGCGGATCTGGAGCAAATCCAAACCGAGCAGCAATTGCACCTTGAGAAGGCGCTCGACCGCAGCGGAGTCAATCGCGCGCTGGCGTCGTTGCGCGATGATGTCGCCTGCCTCGCCGAGCGGATTGGCGAACCGGAAGACGATATTTCCGTGACGCAGCAGGTCGAGGATCTGCGCCATCGCCTCGACGCGCAATCTGCGCAGCACAAGGACTTGACCCGTTCCCTCAGCCGGATTTCCAGCGATAGCGCGAGCGCGGCCGGCCATGCCGAAGGTCGCCTCGTCAAGTTGGAGACCGCGGCCCGCGGCGCCGAGCGCGTGGCCGCGAAGATAAACAGCGCCGAGGGACGCATCGCCGAGATCGAAGCGCGCCAAGGCGAAGCCTTCGAACAGCTTCGCGCCGACATCGCACGCTTTGTCGAACAACAGGAAACCCGGCTCGCCGCCATCGAAGCTAACGACCCCGCGGCGCGGCTCGAGGCCTTGGCCGCGTTGATCGAAGCGCGGTCGCCAACATCCATGCCCGATTTCGCCGCCGAGTTCGATTTGCTGCGCCAGCGTATCGAGATGCGGCTGCACGACATGGACGATCGCAGCGTTCGTACTTTGGAGCAGGTCGGCGAGACGATCGCCCTGCTCGAGCAGCGATTCAACGCGCGCTCACAGCAACGTCTGGCGACCGGCGCTTAAACAGCAGCCCTCTTTGGTTCTTGTTAAGCAACTGTGACCACAGTGTCGGCTGAGCTGATGCAGGCAGCGCTGCGAGGCCGCCATGTTAACGCGCGAGACCCTTCGTGTACTGGTCGTGGACGATCAAAAATCCATGCGCCAACTGATCTGCACCAGCCTTCGGGGACTGGGCGTCGTCCACATCCAAAACGCTGAGGACGGCGCCATGGCGCTGGCGACCTTGAGGTCGCGCCCTTTCGATCTAGTGTTGCTCGACGCCGAGATGCCGAAGCTCAACGGCATCGAAACCCTGACCGCCATAAGGGGCGAAGAGCGCCTTCGCGGCCTCAAAGTGATCATGGTGACAGGCCGCGCCGACGTCGAATTCATCCAGCAGGCGGCAAAGCTTGGGATCGACGGTTATCTGGTGAAGCCGGTCTCCAGCAACGCGCTCTCCGCGCGGATCGACGCCGCAATCCGCAAGACCGCGTGAGTCAAGACTCCGGACACAATGCAGCTCCTGAATCCAACAGGCCTCCCAATGCAGTGCAACGCCCGCGAATCAGACCTCAACAACTCCAATACCGGACACGAACGGAAGCGCATTCCGAAGAGCCACCTTCCGCCTGTTCTCTAGTCGCGGTTGTGTGGAGCGCGCGCCTGCGCTAATCCGGCCCCATGACCTTCGCCACTTTCGAAAAATCCGGCCGCGTCGCGACCGTGACCTTGAACCGCCCAGAGAGCCGCAACGCCATCGCTACGCCGGAAGATTGCCACGAGCTCGCTGCGGCGTGCATGCGCGCCAACGACGACCCCGAGATCAGCGCACTTATTCTCACCGGCGCCGGCAAGAGCTTCTGCGCTGGCGGCGACCTGAAGGCGATCCGCGAGCGCACCGGCATCGGCCCGCAATCGCCGCCAGACGCCACACGCCTGAACTATCGCCGCGGCGTGCACTCGATTATTCGTACGCTGGCGGATGTCGAAGTCGCCACCATCGCCGCGATCAACGGCCATGCGATCGGCCTCGGCCTCGATATCGGCATTCTGTGCGACATGCGCATCGCTGGCGCCTCCGCCAAGATGGCGTCGAGTTTCGTCAAGGTCGGCATCATCCCCGGCGACGGCGGCGCTTGGATCTTGACGCAAGCCGTCGGCCCGATGAAAGCGGCCGAATTGGCGTTAACCGGCGACACGATCGATGCGGAGGAAGCCCAGCGCATCGGTCTGGTAAGCCGCGTCGTGCCTGACGAGCAGCTAATGGACGAAGCGCGCAAGCTCGCCGAACGGGTCGCCGTCAACCCGCCGCGCGCGGTGCGCTTGGCGAAGCGCCTGCTGAGCGAAGCGAAACATGCGCGCCTGCACGACGTTTTGGAGCTCTCCGCCGCGTTTCAGGCCTTGGCGCACGAAACCGCCGACCACAAGGAAGCGGTGGACGCCTTCACCGAAAAACGCGCGCCGCGCTTCACCGGCGGCTGATGCTGACGCCGCTCGCCGTCGACCTCGACGGGACCTTGATCCGGTGTGACCTGTTTTCGAGCGCCATGGCGCGATTTTGCCTCGCGCGGCCTTGGAACTTCATAAAGTTGCTCAGCTGGCTCGCGCACGGGCGAGCGCACACGAAAGCCAGGCTTGCAGCACTCTATCCGGTCAACGCCGCCGCCCTGCCCTACAACGAAGCGCTGCTGGCATGGTTGCGCGAACAAAAGGCGGAGGGGCGCGTGCTCGCGCTCGCGACCGCGTTCGACCGCACCGGCGCTGTAGCGGTCGCCACGCATCTCGGCCTGTTCGAGCAAGTCTTCGCCTCCGAAGGGCGGGTGAATTTGAAATCGCATGCCAAGGCCGCTCGACTGCAAACGGCGTTTCCGGACGGGTTCGTCTATGCCGGCAACGAGGCCGCCGACATCCCCGTGTGGCGCGCCGCGGCGGCGGCTGTGATTGTCAACGCGCCGGCTTGGCTTGAGGCCCGCGCTGCGCGAGAATTCGCCGTGGAGCGCGTGTTTCCGCGCTGAGGAGCGAAGCCATGATCCGTGTCGGCATCGGCGGCTGGAGCTACGAGCCCTGGCGCGAGACCTTCTATCCCAAAGACGTGCCGGCGGCGAAGGAGCTTGAATATGCCAGCCGGCAAGTGACGGCGATCGAAATCAATTCCACCTTCTACCGCACCCAGAGCGCCGCTTCGTTCAAGAAATGGGCGGCGGCAACGCCGGATGATTTCGTGTTCTCAGTGAAGGCGCCGCGCGCAGCGGTGCAACGCAAGGATCTGCGCGAGGCGGCGCAGTCAATCGAGTGGTTCCTGGGTAGCGGCGTCGGCGAATTAGCTTCGAAGCTGGGGCCGCTATTTTGGCAGATGGCACCGTATAAAAAATACGACGACGCGGAGATGCGTGCTTATTTCGACCTGCTGCCGGAGAAGCTTGGGAAACTCAAGCTACGCCACGCCATTGAAGTGCGGCACGAGAGTTTCACCGACGAAGCGTTCTTGAAGCTGGCGCGCGACCGCAACATCGCCATCGTCACGGTCGAATCCGAAAAACACCCACTGATCGTGCAGCCCACCGCCGATTTCACCTACGCCCGCCTTGAGCTGGCGAAGCCCGACGAACCAGCCGGTTATCCAAAATCGGCGCTGAAGAAATGGCTAACGACCGCGCGCGAGTGGGAAAAATCCGGCGACGTGTTCCTGTATTTCATCTCTGGCGCCAAGGAACGCAACCCGGCGGCGGCGAAAGCGATGCTGGATTTGGTGACGACTTGACGGCCACCCAACGGAGGCCGTCTCACGCCGCCTTCTTCTCGCTCTTGCCGTTGAAGAGGAAATCATTCCCGTCGAACGTCACGCGCACGCGGTCGCCATCCTTCGCCCCGCCCTCCAAAATCAACCGCGCCAGCGGGTCTTGCACGTCTTTTTGGATCACGCGCTTCAACGGCCGTGCGCCCCAGGCGGGGTCGTAGCCGCGTTTGGCGAGTTCGGTTTTGGCGCGTGCATCGAGTTCGATGGTCATGTTCCGTGCCGCCAGCAACTTATCCAGGCGCTTCAGCTGGATATCGACGATGCTGCTCATCTGGCCACGCTCGAGCCGCTTGAACAGGATGATCTCGTCGATCCGGTTCAAAAATTCCGGCCGGAAGCGGCCGCGCACTTCGTTCATCACCGGTCCGCGCACATCATCGACATCGGCGCCTTCCGGCTGCTCCGCCAGATACTGCGCGCCCGCGTTCGAGGTCATGATCAGGATGGTGTTCTTGAAATCGACGGTGCGGCCCTGGCCGTCGGTGAGACGGCCATCGTCGAGCACTTGCAGCAGCACGTTGAACACGTCGGGGTGCGCCTTCTCGATCTCGTCGAACAGGATCACCTGGTAGGGCCGCCGCCGCACCGCTTCCGTGAGTGCGCCGCCCTCTTCGTAGCCGACATAGCCGGGAGGCGCGCCGATGAGCCTCGCGACCGAGTGTTTCTCCATGTATTCCGACATATCGACCCGGCTCATCGCCTGCTCATCGTCGAACAAAAATTCGGCCAGCGCCTTGGTGAGTTCGGTTTTGCCGACCCCCGTCGGCCCCAGGAACATGAACGAGCCGATCGGCCGGTTGGGATCCTGCAGGCCAGCGCGCGCGCGCCGCACTGCGTCGGCGACCGCGCGCAGCGCCGGCTCCTGTCCAATCACGCGTCCGCGCAACTTGTCTTCCATCTGCAGCAGCTTCGCCTTCTCGCCCTCGAGCATCTTCTCGACCGGCACCCCGGTCCAGCGCGCCACCACCGAGGCGATGGCTTCGGCGTCGACCACCTCCTTCACCAGCCCGTCGCCGCCCGCTTTCTTCTCCGCATCGGCGATCTGTTTTTCGAGTTGGGGAATGCGACCGTACTTCAGCTCCGAAGCGCGGCCGAGATCGCCGCGGCGAACGGCTTGCTCATAATCATTCTGCAATCGCTCCAGCTCCTCCTTGGACTTGGAGGTGACTTGCAGCTTCTGCTTCTCAGCGCTCCAGGTCGCGGTGAGTTCGCGTGAGCGGGTCTCCAGCTCCTTGGTTTCGGCGTCGAGCTTCTTGGCGCGATCCTGCGAGGCGGGATCCTTCTCCTTCTTCAGCGCTTCGATCTCGATCTTGTATTGGAGAATGCGCCGGTCCAGCTCGTCGAGCTCTTCAGGTTTGGAGTCCACCGCCATGCGCAGGCGCGAACCGGCTTCATCCATCAGATCGATGGCTTTATCGGGCAGAAAGCGGTCGGTAATGTAGCGGTGGCTGAGCTGAGCTGCCGCCACAATGGCCGCATCGGAAATGCGCACGCCGTGGTGCTGCTCGTAGCGGTCCTTGAGCCCGCGCAGGATAGAGATGGTGTCCTCAACGCTGGGCTCGGCGACGAACACGGGCTGGAACCGCCGCGCCAGCGCAGCGTCCTTTTCCACGTGCTTGCGATATTCATCGAGCGTGGTGGCGCCGACGCAATGCAATTCCCCACGCGCCAGCGCCGGCTTCAACAGGTTCGACGCATCCATTGCGCCCTCAGCCTTGCCGGCGCCGACCAGCGTATGCATTTCATCGATGAACAAAATGATCGCGCCTTCGGCGGCGGTGACTTCGTTCAGCACCGCTTTCAAGCGTTCCTCGAACTCGCCGCGGAATTTCGCCCCCGCCACCAGCGAGCCCATGTCGAGCGCCAGCAATTTCTTGTGCTTCAGGCTCTCCGGAACGTCGCCGTTGACAATGCGCAGCGCCAGGCCTTCAGCAATGGCGGTCTTGCCCACGCCCGGCTCGCCGATCAGCACCGGATTGTTCTTGGTGCGGCGCGACAGCACCTGGATGGTGCGGCGGATTTCCTCGTCGCGGCCGATAACGGGATCGAGCTTGCCCTTACGCGCCTCCTCGGTGAGGTCGCGGGAATATTTTTTCAATGCGTCGTACTGGTCCTCGGCGGACGAGGATTGCGCGGTGCGGCCCTTGCGCAATTCGGCGATGGCTTGTTCCAGCTTTTGCGGCGTCAGCCCTGCTTTCTTGAGAATTTCGCTGGCTTTTCCTTCGGCGATGGCGAGGCCAAACAGCAGGCGTTCGGCCGTTACGTATGAATCCCCTGCCTTGGTCGCCGCCTGCTCGGCAGCGTCAAGCGCCCGCGAGAACGAGTTGGCCGCATACATGCGGTCGTTACCGCCCTGCACTTTCGGCAGCGCCTGCACGGCGGCGTTTGCCTCATCGCTCGCCCTACGCGGATCGGCCCCGGCGGCGCGCATTAACTCCGCCGCCAGACCCTCACGGTCATCGAGCAGCGCCTTAAGCAGATGCTGGGTTTCCAGCTGCTGGTTCTGTTCGCGTAGTGCGATAGTTTGCGCCGCTTGCACAAATCCACGCGCGCGCTCCGTGAGCTTTTCCATGTCCATGTCTGACCCCTAACGCGTCCCCGCGTGACCGCCGTCAAGGACGATCAAACACGGGCAGGTGGTGTTGCTCAGATGGAGGTAGGTGTTGCGCTTTGAGCACACAAGAGGGCGCATCTGGGCGTATGATGCGGCCAGCTCCCCCAGGACGAGAAACGAGGGTCAGGTCACTGACGGCATCGTACTCGTTGCGCGTGACGCGCCCGACCGGATCGGTGACCGAAAGCACGCGGTCGAGCCCATCGTAAGCGCTGGTGGTGACATTGCCCGAGCCATTGGTCACGCTGGCGACCTGGCCGGTGGGCGTGTAGCTGCGACTTTCTGTCGCGGCCCAGGTGGCGACCAGAGTTCCGGCCTTTATCTTGCCCTACACCGTACTTTGCTGTGCGGCCCAAATCACCACTCAGAATTTTCGCGCGGATGGGGAACGCTTGTTCGAGTGCGGGGGACCTTTGTTAGCGCTTCCCCCGAAGCCATCGGGCTCCGCTCGCTTGGATGACAGGGTCGCTCGACCTAGCCGCAGCCCGCCAAATTGATTGGGCGAACAACTCCAGGCGACGCGCCGCCGATAGGGCATATGCGCGGACTACCGGGTCGTCCGTCTCCAATGCCTTGTGGACACGCCCGTCCGAAGTCGAATTCGTATGAAGGCTTAGACCCAGCGAATGCCTTTGTGCGCTGATGTCAGACGTTGAGGATATCGCCTCGCTCAGCAAGTCCACCGGCGCCCGCGCCAGGTAGTTGACGATCTCCTCCTTGATCCGCTCCGTCTCCTTTGGATAGCGGCCAATCACCGACCATGCGGCGGCGGGAGGGCAGCGATCTGAGTTCGCCAGCAGATTCGAAATTGCGTCGGCTCTGATCTGATCGACGGGGTGTGAGAGCAATTCCACCGAAATGGCAACCAGATCACCACCTTTCTTGCCAAGCTCCGACAGCACCCAACTGGCGGACTTGGCTACCGACTCACTGGGATGTCGGAGGAGCGGTTCCAGGTTGGACACGGGGTACCCTCTCTGGAATGCTTGAAGCAGCTTTTCAGGCAGCCCCTCGCCAAGACCGCCTTGCGTCAGGAATTCCTGAACCACTTCCTCGAAGGATTTCGCGTCTTGCACTCGACCCTTGGCCTCCAAACGCCTCGTCTTAACGTGGCCGCCGCCGTTCGTCGTCCGGGGGCCGCCTGTCTTCTTCTCGCTGCCGTCGCCGCTCAAGGTCGTCGCGTACCCGCTGTTCTTGTGTGATGCGATCCTGGTGGCTCCGGTATCTCTGCCGCTCGCCCCGATCCTCGCTGGTGTTTTGGCCGCGCTCGCGGGCACGTTCTTGTTCGTCCTCGCGGGTGCCTATGCTCTCGTCTAGGGCGTCAATGGCATCATCAATGTCCTCGTCTCGCACGTCGTCCGCATCCGGCAATTCGCCGTGGACCTTGCCAGTCTCGTCGACCTCCACATGTGGTGCTTCGTCGTTTCGAAGAGCCTGAACCGCATCGTCGCAGAAGATGATGCACACCACTACGACGGCAGTTCCAACGACCGCTCCGACCACGGCTCCCGCTGGGCATGCCGGGCCTGTAACCGCACATCCAATCGCAGCTCCCGCCGCCGTGTTCCGCCCTGTCGGGTCTGTGTTGTTCAGCGGGTCATTTCCGACGTACTGATAGAGGTTCAGATCGTCTTCATACCCGACGGGGTCAGTTTGCAGGAAGCGGCCCAGCAGCGGATCGTATGCGCGGGCTTTGTAGTGGTAGAGCTGGATTTCTGGCAAAGCGATTTGGCCGGTGTAGCGGAACCTGCTGCCGGTCCAGGTGTTCGGTTCGCCGTAGGGGCCGTAGCTGTAGCGTGTGGTTGTTGTACCGTTTTCGGCAATTACAGAGCCTTGGTGATCCGTGATCAGATAAGCGCGGTTCGCGGTTCCGCTGCCGGTGTATTGCACGAGCGGTTCATCAACACCCGATCCGTGGACGTAGCGGCGCGTGAGGGCCGCGCCGTTGTATTCGGCGACGAGGCGGTCGCCGTCGTACAAGAAGTCGGTTGTGACGCCGCCAGTCGCATAACTGCGCAGGCGGCCCAGCGGGTCGTAGCTGAGAGTTGCGGATGCCGAGCCGGCGACGCTGAGCAATCTGTTTTCCAGATCGTAGCCAAACGTGCGTGCGCCGTCGTTCGTGAGACTTCCGCGTAAGTCGTGGGTTTGCGCGGTTCCACTGATCGCGGTGTATTGGTTCAAGCCGTTGCGGGTGTACGCGCGCGTGATGTTCGCGCCGGTCCACGAATAATTATCGTTGGCGGCCGTGCGTTGGCTGAGCTGCGACGCCGGCGTGTAAGCAAAGCCGAATGTTTGATCGTCCGCTGTCCCGCCAGGCAAATCGTGCGCCAGCCCCGTCAATCTCGACGCCGCGTCGTAGGAATAGTCGCTTGTAGCCCCATTTCCTCTGGTGAGCAAATCGCGACGACCGCGCGGGTCGTAATCGTAGTTTGCCAGCGTTGTCGTGGCGTTCTCCTGCACCAGGTCGAAGCGGTTGAGCGCGTCATACGTGTATTGCGCGAAAAACGCGTCAGGCCAAGTCACGCGCGTGCGATTGCTGGCCGCGTCGTACTGGAAGCTCAGCGCGCGTGATGTTCCGATGGTGTTCGTCTCGCTCGTCAGCCGCCCGGCGCTGTCGTAAGCGTAGATGACCCCCTGCCCGCCCGCGCTTGCAAACCGCGCGCTCAGCCGCCGACCCGCCGCATCGTAAGCGCTGTACACATCGCTCGCGGTTCCGCCCGGAATATCCTTCAAAGTCTCGCGATTGAGATTGTCGTACACAAACGCAATGCTCTCGCCCGAGCGCAGACGCAGGCTCGTTCTGTTCCCGTTCGCGTCGTAGCCGTACTGCTCGAAGTCCGCCGCGTTCACCGCATTGGCGCCGAGTGTCGCCGACGGAAACGTGAGCCGGCTCAAGCGGTCGAAGCCGTCGTACGCATACTCGCTGCGATTATTGTTCGCGTCGCGCACGCTCAGCCGCTGGCCGTTGAGCGAATACGTGTAGCGCGCATAATCCTGCTGCAGCGGCGAGCCATACGCGCGCATGACGCGCGTCAGCTGCCCCGCCGCATCGTACTCGTTGCGCGTGACGCGCCCGACCGGATCGGTGACCGAAAGCACGCGGTCGAGCCCGTCGTAGGCGCTGGTGGTGACGTTCCCCGCGCCATTGGCGACGGTTCGCACCTGCCCCGTCGGCGTGTAGGTGCGACTTTCTGTCGTGGCCCAGGCGGCGACAAGCGTTCCCGCGAACGAGGTCCCGGCATCGGTGGAGGTCACCTGCCCGAGCAGATTGTAATTCGCGCGCTCGGCGGCGATGAGCGCCGCGCCCGTCCCGCCATTGTGATGTCGTACAACAAGCGGCCGCCGCATCGCATCGTACGAGGTGGAAGTCGCGTTGCCGCGCGGGTCGATCGCGGAGATTCGATCGCCGATGGCGTCGTAGCCAAAGCTCGTCACCGCGCCGAGCCCGCCCGGATTGAGCGTGGTGGAGTTGAGATTGAACGGCGCGCCGGCGGCATAAGCATTCTGTACAACAAGCCCGGTCGGGTCGGTGCTGCTCGCAAGCCGCCCGAACGAGCCATAGCTGAACGAATACACCGGCCGCGCCCCCGAGCCGATCGGCGCAGCGCCACTCGCCGCCGGCCGCGTCGCACTGGCGATCTCGCCCGCGCCCAGCCCAGAGGCGACATAAGCGAAATCGGTGCGATACCCGCGCGCGTCAATGATGCTCGCGGGCTTGTTCCACGCATCGTTCCAAGCCGCGGCGATGATTAGATCGGCCAGCCCCGAACCCGGCTTGCCCACGCGCCGCATCTGGGTGACGCGGTTGCGGCCATCGTAAGTCAGCCGCTCCTCGTCCAACTCGGGATAGACGGTGCGCGTGACCCGCCCGCGCCCGTCATAAAACAAATTCGTCGCCCGCCCCAATTCATCGATATGCCGGAACGGCCGACTGCGCGCATCGTACAACACGCCGTAACGCCCGCCCAGCGGATCCTCGCGCTCCCCGCGCACCCCCGCGAGCCGGAAGATGTACGGATTGCGCGGCGTCGCCGGGTCCTGCAACGCCTCCGCATCGCGCGCCTCCATCACCCGCTCCAGCGCATCGTAAGTGTAGCGCAGCGAAGGGATCGTGGTGTCGTTGGCGTCGAAGATTTCGCTCAGCAGGTTCTGCTGATCGCTGACGGTCGTGGAAAAGCGCGTCTGCGCGCCGGCGGCGTCGGTCATTGCGGTGATCTTGCCGGCGCCGTCGCGCACGATGGTGACCGTGCGCTGATCGGCCCCGGACAAGCCGTTGCTGAAGCCGGAGAGCCGGCGCTCGGAATCGTAAGTGAAAGTAATGCTGCGCCCGAGCGAATTGCTCACCGACACCAGCTGCTCCATCGCCATCGAAGACGGCGCCTGGTAGGTCAGGTTCACGCTCACGCCGCGCGGAAACGTCCAGCTGCTCATGCGGAACCCGCGCGGGCGGTAACAGGGCGAGCCGGCGCCGCCGCCAGGCTCGTAGAACGTGTTCTGCCAGAAGCCGAAATTCTGGGCGTCGCCGCCGCTATTGACGACCCGGAAGCTCATGGCGGAATAGTCCCAGCCTCGGGTCCCGACAAAAGTTATACGATGATCGACCGGGCAGCGCCGCTCGGTGCGGATCCCGCGCTGGCCGGTCTGGGTCAGCGTCGCGTAGCTCTCCGCGCCGGGCGAAAACCAGGCGCCGCCAGCGTCGCGCAGGAATTGCCGCGTACCGGCGCCGACGCTGACGCTGACGACATTGCCGCTCATCTGGCGCATCCACCATGCCGCCGCCAATTGCGCGGCCGCCTCCCGTTGTGTCGATGGCGCGGCCTTGTAGATGTCCTGGATCGCAATGAACGCCGCGATCGTTCCTGTGGCCGCGCGCAGATCGGTGCGCCCCATCGCCTCCATACCGCTGCCCGACATCGACAGCGAATTCTCCCAATTGCTGGTCCACGGCGTCTGCGGCTGGGTATGCGCCACCGGCCCGAACAGCTCGCTGGTCTCGTTGCCGCCGCGCCACACCAGGCCTGCCGACAGGCTGTAGGGAAACTCCCCGGCCCCGACATTGATCGACGCGGGCGCGGAATAGGTCACGCCCCCATTGCGCAGATCGACGCCCACCGCGCTCGACCGGTCCGCGAAGCGGCTACGCAACACGTCGGCGGCCGCGGCGGGATCGTATTGCGATTGGTGCTGCGCCTGCGCGCCTCCGCCCCCGCCTTTGGAATTGTCGTAGGCGCCGACATTGATATGCGCGATCTCGACCGGCTCGCCATTGATGTAGCGCGTCGCCGCCAGCACGCCGCCACGCTGCTGCGATGGGGTATGCTCGTAATCGTAGACCGCCGCAGGCGGGGGCGTCCAAGCCGTCAGCGTGTAAGCGCCGCCGCGCTGCCCCGGCCCCAGAAACGCCTCTCCCATCGCCACCACGTTGAACCCCGCCGACGCATACTGGCTGATGGCGTTCGCCAGCCGGGTGCGACGAAGCTGCATCTCGCCATTGCCGATGATGGGTTCGCCCCCGCCATGCATGCCGTTGCTCGCAGTAGTCGTCGCGCCCTCCACTTTGACGATGTTTGCCGCTTGGGCTGCGTTGGCCGCGTTGAAAGCATAGATGCGCCTGGCGCCGGTGGCGGAGGGATCTTCCCCGCTTGGCGGCGCATTGCCCCACTCAAAGCGCGTCGGCGCCGAACTCACGTCGGGCAAATCTGCAATCTGGGCGGCGACGCTTCCCTCAAGCGCGTCGAACGCCAGGGCGGACGCGTGAATCACCGCGCGCCGGTCAATCGCATTGGCGCTCACGCTTGTGACCGAAATGCCGGACTCCACATCGATGCGGTCGAAGCTGTCCTTCACCGAATAAAAGGTGCCGACCGGCGGATGCTGCGGATCTGGATTGACCATCTCGATAATGCTGTCGGCGGCGACGACGCCTATCGAATGGTGGTGGGTAAATACGCTGTTGCCGATCTCGGCGTTCAACCGCGCGGCGAGCGAGGCTTGAACCAACCAACTCGCCGCCATTTGCTCACGCCGGGCTTCCCCTGTCGTACTGAAATAGGACGTCCAACAATCGCACTCTGTTGTCGTCGGAAGCGGAGGGACGGCCCCTTCAAGGCGGCTTCCCCAGGCTTCAACAAGGCCGGGGCCGGCGTCACCCCATCCCTGCACAATTGTCAGGGGTAAGGCCACCGCGAGCGTTCGCGATGTCGACATGTCCATATAGGCGCCAGACTGCGCCGCATAAGGATGATCAACCGACAAGGTAACGGTAGAGTTCGGCTCAGGAGTCGGGTCCATGACCGGGCCAACGGCCATGTCCACGCCGACTCCAGCGGAATTGGTCAATTGCAGCCTAACAACCAAACCGGGGAATCCAACTGGCGTCGCTTGGCTGAAATTGGTGGCGATGACGAGCTTACGCCCGTAGGTTTCGTCGGCAAACACGCTTGCGCTGATGATTTGAAACGTCCCAATTCCCATCACCACCCGAACGCGACTGCGGTATTGATCGGGCACTTCTCCTGACCAAGAATGGGCCACGCTCGCTGAATAAGGCAGGGCCGTTTGACGCAAGCCCCCGGTAGGCGTTTCGAAACGAACGATCTCCCGCCCCCCGACAAGGTCGAAAACAGCGCCGCCGGGCAGATTGGACAGCGAATAGCTCTGCAGCTGCGTTGCATAATTCTGCAGCGTCGAGTTCAAGCTGCCGCCGTTAAGACCGCGAACGTAGGCGACGCTGGATTCGTTTCCCGATGTCATTCCAGCGACAGCGTTGGTTAGGGGCTGTCCAGAGGTCAGGCCTGCTGCGGTGCTCAGGTTCGCAACGCCGGGGTTGAAGGAATATGGTTTGTAGCTGGGATCGAATAGGTAGGCCTGGCCGCCTATGGTGACGCTCACCCAGATATGGGACATGGTCACGCTAGTTACAGTTTGCGCACCATAGCTGCACGTCGTCGACGTTGATCCATTTACCGCCGCCGGAATCGCCCCGCTCGACAACAACTGACACGCAGCGCTAGCGCTCGTGATGCCCGTCCAGGCAGAGAATTGGGTCCCGTTCAGCGTAATGTCGCCAGCGCGATATGCGGCGCTGTGGCCAGCCGCGCGCAGCAAGTCGACCATCAATTTGGCTTGATCAAACGGCGTTCCCGAGCGATCGATTAGCGCGCCCAGCGACCCCTTCTGCAGTCCGTAAATCCAAACCGTATCGACGTTGTTGCGGACGTAATCGTAGATCAAATCTACGTCATTGTTGAGCGCGCGGGCTTGCGCCGCAATCTCCGGCGGCGCAGCCGGCACCCGAACCAAGTCTGCGGGCGCCGTCCAAGGCTGATTGTAGTACGTATCTGCGGCGCCAGGCGTCATGAGGTCTGCTACACCGATCCGCACCGCTGGCGTGTCGGCGCCGGCAGCCGACGCAAAGCCCACGGCCGCGAAAACAAAGAAGGCCCCCAGCGCTTGAATAAACCGCGCCCGCAAGATTCCTCTCGCCCAAACACTCAACTCGATGCCGCTAGACTGGAAAGCGCCAAACGTCGAACGCACCGAGGCCTCCTCGTGTTTTCCAACTTGACACCAACCCTATTTCTCTCCTTTGAATTGGAGTCAACAAGTCAATCTCTCTCCTCTGAATTGCGGCAACAACGAAGTTGGCGGAAGCAGGAGCTTGGACCTATGGTCTCGCGACGCCTCGTGTTTCTCAACCTCTTCGTTGGAGGCGTAATCAATACGCTTCTTGATGTGCGGAATGCCGCCGCTGAAACCGTAGACTATCAATACGATGAGCTTGGCCGCCTCAAGCGAGCGCAATACGCGAATGGCTGCGTGATTGACTATGTCTACGATCCCGCAGGCAATCGGACTTCGTTGACACAAGGGTCATGCAGCGCGGCCCCGCCGCCGCCGCCTCCACCGCCTCCACCCCCAGCGGATTTCGTACAAACCATCCAGATCACCGGGACCGGTCCAGTCAATCTCCGCACTCTGGCCAACGCCGCAGGCTATAGCGGCGCTCAGAACGCAAACGTGACTTTCCAAGTAGCAGCCAACATCACGCTCATGGGCGCGGCGGGCGCCTCGACGAGCGACGCCGGACACGCAATAGAGACTGGCGTGTGGCCGTCCGGCGCTTTTACAGTCTCGCTCGCGCTGCAGATCACCGGCAAAGTGTATGGCGGCGGCGGCGGCGGCGGCATTGGCGCCTCGAGTCTCCCCGGTTCGATTGGGGGATCGGGCGGCGACGCCATTTACGTACAAGAAAACATTGCGGTGACTGTGAATGCAGGCGGCCAGGTGAAAGGCGGCGGAGGCGGAGGCGGCGGAGGCGGAGGCAAGTGGACAATAGCGGCAGAAGTCGACCGCGTTGGCGGCGGAGGCGGCGGAGGCTTCCCCAATGGAGCGGGCGGCCCGAAGGGCGATCCGGGTCTCGACGGCGTTAGCACTGGCGCCAATGATGGCGCAGCTGGCACGACGACCGGCGGAGGCGCTGGCGGCTCCGGTGAGAACGTGGGCGGCGGCGCCGGCGGCGCGGGCGGAGCAGCGGCAACGACTGGGTCCAATGGTTCGCCCGTGAGCGGGGGGGGAACGCTCATGGACCCAGGCGTCGGCGGCATCGCCGGTTACGCTATTCGCAAGAACGGCAAGACCGTAACCGTCACCAACAATGGCGCCATCGTCGGCAACCAAGCTTAGGATCGCAAGCTCGGTGACGTGTCGGCCCGGACTCACCTGTTGTTGTGCTATGTGTCCCCTGCGATCTCCTCCAGAAGATCGATCAGGCGCAGCATCTTCCCCAGTGCCGCCGGCTGATAGCCGCTGTCGCAACGCGCTTGGCCCACGGCCTTGTCGGAAAACAGATTCGATCGCTAAAACGCAAGCAAGAGTTCGCCCGCTTTTGTTGCTATTGCACGCGTGAGCGCGACATTTTCCGGGAAAACGCTCATGGGATGAGCCACGCCACGATCAGCTCAGCGGCCTCATCTGGCGTCATCTTTGTGGTATCGATTCGAATCTCCGGATCGAGCGGCGGCTCATAAGGCGAACTGATGCCGGTGAAGTTTTGCAGCTGCCCCGCGCGCGCCTTCTTGTAGAGCCCCTTCACGTCGCGCGCTTCGGCTTCCGCCAGAGGCGTATCGATGAAGACCTCGAAGAACTCGCCCGCACCCATCATCTGCCGGACCATTTCGCGCTCGGAGCGAAACGGCGAAATAAACGCCGTGATAACGATCAGCCCGGCGTCAGTCATGAGCTTCGCCACTTCTCCGAGGCGCCGGATATTTTCGACCCGGTCAGCGTCGGTAAAGCCCAGGTCCTTGTTCAGTCCGTGACGAACGTTGTCGCCATCCAGCAGGAACGTATGGCGGTTCATCCGCGCCAGTTTCTTTTCGACCAAATTGGCGATCGTCGACTTGCCCGCACCTGAGAGGCCTGTGAACCACAACACCGCCGGTTTCTGGTTTTTCAGCGCGGAATGATGCGCTCGGCCAACTTCCACCGGCTGCCAATGCACGTTTTGCGAGCGACGCAGCGCGAAATGCAGCATGCCGGCTGCGATCGTCGCGTTGGTGAACTTGTCAATCAATATGAAACCGCCGAGCGTGCGATTGTCGGCGTACGGTTCAAACACGATCAGCCGATCGGTGGTGAGATTTGCTACGCCGATGGCGTTAAGGTCGAGGGTTTTCGCCGCCAGGTGCTCGAGCGTATTGACATTAATCCGGTATTTGGGCGCTTGCACAGTGGCCGTCACGGTCTGCGCACCCAGCTTCAACCAGTACCCGCGGCCCGGCAGCAATTCTTCGTCCGACATCCAAACCAAGGCAGCCTCGAACTGATCGGCCGCTTGCGGCGCGGCATCGGCGGCGACGATGACATCACCGCGACTACAATCGACCTCGTCGGTGAAACACAAAGTCACGGACTGACCGGACACCGCCGTCGTCAAATCTCCCCCCATGGCTACGATGCGAGAAACCTGGGTGGTCTTGCCCAAGGGGGCTACGCGCACCCTGTCGCCTACCGCAACGGCGCCGGATGCAATCAACCCTGAAAAACCTCTGAAATCCAGGTTGGGCCGGCTCACCCATTGAACCGGCAAACGGAAGGGTTTGGCTTGGCCCGCTGTTGCATCAACCTCCACGCTCTCCAGATGATGGATGAGACTCCGGCCGGAATACCACGGCGTGTTTGGCGAGGGCGCGGCGGTGATGTTGTCGCCCTTGAATCCGGAAATTGGAATTGCCGTAAATGCCGCAATACCAATGCTCTTCGCGAATGCGCTGTACTCGGCGACAATCTTGTCGAACACGGCCTGCTCATGGCCCACCAGATCCATCTTGTTGACGGCCAGCACCATGTGGCGAATGCCGATCAGGTGTGCGAGGTAGCTGTGCCGCTTGGTCTGCGTGAGCATGCCCTTGCGCGCGTCAATCAAGATAACCGCCAAATCCGCCGTTGAGGCGCCGGTGACCATGTTGCGCGTATATTGTTCGTGACCGGGGGTGTCAGCGACAATGAACTTGCGCTTTTCCGTGGAGAAGAAACGATAGGCGACGTCGATGGTGATGCCCTGCTCGCGTTCAGCGGCCAGGCCGTCGACAAGCAGCGCGAAGTCAATTTCCCGCCCCTGCGTGCCGACACGCAGCGAATCCGCTTCGAGCGCAGCCAATTGGTCCTCGAAGATCATCTTCGAATCGTACAAAAGTCTCCCAATCAGCGTGGACTTTCCGTCGTCCACGCTGCCGCAGGTGATGAAGCGGAGCAGGGTCTTTTGCTGATGCTGCTCCAGATAGGCATCGATGTCTTCCGCGATAAGCGCGTCTGTTTTGTAGACGGCGGGTTTCTTCGGGGCGCGGGGCATCAGAAGTACCCCTCTTGCTTCTTCTTCTCCATGCCCGCGCCGCCTGCATCCTTGTCGATCGCGCGACCCTGGCGTTCGGAGGTAGTGGTGAGCAACATCTCTTGGATCACTTGCGGCAACGTGCGCGCATCGCTTTCTACCGCGCCCGTGAGCGGATAGCATCCAAGGGTGCGAAAGCGGATCGAACGCATTTCTGGCTTCTCGCCCGGCGCCAGCGGAAACCGATCATCGTCGACCATCAGCAGCAGGCCGTCGCGGTTCACAATCGGCCGTAGCGCCGCGAAATAGAGCGGGACGATAGGAACGTTGTTTAAGTGAATGTACTGCCAGACATCGAGCTCGGTCCAATTCGAGATCGGAAAAACCCGGATGCTCTCACCCTTGTTCTTCTTCGCGTTGTAGAGATTCCACAATTCAGGGCGTTGGCTTTTCGGATCCCAGCGGTGGCTCGCGGTGCGGAACGAGAAGATGCGTTCCTTGGCGCGGCTCTTCTCCTCGTCGCGGCGCGCGCCACCGAAGGCAGCGTCGAAGCCCCACTTGTCCAGCGCCTGCTTGAGGCCTTCGGTCTTCCACATATCTGTATGCAAAGCGCCATGATCGAAGGGGTTGATGCCGCGGGCCTCCGCTTCGGGATTGCGGTACACGAGCAACTCCATCCCACTTTCCTTCGCCATGCGATCGCGGAGCGCGTACATGTCGCGAAACTTCCACGTCGTATCGACGTGCAGCAGCGGAAACGGTGGTGGCGAGGGGAAGAACGCCTTGCGCGCTAAATGCAGCATCACTGCGGAATCCTTGCCGACCGAATACAGCATGACCGGTCGTTCAACCTCGGCGACCACCTCTCGAAGGATATGAATGCTCTCGGCCTCGAGCCGATCGAGGTGAGTCAAGTTCCGGGCCATGGACGCCTCCTATTCCGTCGCACGCTCTCATGCAGGAGCGCACTTGGAGCCTCCCATTTGGGATCATTGCATTGACATTTCCGGTTAGACCTGTCTCATATGCCTCCCATATGGGAGGTTTGGCTTGGTCAGCGGCGCGGGACGAGCGGACATCGTGCTCGCAATACATGCCGGCGAGCGGGAGTCTCATCGCTGGAGCGGATTTCTCGCAAGCCTCGCGCGGATTTGCTCTGCCGACGCCGCGACGCTCGCGTTCGCGCGCGCCGAGCAAACGGCCTCGCAGGCGACCGTATGGAGTTCAACCACCACTGAAGGCCGGCGGCTTCCAGACGGCGCCGAACACATGCGCCCGGAGCGCGTTTACGCCCTTGAGGAATTGGCCGAACACCCCAGCGTCCCAGGTGCAGGCGGCGCTCAGGCAGGCGGGGCTGACGAATTGCCCTTTGGCCGCCTCTTAAGGGTCATGGAACCAGGCGTTTGGAGTGCATGGCTGGCGGTGTTCCGACGCGTGGGAGACTTAAGCGCGGCCGATTCCGCCTTGCTCACCGCGCTGGCGCCTCACCTCGCCATTGCTATGGGCAATTTCGCGCAGCTTGAAGACACCCGACTGAGAGCAGCCATTACCGAAGATTTGGTATCGCGCGCGAACATTAGCTGGCGCGCTGTCTCCGCTGACGGTCGCGTCATCGCCTCCGCGCCGGCCGACGCTTCGTGGACGCTCACAGACCACGCCAAATCGGAACAAAGCGAAATTGCAAGGCTGACGGAGCAAACATCCATCGCGCCTGCCGTTTGTCGCACGCGGCGGTACGGGGACGCTCTTGCGCTACCCATCGCACCTCATGGCCTTGCTGCATCGGCGCCATCTGGCGTCACCCTAGCGGTGCGAGTTCCGCGAACGAGCGCGCGGGCAGCGCACGCCATCGAGCAATTGTGGTCGCTCACGCCAAGTGAAGCGCGGCTCGTGAGCGCTCTCGCCGCCGGAAACAGTCTGACTGCCGCAGCCGCAAACCTAGGCATCACCATTGAAACCGCGCGAAATTACTCGAAGCGCATCTACGCGAAAACAGGAACCAGCGGCCAAGCCGATCTCGTTCGGTTAGCGCTCACAAGCATAGCGGCGCTTGCGTGAGCATCTGCGTTCGCGCGCGAGCGGGTCGGCGGCGACGTGCCCGATCACAACAGGAAATCCTCATGCACCTGCGCCGCCCCAGTCGATCCAGCTCTGCGCAAGCGCACGCGGACGAGAGAGACGCCGATGATGATCTTCTCGCCAACTATAGTCAGCCGGTGGGACCGATGGTGGGGCCGAAAAGGGGTGGACCATTTTATCGAATTATTACAACGAATTGGAGTCAATTCCTGGCGGACAGAGAGGGATTCCCAAAACTCAAAAACGTAATGTTTATCAGAGCTTCCGTGTCCGGCCGGCGAATATACCCCGCTTTGTACCCCACTTCACAGGCCCAAATTTTTTGCAGCTTAGGCCGTTTCAGGTCATCTCATCGGGTCGCTCAAGCTTGAACGATCGGGCGCTGCCCAACAAGAAGGATTCAACGCTGTTGCGTCGTCCCGAGAGCCGAGCGCCTAAGTCCCCGCGCGCGGAACTGGCACGCGCGCTGGGCTGAAGAATACGCGGCGCACCAACAGCACACCGAGCACCGCCCCTAGCACGAGCAGCAAGGTGCAGGCCCACTCCAACCAATCGCCGCCCCACGCGAAATAACTTCCACCCGCCGCGGCCAAGAGCGGCGCCGCCCACGCCAAAGCGAAGGGCGCTGCACAGCACGCCGCGCATGCAGCGCCGATACCAAGAAGCGTGCGCATGCCCGCGGGCCTCCTCTGTCGCGCCGCGATGGGAAGTTCGTAGAAGGCATCGAGGAGCGCACCGCGCGGACCGCTGATGCGCCACACGACTTCGTCTTGGTGCGACGAAACCTCGAATGACAAGCCGCCGCAGCATGCACGCTCCAGTTCGGCGAGACGCAAGCTTTCAGCTTCGACCCCTTGCAGATTCCGCAACCGCCAAACCACGACGCCGCCATCAAGCGATCTGTCGATATAGGCCCGCCTGAAAAGCGTCGCGAAACGTCCGATGCGCGCATCGAGATCCGCCGCGGGCAGTTGGCACTGAGCGTTGTCCCCGGCTGCATTTGCGCCGCAGCCACAGCTCCTGTCTGTTGAATCTTCGGACATCTCGCCTCCTCTTGATTTAAGCAAGCGTACGACCTCAAGTAACTTGAGATGCAAGTGGGGCAGATGCGAAAATCTCGAGCACGTGAACTCGCCATTGGCGCAGCGGCGCGCATGGCCGGCTGTGCGGTGGCGACCATCCGCTATTACGAAGAGGTGGGGCTGATGCCCCGCGCGAACCGCGCTACCGGCGGGGGCCGTCTTTTCAACGAACGCGACATCGCGCGCCTTGTCTTCATTCGGCGTTGCCGCGATCTCGACATGCCGATCGAAAAGATCGCTCAATTGCTTGCCATCTCAGATGATGGCAAGCGGCCATGTGCTGAGGCGCTCGACCTCGCAAACGAACATTTGACCGCCGTTCGTGATCGCATCCGCGAACTGCGCAAGCTTGAGCGAACGCTTTCAGCCTTCGCCGCTGAATGCACGGTCACCTGCTGCGGCGGAAGTTCAGCGAGCTGCAATCTGTTCGCCGATATGCGCAAAGGCGTCGAAGCCTAAGAAAGAGAGCGATGCAACGCGGCGGGTTAGGCCGAGCGTGGGGCCAACAAAATGACGCCTGCGCCGACAAGGCAAATGATCGCGCCAAGAATGTCCCAACGGTCGGGCCGAACCCCTTCCATGCTCCAGAGCCAAAGCAGCGAGGCCGCGATATAGACGCCGCCATACGCAGCGTAAGCGCGTCCGGCGAACGCCGTATCGACGCGCGTCAAGGCCCAGGCGAACAGCACTAGCGCGCCGATCCCTGGAACCAACCACCAGGCCGATGCGCCTTTTCTGATCCACGCCCAGAATGCAAAACAGCCGGCGATCTCGGCGATCGCTGCCAGCCCATACCAGAATAGAGTCATGTTCGGCGGGCCTTCGGTTTTGCCCGGACCTTAGATTTGCGCGCGCGCGGGCGCCTGGGTTCCGGATGATCGTGAGCGCAATGCTCGTGGCCAGCGAGTGCTTCGATGACGCGACATTGCGCGGCCTTGCCGCCGGCACAGGAACGCACGATGCGCGTCAGCTCAGCTTTGAGCGCGGTCAATTGCACGATGCGTTCGTCGACGGTCGCCAGATGCGTGCGCGCGATAACATCTGCTTCCGCACATGGCCGGTCAGGCTCATCCGTCAAATCCAGCAATGAGCGTACGTCGCCGAGGTCGAAGCCGAGCGCACGCGCGTGACGAATGAAGGCAAGGCGGCGCACGTCGGCGTCGGAATAGAGGCGCCTGCCGCCTTCGGTGCGGGCCGGCGCCGCGAGCAAGCCTTCCTGCTCGTAGAAGCGGATGGTGGGTATCTTGACGCCGGTGGTCTTGGCGACCTGGCCAATCGGCAACATGGGGCTTGCTCCTCTAGTCACTAGAGGATGTACACCAGGATTTGTCAGATTTCGAGAGCTTGTCCCATGCCCCCAGCCTGGTTGCCGCTTGCAGCGCTTCTCACCATCATCGCCGTCTCCGCACTGCGTGTGCGCGGCGTCGAGCGCACCCACGGGGTCAAGGCGTTCAGCTTCGGACGCCATGCCCCGATACAGGCCGTGGCAGAACGCAATTGGAAACTTGCCACGCTGCTTGCGCTGGCGCTGGCCGGGATCGCGTGGCTGGCGCCTCAATGGGAAATTGCGCTTGGGCGGCCTAGCTGGGCCGACACGGCCGCCATCAAATGGATCGCCTCTTCGATCTTTGCCGCGTCAGTGATCCTCATCGCTATCGCACAGGTGCAGATGGGCGCGTCATGGCGCATCGGCGTGCCGACGGAAGGACCCGGGCCCCTTGTCGCGCATGGCCTCTTCCGCTGGTCACGCAACCCGATTTTCGTGGGCATGATCGGCGCGGTGTTGGCGCTCTTTCTCTGGTCGCCGCATATCGGGACTGCCGCTGTGCTCGCCGCAACATGGACGCTCGCTTTGGTGCAAGTGCGCATCGAAGAAGAAGCGCTTCGCGAAAAACACGGCGATACCTACGAGCGCTACGCCGCAGAGGTTGGTCGCTGGTTTGGGCGTACGCCGCTTCGCGATGGGCTTCCCGCATGACAGCCGCACGCGAAACATACACACCCGCACTCGGGCACGCTGCGCTAACGCCGGTTTACGACGCAGCGATCGCGCTGATGACGCGCGAGTCCGTATGGCGGCGCGCGTTTTTGGAGCAGATTGCGCCCGCTGCTGGCGACGTCATACTCGATGTGGGCTGCGGGACAGGAACACTCGCGCTGCTTATCAAGCAGGCCGCTCCAGACGCGACCGTTATTGGCCTCGATCCGGACGCTGCAATACTCGATCGCGCCCGCGACAAGTCGCGCCGAGCGGCCTTAGAAGTCGATTTTGAGCAGGGTTTCGCCAGCGACGCGGCGCGATTGGCCGACCGAAAACCCAACAAGATCGTTTCCAGCCTCGTCTTTCATCAAGTGCCTTTAGAGGAGAAGCGTGCCGGTCTCGCCGCGATGCATGCCGCGCTTCAGACCGGCGGCGCTTTGCATGTCGCCGATTATGGTCTGCAGCGTACGCGTTTGATGCGCGCGCTTTTCCGTCAGATTCAGATCTTGGACGGCGTCCAGAACACCACGCCAAACGCCGAAGGCATCATGGTGCGGATCATGGCCGAGGCAGGGTTTGCAAAGGTGGTGGAGACCAGCGTCATTCCCACACCTACGGGGTCGATTTCGTTCTACCGCGCGATGCGTAAAGCCGGAGGCGCTCAATGAGCGAAGCGTGTTGCGGAAAAGTCAGCGCGGCGCCCCTGGACGCCAAAGTGCGACGCATCTTGTGGATCGTGCTCGTCGCCAACGCCGCGATGTTCGTGGTCGAAACGATTGGAGGTCATGCGATCGGCTCGTTGGCGCTGCAAGCCGACGCGCTCGATTTCGCCGCGGACGCCGCGACGTACGGCGTCACACTTTGGGCGATCGGGCGCTCGTCCTTGGTCCGCACGCGCGCCGCATTGGTGAAGAGCGCCGCCATGCTGACGATGGGCGCCATAATCCTCGCGATGGCGATCGCGAAACTCATTTCGCCGGTGTCTCCGGAGGCAACGCCAATGGGCATGATCGGCGTGCTCGCCTTAGCGGTGAATCTGGGCGCTGTTATAATGTTGCTTCCAGTGCGCAGCGGCGACGCCAATCTTCGTTCGGTCTGGCTCTGCTCGCGCAACGATGCGTTCGGCAACATTTTGGTCATACTCGCGGCCGCCGCGACGGCTGCGACACGTTCGCCCTGGCCTGATTTTGTTGTAGGCGCCATCATGTGTTTACTGTTCGTCAGTGGGTCATGGGCCGTATATAGGCAGGCGCGCCGCGAATCTGCGGCGCCCGTTGTGGGATGAAGCACGTGCAAGCTTCGAGTGACATGAATTGGAGGCGTTGGGTCGCGATGCTCTGCATCGCGCTCTTGTCCTTCGTCATGTTCGAGGAAGCGTCACCCGCCCATGCGGCCGCCGATTTGGCGCAAGCGGCGATCACCTATAACGCCGTAAGCGGCGCGGACCTGATCCAACCGGCTTCTGATCAAGACCAGTATCCTGACGGTCCGTTTCAGCCTGCGCATCATTGCTGCGCCGCCCACACAGGCAGCATCGCGCCCGCGCTCCACAACACGACCCTGCTCGTGCAGTCGTCGCTTCGCGTGCGTGTGCCACTGAGCGTTGACGCGGCGCTGTCGAACGCGCCCGAAGGTCTCGACAGACCCCCAAAAGCCGCCGCGATCGCCTAGGCGCGCCGTGGACTCCTCCGCGGCGCGTGAACTTTCACGCATCGCGGA